>JBAZCG010000034.1:0-30705 GCA_041671085.1 Desulfurivibrionaceae bacterium | reverse complement strand
GTCCGACCCGATGGTGGAATGGCGGAAGGACATGGTGTATCGACAGCAATGCGCCTTGCATCGGGTGTGCCTCTCCGAACTTCGCACGAAAGAAAAGCATTCCTTTTTACCGGTTGAGCGAGATAAAAAAGTAATCACTTCTGTCAGGGAGAGTCGCCATGTTCAGGGAGACCTTTGCACACCATCCTGTTACCCAACGGGTCATGATAATTGCACAATCCGTGCTTATTCTGAGCCTGCTTGCAGGAACCATATCTCTCAGCCTCTATGTAAAAAGCAAGATGACCCGGACATATGTTGACTCTGTCCACACCCTGTTCAACTCTTTCCAAGAAGGAGTCAAGGGCTCACTTGAGCGTGGACAGATGAAAAATTTCCAGATCCTCCTTGCCCAGCAGAAGGACATCAAAGGAGTCGTTGATGCGTCTCTCTATGACAAAGAGGGGAAGATTAATCTCTCATCCTCTGGCAAAACCGATGAAAAGTTGACCCTTCCAGACGAAATCAAAAATGAGATTAGCGCCAAAAAGATATTTGAGGAGATCAATTCAGACTTTGTCCGCATCGTTGCCCCACAACTGGTGGCGACCGACTGTGTCCGCTGTCATCAGGGATGGCAGGAAGGAGAGGTTAGCGGCAGCCTTTCTCTCACCTTTAATCTCTCCCCCCTGACCTCTGCGGTAAATAGCCTGATGTTTTTCATGGCCCTTGGCTGCCTCGCCCTAATCGTTGTCACCGGCGGCAGCATTTATTTTGTGATGCAACGCACCGTGACCAAACCCATCACTCAGATTATAGACGATCTGGCCGCCAGCGCGGCCACGGTTACTTCTGTTGCCACTAAGGCCGCCAGCGCAAGTCAATCCTTGGCGGACCACGCCTCACAACAGGCAGCTTCACTGGAGGAAACAAGCGCCTCCCTGGAAGAAATTTCCTCCATGACCACCCAAAACGCCGACAATGCGACCGCAGCAAACAAACTCATGGAAGAAACGAGCAAAATCATGACCGCCGCCAATCAGTCCATGGACCAGCTCACCTTGGCGATGGGCACCATTGCCTCTGCCAACGAAGAAACATCCAACATTATCAAAACCATTGATGAAATTGCCTTCCAGACCAATCTGCTTGCCTTGAACGCAGCTGTGGAGGCGGCACGAGCCGGAGAAGCAGGAGCAGGTTTCGCGGTGGTGGCGGACGAAGTTCGCAATTTGGCCATGCGTGCGGCCAATGCGGCAAAAAATACGGCGCAGCTTCTGGACGGAACCCACGAAAAGGTTGAAAATGGTGTAAAGCTAGTGCAACTCACCGATAATTCACTAAAACAGGCCGCAGAACAAACACAAAACACGGCCAAGCTCCTCAAGGAAATAAACATCGCGTCCAAGGAGCAATCCGCAGGCATCGGCCAAATTTCCAAGGCCGTGCATGAACTTGACGACGTGACCCAGCAAAATGCAGCAGATGCTGACCAAGGCTTACAAATCGCTGGAGACATGGAGCATCAATCACACCGGCTCAACAGCTTCGTTCAAAAAATGGTGGAACTAGTGAAAGGAAAGAAAACAGGATAACAGTCTCCCTCTCCGGAAGGAAACGAACTATTTTTGCCGCAAAATATACGGAAGCTGCTGGTTTTTTCGCCACAGGACGAGCAAGCGCGTTCGTAACTCCGCGTCACCGATAGCGGCGATCAGCCTCTCAAAGTCCTCCTGCGCCTCCGGATCAATCGGCTGTGGAGAAGCGTCCAGCTTCAGGGGGACGGTGGCCAGCTTTTCCTCGCCAAGGCCGGCGTCTATCTGGAAACGGATATCGCTTATTTTTTCAGAACCACGCACATTCGCATTGATCTGTTCGAGCAACGCCTGTTTTTGCAAATGAAGCTGTTGCATCCAAACCGAGTCGGAAACCGCGATCCAAAGCACCGTGCCCCGAATCACCTGAGGTTCGGTCCTTTCCGCAATCTCCGGGCCGACGACCTGCGGCCAGTTGCGAAAGACGGCGTGCAGGGCCAAACGCTTGTCCCACTGCCTTTTTTTGAACAGTTCGGCAAAAAGGGAATCTATCCGGATGATTTTTTCGGGAGCAGCCATGGTATTTACGCCTGATTGAGTGGGATTTAGTCCATGGATTGTAAACAACCCTTGCCGCATTGCAAAGAAATCATTATATACTGCTCACAATTTTCGGTCATTTCCCGGCCACTTTTTTTATTGAATCGTAACAACAAGGACTTCCCCATGGGCTTTCGCTGTGGCATCGTCGGCCTGCCCAATGTCGGCAAATCTACCATCTTCAACGCGCTTACCTCGGCTGGCATCGAGTCGGCCAATTATCCGTTTTGCACCATCGAGCCAAACGTGGGCATGGTGCCGGTTCCGGATGCCCGGCTCGACATTCTTGCCGAAATGGCCAAGACCAAGGTCAAGGTCCACGCCCAGATGGAATTCGTCGATATTGCCGGGCTGGTGAGCGGAGCAAGCAAGGGCGAAGGCTTAGGCAACCAGTTCCTCGGCCATATCCGCCAGGTAGACGCCATCGCCCATGTGATCCGCTGCTTTGAAGACGAAAACATCGTCCATGTGGACGGCAGCATCGATCCCCTGCGCGACCGGGAGGTGATCAACACCGAGCTGATCCTCTGCGATCTGGATACGGTGACCAGGCGCATGACCAAGACCGCCTCCCAGGCAAAATCCGGGGACGCAGCCTTCAAGGCGCAGCTGGTTGTACTGGAAGGGCTGTACGGACTGCTCAATGACGGCAAACCGGCTCGGTCCGCCCAACTCGACGATACCGGCGAAAAACTGATGAAGGAGCTCTGCCTGCTCACGGCCAAACCCGTTCTCTATGTGGCCAATGTCAGCGAGGCGGAGATCAATACCGGCAACCAGTGGGTCGATGAACTCCGCAAAGCAGCGGCGGCAGAAAACGCCTCCGTGGTCATGATCTCCGGGGCAATCGAGGAAGAATTGAGCGCCCTGAGCGTGGAGGAGCGCCAGGATTTCCTGGCTGATCTCGGCCTTAAGGAGCCGGGCCTGAACCGTTTGATCAAGGCCGGCTACGAGCTGCTGGGGCTGATCAACTATTTCACCGTGGGCGAAAAGGAAACCCGGGCCTGGACCATCAAACGCGGCACCAAGGCCCCGCAGGCAGCTGCGGTTATCCACACCGACTTCGAACGCGGTTTTATCCGGGCCGAGGTCATCTCCTATGCGGATTTCGTGGCCTGCGGCGGCGAGGCCAAGGTCAGAGAAAAGGGGTTACTGCGGCTGGAAGGCAAAGAATATGTGGTGCAGGACGGCGACTGCATGAACTTCCGCTTCAACGTCTAGTAGCAAAGGACGCACAACGATGATCAAAACCAACACGGAACAGCTGGTCTGCCAGTCGGTGATCGGGGAAATCACCTCGCCCCAAGGCGGGATCAACCCCTACCGGATCAACCCGGACGGGCATTCCGACGTGTACCCAGGCGTAGGCGGCATCACCTACAACCTGCGCATCGGGGATCTGGCCGGAGAAAAATTCGGCGACCATGTGGAGCCGGGGGTTTCCATCAGCAATTTCACCCAGATCCAGGGGCAACCCGGCCCCAATCGGGCCTTGAACCAATTTTCTTGCGTGGGCAACCTCGCCAAGGTGGTCTCCGGCGACGCCAAGGGCGAGACCGGCAGGGTCACCGGCAAGCATGGCGGCATCGAACATGTGCTGGTGGATTTTTCCCCGGAGGTGCTGGAGCGCCTCACCATCGGCGACAAGATCCAGATCAAGGCCTGCGGTTGCGGCCTGAACCTCCCGGATTTCCCAGGGATCAAGGTGATGAACCTGGACCCGTCCCTGCTTGCCGCAATTCCCCTGAAAAAACTCCCCAACGGCAGACTGGAGGTTCCGGTGACCCACACCGTGCCCGCCAAGATCATGGGCTCTGGTATCGGCGCCTCCCACAGCCATAGCGGCGACTACGACATCCAGATGTTCGACGCAGGGATTGTCAAGGAATACGGCCTTACCGACCTGCGGCTGGGCGATTTCGTCGCCATCCTGGACGCGGACGCCACCTATGGCCGGATATACAAGACCGGCGGCGTAGTGATCGGCATCGTTGCCCACGCCAGCTGCGTTCTGGCCGGGCACGGCCCGGGGGTGATGATCGCCATGACTTCGAAAGATGGCCTGCTGGTACCAAAAATCAGCGCCAAGGCAAACCTGACCGCCTATTTCGCCAAAATGAAATAAGCCGCGAACTCAACGAAACGATAAGGATTCCCCGTGAACAACACCGAACAACTCAAACAACTGCTGCTGACCAAGTCGTACCGCCATGGGAAATTCAAGCTCTCCTCGGGGCGGGAATCGGATTTCTACATCGACGGCAAACAGACCACCCTGTCCGCGGAAGGCGCATACCTCTGCGGCAAGCTGATCTTTGAGATCATCCGCAACAGTCCGGAAAAGATCGACGCGGTAGGCGGCATGACCCTGGGCGCTGATCCTTTGGTCACCGCGGTTTCGGTGGTAAGCCATCTGGAGCAGGACCCCATTCCCGCCTTCATCGTCCGCAAGGAATCCAAGGGCCACGGCACCGGGCAATACATCGAGGGCTTAAGCAACATGCCTCCGGGCTGCACCGTTGCCTTGCTGGAAGACGTGGTCACCACAGGCGGCACCTTGCTCACTGTGATCGAGCGGGTGGAAGCGGCGGGATTTAAGGTTGGACTGGTGGTGACGGTGGTTGATCGGCTGGAAGGCGGGGCAGAGGCTCTGGCCGAGAAAGGCTACCGGCTGGAAGCCATCTTTACCCGGCACACCTTGTTGCAGTAGGATACAAAAGGGTCAACACAATGCAGTGCAAGAAATGCAAGGGCAGGCTGGAGATTTCCAGGTCCTGCCGTCGGGTGCGGATGCGGTGCGGCAAATGCGGCCATGAATACCAGATCCACGAAGTGGCCGACCAACTGGACGCGGAAACCGAAGAGCTCCTCTCCCGCTGGAACTGCATCATCTACGACTAAAAAGCCACACTCTTCTTCCGCCTTTCCCCTCTCCCTTTACCATTCCAGCCGCAGCACGTTATCCAAGGCGTCAATCTTAGCCACCCGGAGCGAAACGACATCCCCCGGCTTTGCGGCCATGGCCTGATTCGGCGGCATATCGGCATCCAGAAGGCAGTCAAGCAGGGTCAGATTGACCCGTTTGGGTCCCTTGTTGACCAGCAACGCCTCGACCCTTGCCCCGACCTTTTGCTCCAAATACTTAAGCAGCCAGTACCGATGCCGCGTACGGCGCACCTGATTGACCCTGGCCAGCACCGTGTTGATATCCCCGGCGACCCCCGCGAGTTCGTCGGCGGAAAACATCGCCCCCCGGCCAGAAAGCAACTGCTTGATCTGATGCTGCATGACCAGATCGAGAAACCTCCGGATGGGGGACGTGACCGTAGTGTACTGCGTGACCCCAACCCCGCTGTGGGGCTTGGGGTAGACCAAAAGCTCACCCGGCTTCAACTGCTTGCGCTGACGAAAAACCGAGAACAAATCCTTCTCGCCGCCGGCGATCAAACGCTGATGGGGTTCGTCCTGAGCCCGAAACAGGCCGGGGGCCTGACGGTCCGCCACAAACTGGGCGGACAAGGTATTGGCCAGCACCATGAACTCCGCCACCAGACTGCGGGAGATGGTGTCCACCGGAGACAGGGCCACTGCCACCTTTCCTTCCGCATCGACACTGATATTCACATCCGGCACCGGCAGGAGCAGCGCCCCTTTTTCTATGCGCCGCTGCTTGAGCTGCTCACTAAGCCGGGCCAGAGTCTGTAGCTCCCAATCGCCGCTCGCCACCAGCCGTTCCGCCTCCGGGTAGTTCAACTGCCGCTTCACCTCAACCAGGCTCGGAACAAGATCAAACTCCAACACCTCGCCCTTGGGGCTCAGCAGCACCATGGCACTCAGGGCTGCCCTGGCCTTGCCGACAACAAGGCTGCACACCCCCTCGGAGAGCACTCTCGGCAACATGGGGATCTGGGTCTCGGGAAAGTAAAGGGAGGTCATCCGCCGGGTTGCCTCTGCATAAATCGGTGTCCCAGGGGTAACGTAATGGGCCACGTCGGAGATATGGATGCCCACCAGAAAGTCGTCGCCCCTCTGTTCCACATGCAGGGCGTCATCATAATCTCGGGTTGATTCGCCATCGATGGTGAGCAAGGGCAGCGCCCGGAAATCCCGTCGGTTTCGGCCGACAAGCTCTTCGGCTACGGGCTCGGATACCTGGGCTGCCGCAGTGGCAACTTCCTCGGAAAAACCCACCGGGATTGCATACCGTAACAGGGCCACATTCTCGTGGGGTTGCCATACTCCGACCTTGATCAGAAGATGATAGACATCGTGCGGGGCCGCGAGGCCCGCTTTTTTCAGAAGCTCCCGGGCAAGTTCGCTCTCTTCGGCCTCGCTGCCAAAGACATAGTAATCGCCCAACAGGCCGAGACAACGGTCGCGCTCCGGCCATGCCGTAGCGGTGTCCCCATCCCAAAGTCGCCTGAGCATCATGGCCCCGGTACTCATCAGGGACTCCTGCTCCTTTTCCCGTTCCTGCTTCAGGCGCAACCCGGCAACCGCTTCCGGGCTGTGGGCCAGCACCATGCCTTCCTTGTATTTGAAATAAAGACGATCCACAAAGATGGAGCGGAGAAAGGCGGCGACATGGTTATCCGTGGCGTCTTCCCCAAAGGCCAGCTCGGCAAGAAAATCCGGGCTAAAGCTTACCCCTTCCTCCTCGCTGGCCAACTGCCAGATCTCGGCCAGATCAATCTGCGGCATCATGGCTTGCCGGGCTTGGTCCGCCTCTTTGAGCAGACGGAGTTGCTCATCCCGGCTGAGTGTGAGAGAATTACGTTTCGCGGATTGGTGCAATAGGCGCGAGAGCGGAAGATTCACCTCCCTGCCGTTCTGGTTGATAAGGCGCAACCGCTTGCTGTCCTCATCAAGAACCATGGCGCAGATGAACCTGCTCTGCTCCATGTATTCTATGATTGCACCCTGCAAAGCCATGTGCTGTTCCCTTGTGGTGAAAGAAAGCGCGCCGGAAACTCTATCCGATATTTATGGGAGGGGAAATCCGGGCTGCGCGGTTGGCTGATATCGAGGAAAAACTGGCCAATGTGTACCAGCTATTCCAGTGGTTGTCATCTTTTTCCGTGATCACTAAAAAGAGAGGAGATGCGAAAAATCAGGAATACTGGTATGTAACACTTTATTTTCTCCGACTAACACACACGAGCGCAACGGCACCCATGAATAGCCCACCGGAACAGGTAAAATCAGGCATTGTCGCCCTCATCGGGCCGCCAAACGTGGGCAAATCCACGCTACTCAACAGCCTGCTCGGCCAAAAGATCTCCATTGTTTCACCCAAGCCCCAGACCACCCGCAACCGAATCTTGGGCATCGTCAACGGCCCGGACTACCAGATCGTCATGCTGGACACCCCCGGAATCCACAAGGCAAGAAGCCCCTTGAACCTGGAAATGGTGAAGATCGCCCTGGGCAGCCTGGCCGATGTAGACGCCATTGTTTTCATGGTTGACGTTACCATGCCCCTGCCAAGCACAGGCACCACTCTGACGCGCTGCCTTGATGGCATCGACAAGCCGGTGCTGCTGCTGCTGAACAAGATGGATCTCATCGACAAGGAAAAGCTGCTGCCCATTATCGCCACTTACCAGGGGCTCTACCCGTTCCAGGCGATCTTGCCCCTGTCGGCCAAGGCCAGCGACGGCACCGATCTGGTCATTCAGGAACTCTGTCCCCTGCTGCCCACCGGGCCGCGCCTCTATCCCGAGGATATTCCCACCGATGCCAGCGAACGGTTCATTGTCGCGGAGATCATCCGGGAAAAGATCTTTTTACAGACCGGCCAGGAAATCCCCTATTCAACCGCAGTGACGATCGAGAGCTTCAAGGAAAACGCCGCCAAACAGCTGATCACGATCCACGCCACCATCTATGTGGAAAAGGATTCGCAAAAAGGCATCATCATCGGCAAGAACGGCAGCAAGCTCAAACAGCTCGGCCAGGCAGCCCGCAAAGACATCGAGGAGCTCCTCGACCAGCATGTGCTGCTCAAGCTGTGGGTGAAGGTGCAAAAGGATTGGACCAACGACCCACGCTTTCTGAGAGAGCTTGGCTTCTAACAAAGAAAAAGGGGGCGATTCCTGAGAATCGCCCCCCGCTTGCAATCTTGCTAGTCTGTTACAGATCAAACAACCACATTCACCCCGCGTGAGCGCTGTTGCGTTCTTGTATTCTGCTCCTGCGGCGGCCTTGGTGGCGGCTCCCGCCTTTCCGCCGCCCGCACAGCTTCTTCCGGGGCATTTTGGTCCGCGGCTTGTCCTGCCTGGGTGAGAGCCCTGGATGCCTCCAAGGCGGCGGCGGAAATCTTGGTCACGACATCGGGGGAAGCCTGGCTGGTTTGGCCGGACTCCGACCTATTGCTTTTCGCCTTCTTTTCTCCTTCTGACCCGGCATACGGAGAAACAGGCCGCTCTGATCTGACATTGGTTTGTACTGATGTGGCGCTAGGATCTAAAAGCATTGCTCTACCTCCCTTAAGCATAAGCGTCCGTATCTGTGCAACGATGCTGACAGACTGCCAGCGAATAGTTACACTATAACCATACTATAATTTTCATTAAAAATAAAGCAATCCCTTGAAAGCGGGAATAAAGTCCCGCCCCAATCCCAGCCTGCCCTCCCTTGCTTTTTCCCAAGCATCCTCTTGAATAACCCGGTAAAACGATATATAAAACACAGCTTGAACTCGATCCGTCTGCAATGCTCAGCCTGCTCTGCGTTGCTCATTTTTTTGCAAGGAGAATACCATGACCGAGGTTCGCGTCCGCTTCCCACCCAGCCCAACCGGCTATCTCCATATCGGCGGGGCCAGGACCGCCATCTATAACTGGCTGTTTGCCCGCAAGCACGGGGGCAAGCTGGTACTGCGCATCGAGGATACGGACGCGGAACGCTCCACCCAGGAATCCATCCAAGGTATTCTCGACGGCCTGGAGTGGCTGGGGGTGACCTGGGATGAAGGCCCCTATTTTCAGTCGGAATATGCCGCGGAACATATGGCCGCCGCCCAAAGGCTGCTGGCCGACGGCAATGCCTACAAGTGCTTTTGCAGCAAGGAAGAGCTCGAGGCCAAACGGGAAGCCGCCGCAGCCGCCAAGGGCGATTACCGCTACGACGGCGTTTGCCGCAAACTCAGCCCAGAACAGGTTCAGGAAAAAGAGGCCCAGGGGCTTCCATACGTTATCCGCTTCAAGGTGCCGCAGGAACCGGGCAAGGTCGGGTTTGACGATAAGGTCTATGGCCGGGTCGAACGTGCTTATGAAGACATCGAGGACTTTGTCATCGTCCGCTCCAACGGCATGCCGCTGTATCTGCTCTGCAACGTGGTGGACGATATCCGCGACCGCATCAGCCATGTTATCCGGGGCCAGGACGGCCTGAGCAACACCCCGCGCCAGATCCTGCTCTATCGGGCCTTGGGCGCAGAACTGCCGATCTTCGCCCACATGCCGCTGACCCTTGACCTGAATAAGGCAAAGATCTCCAAGCGCAGCCACGGTGAAATCGTCTCGGTCCAGTTTTACCGGGAACAGGGGTTTCTTCCCTGGGCCCTGGCAAATTTTCTCGTCCTGCTCGGCTGGTCCACCTCCGATGACCGCGAAATCTTCTCACGGGAAGAGCTCATCGAGGCCTTCAGCTTTGACGGGATCACCCGCTCCAACTCTATCTTCAACTACCGCAAGGACGACCCCAAGTTTTTCACCGATCCCAAGGCGATCAACATCAATGCCCATTACCTGCGCACCCTGCCCATCGAGGAAATCGGCGCCCTGGTCAAGGTCGAGTTTCAACAAGAAGGGTTGTGGGATGCAGCCTACGATGGCGAAAAGAAGCCGTGGTTTTTGAAAACCCTAGATATGACCAGGGAGCGGTTCCACACCCTGAAGGATTTTGCCTCCCTGGGCCGAGCCTGGTTTGCCGATGATTTTGCCATGGACGAGACTGCCCTGGCCAAGAACGTGCTGAAACACCCTGGCCTCAAGGAATGGCTGCCCAAGCTGGCCGAGCGCTTCGAGGCCCTGCCTGAACTCGGCCACGATGAGACAGAACGGGTCTGCCGGGAGTTTGCCGAGGAACTCGGAGTAAAGGTGGGGGTCTTGGTCAACGGCGCCCGGGCGGTGATCACCGGCCAGGTCAAGGGGCCGAGCATGTTCGAGGTCTTTGCCCAGATCGGCAAGCAACGGGTTGTGAGCCGGCTGCGTGATGCGGCAAAATACTTCGCATAAAAATCAGCCAAAAACTATACGGGAAATAAGCATATGACCAGCGACGAGACTCAGTCACAGGACTTCATCCGCACCATCATCGCCGACGATCTGGCCACAGGCAAGCATGAGCAGATCGTCACCCGCTTCCCGCCCGAGCCCAACGGCTATCTCCATATCGGCCATGCCAAGTCCATTTGCCTCAACTTCGGCATCGCCAAGGAAAACACCAAGGCCCGCTGCCATCTTCGCTTCGACGACACCAATCCCACCAAGGAAGAGCAGGAATACGTCGAGTCCATCAAGGACAATGTCCGCTGGCTGGGCTTTGATTGGGGCGAGCATCTCTACTTTGCCTCGGATTATTTCGAGCAAATCTACCAATACGCCGAGCATCTGATCACCACCGGCAAGGCCTATGTCTGCGATCTTTCCGCAGAGGAGACCCGAAGCTACCGGGGCACCCTCACCGAGCCGGGCAAGAACAGCCCCTACCGCGATCGCCCGGTTGCCGAGAATCTCGACCTGTTCCGGCGCATGCGGGCCGGGGAATTCCCCGACGGCACCAGGGTGCTGCGGGCAAAGATCGACATGGCCTCCGGCAACATGAACATGCGCGATCCGGTGCTCTACCGTATCCTGCACGCCAGCCACCACCGGACCGGCGACACCTGGTGCATCTACCCGATGTACGATTACACCCACCCCATTTCCGACGCGCTGGAGGGAATCACCCACTCGCTCTGCACCTTGGAGTTCGCCGACCATCGACCCCTCTACGACTGGACCCTGGACAACCTACCGGCGCCCTGCCACCCGCGACAGATTGAATTTGCCCGCTTGAACCTCAGCTACACCGTGGTCAGCAAGCGCAAGCTCCTACAGCTGGTCAACGATGGCCATGTTTCCGGCTGGGACGACCCTCGGATGCCTACCCTGTCCGGCATCCGTCGCCGTGGCTATACCCCGGCGGCGCTGCGCAGCTTCTGCGACAAGATCGGGGTAGCCAAGAAAGACAGCATGGTAGATGTGGCCCTGCTGGAACACTGCGTGCGTGACGATCTCAACGAGACCGCTGTCCGGGTCATGGGCGTGCTCGCCCCGCTCAAGGTGGTGATCACCAACTATCCCGAAGGGAGCACGGAAAACCTTACGGCCCAGAACCACCCGCAAAAGCCGGAGCTGGGCGAACGGGCCGTGCCCTTTAGCCGGGAGGTCTATATCGAACGGGAAGACTTCATGGAGGAGCCGGCGAAAAAGTTCTTCCGCCTGGCTCCAGGGCGTGAGGTGCGCCTGCGCTACGCCTACTTCATCAAATGCGAGAAGGTGGTCAAGGACGAGGCGACCGGCGAGATCATCGAGCTGCATTGCACCTATGATCCGGCCACCCTGGGCGGCTCGGCCCCGGATGGCCGCAAGGTCAAGGGCACCATCCACTGGGTGTCCGCCGCCCACGGGGTGCCTGCGGAAGTGCGCCTCTACGACCGACTCTTCACCGAAGAAAACCCGGACGCAGGCGAGGCGGACTTCAAGACCTTTGTCAATCCGGAATCCCTGTTGACTCTTACAGATTGCCTGGTGGAACCGAGCCTGGCCAATGCCCAGCCCGGCAGCCATTACCAGTTTGAGCGCCAGGGGTATTTCTGCGTGGACAACAAGGATTCCAAGGATGGCAGACCCGTATTCAACCGGACCGTCACCTTGCGCGACACCTGGGAAAAAGAAAAAGCCAAAGGATAAGCAAAAAAAAGGCTGGCGTGGGAATTCGTTCCCGCGCCAGCCTTTTTTTACACCGCGAACCTTTTACTTTTCGCCGGTCATAAACTCCTCGAACAAATCCACTTCATGGCGACAGCCGATAACCAGCGGCACCCGTTGGTGCAGTGATTTTGGCTGGATATCCATAATGTTCACGCCTTCATCGGTAATGGCCCTGCCACCGGCCTGTTCCACCAGAAAAGCCAGGGGCGCAGCCTCATACAACAGCCGCAGCTTGCCATGGGGCTTGGCCGGATTCCGGTTATCGCGCGGGTAAAGAAATATTCCGCCGGCAATGAGATTGCGGTGGAAATCCGCCACCAGTGAGCCGATGTACCGAGCACTGTAGGGCCGCCCGGTTTCTTTGTCGTTTTCTTTCAGATAATCCACAAACCTCCGAACCCCGTTGTCCCAGAAGTTGTAATTGCCTTCATTGACGCTGAAATATCTGCTCCGCTCGGGCATCCTGATATCAGGATGCGACAGGTAGAACTCGCCCACGCTGGGATCAAGGGTAAAACCATGCACCCCCTCTCCGGTGGTAAAGACCATCATGGTGCTGGAGCCGTAAATGATATACCCGGCAGCCACCTGCTCCCGCCCCTTTTGCAGCAGATCGGCTTCATCGCCCTGGGGGGTAAGATCGTTGGTGGATTTGCGCCGATGGATGGAAAAAATGGTGCCGATGCTCACATTGACATCGATATTGGAAGAGCCGTCCAACGGATCAAAGGCCAGGGTATATTTGCCCGCACTCCCCTCGGCCACCGGAATGATATCCGCCTCTTCCTCCGAGGTCATCACACAGATATAGCCACAACGGGCCATGCGGCGCTTGATGGTGTTATTGGCCAACTCATCGAGCTTCTGCACATGTTCGCCCTGGATGTTCATTTTTCCGGCCATCCCCAGAACATCGGCCAGTCCGGCCATATTCACTTCGGCGTTGATTGTTTTGGCGGCCACAATCAATTCACTGAGCAGACCGGACAGGTCACCGGTGGCCTCGGGATGCAGGCGCTGGCTGTCCATGATATGACGACTTACGGTAATTCCAAACGATTTGGTCATGTTACTCCCCATAGAGGATCAGGCAAAAAAGGGTTCGACGCGGCAGCCGGGTTGGCAGGGCGCATACCCTGCGGAATAGTACGGAAGAAAACCCTTTGGGTCAAACAAAAAGAGCCTGCCCGCGGGCAGACTCTTTTTGCCTTGCGGTCATGGCACAGATATCAGGCAAACATCTGGCCGATCTTTGCTTTGAAATCGTCCTTGGAAAACGGCTTGGTGATAAAATCCGTCACCCCGGCCTGCCGGGCCAGTTCCGACTGGGTCTTCTCCGATTCGGTGGTTGCCATCAGCACGGGAACCTTGGCCCATTCCGGATTTTTCCTGATCTCACGGGTCAGCTCGATGCCATCCATGTTCGGCATGTTCATATCGGTAATGATCAGATCAAATTCGCTGTCCATCTGGAGGTAATCAAAAGCCTTTTTCCCGTCTTCCACCGTGACCAGCTCCATGCCGAGATCGGCGGCAACACCTTTGTAGAAGAAGAGCATGGCCTTGGAGTCATCCGCGGCAAGAATACGTTTTTCCTTGACCCCACCCTCGCCGAGGCTCAACTGCTGTATATCCTTGACGGCCTGATCCCCACCGATTTTCTCAAGTTCCGCCCGGAAGGCGCCAATGGCCTCATGATCCCCGGACTTTTGCACGGCGGCAAGCAAGGCGCCACGCTGTCCGCCCTCTTTATACAAAGCGGCAAATACCTGTCTGGCGTGGGAGGTGATAATGGCCGAAAGCACCCGGCTGCTTTGAGCATCGGCCCTGGCAACAATATCGTTCAGCACCTTGACTACCCCGGGATTGCACTGGTGATCAAGAGCGGTCGCCACGGCAATGAGCACGAGATCGTCCACCTCGGCCAGACCGTCAGTCAGGCCAATCACGCTGCGCATGGAGCTGATCCGGCCCAGCGCCTCATAGATGGCAAATTTAAGATTGGCATCCCCGGTCTTTTCCAGATGGGCGACCAGGATGTCGGCCCCCCGCTTTTTCCCGGTCATGCCAATGACGTTGGCCGCCATGATTTTTTCATCCTTGTCACCGGTATCAAAACATCTTTCCAAGGCAGGGAAAATATCCTCCCCCATGCTGGCAAGGGTGGAGATAACAACCCGCCGAAACGAGGGATTGGCATGGTGGATATAGCCGAGGAGAAAAGCGGAGGTTGTTTCGTCTGGAAAATTGGCGATATTTTCCACAGCCAAAGCGATACGCAGATCGCACCCGGCATCAACATGCTGCACCTCCCGGCTCTGAGAAACCATGGCCATCAAAGCATCGCGAACCTTAAGGTCGTGCATTCCGGCAAGGCCGCGCATGGCCCAGGCAACAACGGAATAATCTTCATGCTTGAGATAGGGCAGCAAAATCTCGGTGAGGCCCGCATCCTTGTAGCTGATCAGGGCTCGAATGATCTCGGAGATCTGCTCGTTGGCGGAAGCCGAGCCAAGCAGTTTGACCAGTGCGTCCTTGAGCTCAACGGAGCCGCCATCGGCAGCCCGGCGAATACAGAGAAGTCTGACAGCCTCTGATTCATGTCCCAGGCCGGCGATAATTTCCTGCTCCCGCCCGGTAAGCAAATCAAACAGGGTATGATAGACCATTTCATCAACCGCCTGATCACCAAGCGGATTGGCATACAGATTCAACAGGGCCGGGATGGCTTCCACCAACCTGGACTCCTTGATCTCATCCAGGCAGATGATCTGTTCGATCATGTCCTTTTGAGCAAAATCCTTTAAGAGATCCATGGTACTCCTTCTCGCACGTTATCTTTGTCGCTTGGCCAGACCTCCCCAGACACAAGCCAACATCTATTATCCGAATATTATATATACTATTACACCGGCTTCCATTTTAGAATCTTTTTTTTAGAAACCATTATATGGAATAACCATAGCCGTTTTGTTCCAGCGGCTTATTACTTCCCGGCAATCACGGGGGCAATCCTCTCAAGGGGCAGAATTTTCTCAACTCCTCCAAGAGCAATGGCCTCCTTAGGCATACCAAAAACTACGCAAGAGGCCTCGTCCTGAGCGATGGTGTAGGCTCCGGCCTGCCGCATTTCGGACATCCCCCGCGCCCCGTCATCGCCCATACCGGTCATAATGATACCGATAGCATTTTTTCCGGCATAGCGGGCGGTGGACCGAAAAAGCACATCCACCGAAGGCCGGTGGCGACAGACCAAGGGGCCATCCTTGATCTCCACAAAATACCGAGCGCCGCTGCGTTTCAACATCATGTGCCGGTTGCCGGGGGCGATAAGGGCCTGACCGCGCAACACGGTGTCGCCATCCTGGGCCTCCTTGACTCGAACACGACACAGACCATTCAACCGTTCGGCAAAAGCCCGGGTAAAGCCCTCGGGCATGTGCTGAACAATGACGATGCCGGAGCAATCCCCCGGCAAGGCTTCGAGAAATATCCGCAGGGCTTCTGTACCTCCGGTTGAGGCACCCACCGCCACTACCTGTTCGGTGGTCTGTACCATGGCGGTGGACGAAGGCGCGGCCAGCATGACATCAGCGGTGAGTTTTTTCTCAACAATATGGGGCTTGGCAGCAATGCGCTTAACCATAACCTTGGCCGCAGCCTTGACCGAGTCACAAATCCTGATCCTAGACTCATCGATGAACTGTTTTGTCCCAAGCTTAGGCTTCTGAATAATATCGATGGCCCCATACTCCAAGGCTTTGAGCGTAGTTTCCGCCCCTTTTTCGGTAAGGGTCGAGCACATGACCACCGGAATGGGATGCTGGCTCATGAGCTTGTGCAGAAAAGTAATCCCGTCCATGCGCGGCATCTCCACATCAAGCACGATGACGTCAGGCACCTCCTTGGCGATGAAATCGGCAGCCACATACGGATCACGAGCCGCGCCCATCACCTCGATCTGCGGATCCGAATTCAGCGTATCGGTCAAGGCCTGCCGCACCACGGCGGAGTCATCGACGATCAGCACCCTGATTGGTTTACATGCCATTTATCTTCACCCTGGGACAGAGGAACGGGGGATACGCCGCAACAAGACTTCACCGGTGTGGGAATAGAAAAACAACTTGCAGCCCTGCAAGCCCCCCACCTCTTCCACGGCCACGGAAACATTGTACTGTAGCAGAGTCTCCTTGGCCGCCTTGATATTCATCGCGCCGATGCTCCGCGCATCAGTTGCCGGACCAAAACGAAAATCCAGAACATCCGCCCCGCCAAAGATTTTTGCCACCAACCCTGCATTGGGGCAAAACATGTTGCCGTTGGTCAGGACATCAACCATATAACGCACCGAAGTCTCGACGAAGCGAAAACTATCCTCCACGCTCAGATCCGGGCGGGCCGGCATCACACCATGACACATGGCCCCGGTTTTCTGCCTAGGACAAAATAAGCACACCGAAACACAGGACCCGAGGATTGTGGTAATGAGAGTTGGCTCATGGGCGACAAACAACTCCCCCGGATGCAGGTTCACCACCGGGAGATCCGTATCCAATATGTCCGTCATTTGCGACATCGAAACACCGCCGCCGCGACCCGTTCCATCCGGTCTCCTATGCCTTCCAGTGTTTCCGAATGTCCAGTAAACAGATAGCCACTGGGAGAAAGCTGACGATAAAACTTTTCAAAAAGCGCACACTGTGTTTTCCGGTCAAAGTAGATGATCACGTTCCGGCAGAAGATAAGATCCATCTTTTGTTCAATGCCGAAATCCCGATCCATAAAATTAAGCCGCTCGAATATCACCTTACGCCTTAGTTCCGGAACAACCCGATGAAATCCCTTGTGCGTCCCCTTCCCCTTCATCAAATATTTATTGCGCAACACCGGGGAAACCGGAGCCACCACTTCATCGGTATAAATCGCTTCTTCCGCCTTGGCAAGCACCTCGGTACAGATATCCGTAGCGAAAATGGAATAGTCCAGCCCGGGATAGCGGGAGAAAAAATCATCCAGAACCATGGCCAGGGTATACGGCTCCTCGCCGCTGGAGCAGCCAGCGCTCCAGACCCAGAGCGTTTTGTGGGACGAATGAGTCATCCGCTCCACATAATCGGGGAGAACAAGACTGGTCATTACATCAAAATGCTTCGCCTCTCGGAAAAAATCGGTCTTATTAGTGCTGACCACATCGATCATGTGGCTCAGTTCCTTGACCTGACCATCCGGGCTCAACACATAATCCAGATAGGCGGAGAAGGACTCCAGGTGCAGTTGCCGCAACCGCTTCTGCAAACGAGCAGAAAGCATAGTCTTCTTGATGGGCGGGAGCTTGATGCCGCAGGCTTCGTAGATAAAAACGCTGAATCGGTCAAAATCCCGATCGGACAAGGTCGGCGAATGCACAGACCAATCCCGCGCTGTCCCCTGATTTTCAGAAAAAGTCATGAGTTCCCCAAATGCCCCTCTTGTGACTGCTACGCATCCACGCCGGCAGCTTCTTCCGGCTTGGACTCACTCACATGAACCGAAGCGGCGCTGTCCATTTCCCGCAGGGCAGCTTCACCCTCGCTGGCCAGAACCTTGTCAATATCGAGGATAATCAAAAATTTTTCCTCGCTCTGCCGACCCATGCCCTTGATGAATTCCGTGTTCAAGTTGGTTCCCATTTTGGGGACAGCCTCAATGTCCTCCGGGTTCAGATCAAGAACCATCTGCACGGAGTCGGTCAACACCCCCATCTCCACCAGGTTGGCATCCACCTCCAGATCAACGATCATGATACAGGTATTTTTTGTGTACTCGATGCTCCCCATCCCCAGCTTTTGGCCAAGATCCATGACCGGCACCACGCTGCCGCGTAGATTAATGACCCCGCTCAGATACTCGGGCATTCTGGGGATTCTGGTCATGGTGGTGACATCAAGCACCTCCCGGACCTTGGAGATTTCTATGGCAAAACCCTCATCTCGCAACATGAAAGTGAGGTATTGCGTCGTCTGCAACTGAACCGTTTCATTTTTTGCGCCCATAATTTTTCTCCCGTGTGCTTTTGTTCTGCCAAAGCCCGCATCTGCCCAACAACGAACTCTGTCAGCCCATTATCATCTCTTCAGTTGGCAAAAGTGTTCCGCTCCTCCTGGCGGGCGCAGTGCATTACATTGGCCACATCAAGAATCAGGGCGACATGCCCGTTGCCCAGAATAGTCGCGCCGGAAAGACCCGTAGCATTCCGGTACACCCAGCCCAGTGATTTTAAAACCGTCTGATGCTCACCTACAACACAATCCAACACCAAGCCAAAGCGTTCGCCGTTGATCCTGCTGATCACCATCTGTTCCAGCAGGGGCCTTTCTCCGGAAATATCAAAAAAATCACGGAGACGCACATAGGGCACAAGCTGATCCCGCACCGGCAGCATCCGCCGCTCATGAAACCTGGCGATATCTTCCCTGGTAAGCTCCACACACTCCTCCACCTGGGAAAGTGGCAGGACAAAATGCGTATCCCCGACCGTTACCAGCAGACCCTCAATAATGGCCAAGGTAAGGGGCAGCATAATAGTGATAGTGGTGCCCTGCCCCTTAACGCTTTTGGTCACGGACACCGAGCCCTTAAGAGCGTCCACCGTACTTTTCACCACGTCCATGCCCACCCCGCGACCGGAAACGCTGGTCACGGTCTTGGCCGTGGAAAGTCCCGGCGCGAAAATGGTATTCCAGATCTCCTGTTCGCTGACTTCAACATCCGGGCGAAGCAACCCTTTTTCCAAGGACTTCTGCCGAATTCTTTCCGCATCCAGGCCCTTGCCGTCATCGGTAACGGTAATAACCACATTGGCTCCTGAGTGCCCGGCGCTCAGGGAGATCGTCCCTTTTCGAGGTTTCCCGGCCAGCTCCCGTTCTTCCGGCGACTCGATCCCATGATCGATACTGTTACGGATGAGATGCACCATGGGGTCGCCCAGCTGATCAATGACATTCTTGTCCAGCTCGGTCTCGGCACCCTCGGTGACCATGACCACTTCCTTGCCCAGTTCGGCAGAAAGATCCCGAACCAAGCGTTTGAATTTAGCAAAGGTGGTGCCGATGGGCAGCATCCGGATATTGAGCACACAATCCCGCAACTCTGCGGTAAGGCGCTCCACCTCTTCAACCGGCTCCACCAGTTCCGAATCTTTATGGTGGGAGGCAACCTGGGTCAAGCGGGACTGGGTAACGACCAGCTCACCCACCAGATTAACCAGCTGATCCAATTTTTCCGAGGCCACTCGAATACTTTCCGCGCCCTTAACTGCGGCGAACTTACCCTTGCTCTCTTTGACCAGTTTCTGCTCGGCCAGCGCCGCGTCTATCTTGGTTCTTGAAACAAGCCGCTCATTGATGAGCAATTCCCCCAGAGGCTTTTGCTGCCCAAGAACCTTGCCCAGCTCATCGGCGGAAATTTCCCCCTTTTGCACCAGGATTTCTCCGAGTTTCATGTGCTCTTCGAAATCATCCTGACCCTCCACGGCCAGAACCGTCACCTTCACCTCGCAACTCGATTCGGCAAAAACCAAAACATCCTGTACCGCATTGACCCCCTTGTCCGTGGTGAGCAGAATTTCCCACAGCTCGCCAAATGCCAGAACCTCCCCGTCTCCAGGCTCCTTCTCATGATGAAAAACCGTGCATTCGCCGAGCTTTTGCAGCTCATCGAAGAGCTGTTCCACCGTATTGCCAGCGTCAAAAAATTCTGGGGTCGGTCGGATATGAATGCGGTAATGGGTCCGACTTCCCTCGGTAGGGTCCTTTTCCTCGGCACCTTCCATATCTAAAGGCGTATGGGCAGGAGGAGAAGCAGGGGCGGCCGCCATTGCCCCAACGCCTACAGCACCGCCGACCAGTGCCCGTAAGGAGTCGATGATCTGCTGGCCTGCCGCAGAATCAACCTCTCCCCCACCGGTGGCCACATCGAGCAAGGCCCGGATATGATCCCTTGAGGCCAGGGTCAGATTGATCAGCTCCGTGCTCACCGGCACCGTGCCGTCCCGGACCTTGTCCAGCACTGTTTCCACATGATGGGTGAACCCGGCAATATCATCAAACCCAAACATTGCCCCGGAGCCCTTGATGGTGTGCATGGCCCGAAAGACCCGGCTCACGATGGTGAGGTCTGCAGGGTCTTTCTCCAGCTCCAGCAGGGAAGTTTCCAGCTCCTCAAGAAGTTCTCCCGCTTCCTCGCGAAAAACTTCTGCATATTCCGTATCAGCCATGATTCACCTTCTTAGTCAACCGTATCCCGAAAAAGACCGGTCCGTTAATAGCGCTCAAAATCATCCTTGTCATTCAGGGCAATATTTGCCCCGCCTGCCGATGAGGGTGAAGTCTGCTTGCTACCCAGCTTCGCTTTCTTTGCCGCAGGCAAGGCTAACGGAGCTCTCGCTGATCTCTGCCCGCCGGCAACGGGATTACTTGTCTGGCGCCTTTGCCCCCCGGTCTCCTCCAGCTTAAAAAAGGCGATGGTTTCCAGCATCTGGGAGGCTTGCGCGGTAAGTTCCTCGCTGGTGGAGGCCATTTCCTCGGCTGCGGCGCTGTTGCTCTGAATAACCGAATCAAATTGTTCGATGGCCTTGGAATTCTCCTCGATCCCTCGAGCCTGCTCGTTGCTGGCCGCATCGATTTCCTGCACCAGTTCGGCGGTTCTCTGGATTTGGGGGAGGATGTCGTTGATCAGCCTGCCGGCATTGGTAGCCGTAGCCACACTGCTGTTGGCTACCCCCTTGATCTCCTGGGCCGAGACCTGGCTGCGCTCGGCAAGCTTGCGCACCTCGGAGGCCACCACGGCAAAGCCCTTGCCGTGCTCGCCGGCCCTGGCCGCTTCGATGGCGGCGTTCAAGGCCAGCAGGTTGGTCTGCCGGGCAATCTCTTCGATGAGTTCAATCTTTTCGGCGATATGCTGCATGGCGGCAACGGTTTCGGTCACTGCCTTGCCACCGGCCCCGGCATCAAGCGCAGTCTTGCTGGCAATGCTTGAGGTCTGCCGGGCATTTTCGGCGGTCTGGGCCACGGTGGAAGCCAGCTCTTCCATGGATGAAGAAATCTCTTCCACCGAAGCGGCCTGTTCACTGGCCCCCTGGGAAACCTGCTGGGAGCTGGCACTCAACTCATGGCTGCCAGACGCGACCTGATCGGCAGCCCCTCGCACATCGGTGATGACCTCACGCAGCCTCGTAACCATGGATTTCAAGGAACGCATGAGTTCATCCTGATCAGACCGCTCCCGGACCTCCACGTTCAGATTGCCCTTGGCAAGCTCCTTGGCAAGCTCGGAGATATCCCCGGTGGCCTTGAGCAGAGCCTGCATGGAACCGGCAAGCTGGCCTATCTCGTCCTTGCCCGAGGCATGGATTGCCACGTCCATGTCGCCAAGCGCCATCTTCCGCGCTACCTCCATCATCTCCGTAACCGGCTTCGAGATCAACCTGGAGACAAACAAGCCGAGACCGATGGCAGCCAAAACGCCCACGGCGATGATGATATAAATCATGCGGGAGGCGTTGTTGGCTGTGACGGTGTTGGCATCGGCGGTCTGCTTGGCGTCCTTCATGTTCATATCGTCAATTTCTTTGATTATCTCCCTGGTCTCTTTGCGGAGCTTCGAGCCCTCTCCGTCCTGGAGCGCGACGGCCGCATCAAACTTCCCGGCCTGGATGAGGTCTTTTTCCTGCTCGACAAATTTGGTCCAGGCAGCCCAATCGGCCTGTAACTGGCCGTATAACTTTTCGTCTTCGGCATCGCTCAAGCATTTTTTGAATTCCTTGATTTCTCCATCCACTTCAGCCATCGCCTCATCCACGCTCTTCAGATGCTCGGGACTTTTTTGGTAGACCATGTACCCCACGTTGGCGGCGGAACGCTCGAAGCCCTGAGCAATACCAATTACAAGACCAAGCGGCACCGTGCGCTTTTCATAGAGGAAGGTATCGGCGTCATCAATCTCATGCATCTTGAGATTGCCGAATATGCCGATGATCGCGGCGATTGCCGCCACCACCAAAAAACTACCGATCAACTTCGTCCCGATCTTCATGTCCTGTAGCATGTGAACCTCCCGTGGTCTATTTCCTTCCCCATAGAACATTGCCGAATCATCCAGAACTATGTCGTACCGCACAGTTTACCCCGCAAGCTGAAACTCCATCGCTGCGGGTCTATTATATTATCAGTACCGTTCAAAATTCACATCACCAGCTCCAGGCAGAGACAACTTCACCCCTTTCCCCTTACCGCCGGACATCCCCTCCCCTGCCGGGCTGGCCCAAACAGACTTAGGTTGGAGCCGCCCTTGCGAACTGGGCCTAACATCCTCCTCCGCCGTATCCACCTTAAAAAAAGCAATGGTTTCCTGCATCTGCGTCGCCTGGGCGGCCAGCTCCTCGCTGGTGGAAGCCATTTCCTCCGCAGCCGCGCTGTTGGCCTGAATCACCCGATCAAATTGCTGGATGGCCTTGGCATTTTCATCAATGCCCCGGGCTTGTTCGTTGCTGGCTGCATCGATCTCCATAATAAGTTCCGCAGTCTTCTGGATCTGGGGCACTATCTCGTTGATAAGCCTCCCCGCATTACCAGCCGTTTCCGCACTGGTACTGGCAAGGCTCTTAATCTCCTGAGCCGAGCCCTGGCTGCGTTCGGCAAGCTTGCGCACCTCCGAGGCCACTACGGCAAAGCCTCTGCCGTGCTCACCGGCCCGAGCCGCCTCGATGGCAGCATTCAAGGCCAACAAGTTGGTCTGCCGAGCGATCTCCTCAATAAAGCCAATCTTTTCCGCAATATGCTGCATGGACAAAACTGTTTCCGCCACTACTTTTCCTCCCTCAACCGCATCGGTGGAGGCTTTAGCGGCGATGGCCGCAGTCTGGCGGGCGTTGTCCGCCGTTTGGGCCACAGTGCTGGCCAACTCTTCCATGGAGGCAGAAATCTCCTCCACTGCGGCGGCCTGTTCACTGGCTCCTTGGGAAACCTCCTGAGCGCTGCTCGTCAGTGCCTGGCTCCCAGAGACAACCCGATCGGCCGCAATCTGCACCTCGGTAATAATTTCCCGTATTTTCTGAAGCAAGGCGGTCAGGGCCTTGCCGAACATATCATTCTCCGAGAGGAGTTCCACCTTTGAGCCAATATCTCCTTTTTCAATCTGCTCTGCCTTGGCCTTTAGATTTGCCACCATCTTGGCCAAAGAGATACCCATGAGGTCTTTCTCGGAAAGAATATTCACCTGTACATTCAAATCGCCTAAGGCGATCTGCCCGGCCATTGCCGCCGTGGCCCTGAGATTTTCGACCATACCGCGCATGGCCTCACACATCTGACCAATTTCATCCCTACTCGCACTGGCGATTTCTACATCCAGATCACCCTGGGCCACGAGGCGCATATTGGCCACCGCCGCAGTCAAGGGTTTGACCATGAGGCGGATGGCGTAATAGACAATACCGCCGATGAGCAAAACCACTACGGCGGCGAAGCCGACAATACTCATGGCAATCCGAAAAAGAGCATCCTTTTGCCTCTGCTGGGCCACGGCGATCACCTCATTGCCTTGGACCAGTGTTTTCTCGATATTTTTTTCAACCGCAGCGAAATTCAAACCAATAGCAACGGAGCCAACCTTCTGCTCGCCTGCCAAAATATCCTTGTTCACGATATTCTGGGCAGGAAAGGTCTCCGGCCTGCCGCTTGAGGTAGTGACGGCCTTACCATCCTTGTCATGGAAGACGACAAAGGCGATATCCGGGTCACTGGCCACGCTCTGAACAATCTTCTCCAAAAAGGCGTACTCATAGTTGAGGATAAGATCCTGGCCAACCCTGGCCAGCATCTCGGCAAAGGATTTACCTTTCAGGACCAAATCCTGCCGCAACAAATCCTCTTGATTTTTTTGCTGCTCCTTCAGGGTGCTGACAAAGGCGTCCCCCTGATCGTTCAAGGCCTTGCGCACCGCAGAATTTACAGCCACAGTCATACCGAGCATGAGCAGCAGCACAGCTGCCACAATAGCCAGATTCAATTTTGCCGCGATACCCATTTTTCGGATTTTTTCTTTCAACATGCTCCACTCCATATCAGTGCGATCCCTTGCGATGGCCATCCGTACAACTGCCCATATGAAATGATTATACGCATGGAAAAAAAACTACGTCAAAGAATAAAAAACAGAAGCAACCAATTGTCTTGAATCAGCAAAAATCCTGGCGCACCACGAAAAATGCCCTCGCAATGAGGGCATTTTTCACATCGTTATGAAGAACAACACCTCGCTCAATAGCGTTCGAACTCCCCTTCACCAGTGCCCGGCAGGGAGAGCTTCACCCCCTTGCCTTTACTGCCGGATATTTTCCCCCCACCTGTACTGACCGAGGCCATCAGGGGCAGAGACCGCCTCTGATGGCGGATACTGCCTTCCACATCCACCTTGAAAAAAGCGATCGTATCCTGCATCTGTGCCGCCTGCCCGGTCAATTCCTCGCTGGTGGAGGCCATCTCCTCGGCAGCGGCGCTGTTGGCCTGGATCACTTGGTCAAACTGCTGGATAGCGCGGGCATTCTCGTCGATACCACGGGCCTGCTCGTTGCTCGCCGCGTCGATCTCATGGACCAGCTCGGCGGTTTTCTGGATTTGCGGCACAATCTCGTTGATGAGCTTGCCCGCGTTGGAAGCGGTTTCCACGCTGGCTCCGGCAACCCCTTTGATCTCCTGGGCCGACACCTGACTGCGTTCGGCAAGCTTGCGCACCTCGGCGGCCACCACGGCAAAGCCCTTGCCATGCTCCCCGGCCCTGGCCGCTTCGATGGCGGCATTCAAGGCCAACAAGTTGGTCTGCCGGGCAATCTCCTCGATGAGTTCGATCTTGGTGGCGATGACTTGCATGGCCGCCACGGTTTCCACCACAGCCTTACCACCGGCCACGGCATCTGCGGCCGCCTTGTTGGCGATGGCCGCGGTCTGCCTGGCATGATCGGCGGTCTGGGCCACAGTGCTGGCCAGCTCTTCCATGGCGGAAGATATCTCCTCCACCGAAGCGGCCTGTTCGCTGGCCCCCTGGGAGACCTGCTCCGAACTGCTGCTCAACTCCTGACTGCCAGAGGCCACCTGATCCGCCGCGGTCCGCACCTCGCCAATCACCTGACGCAATTTGGTAATCATAGCAGACAACGACTTGCCAAGACGATCCTTGTCGGAAAGCAACTCCACATCCCCGCGCAGGTCGCCATCCGCGATCTGTTCCGCCTTTGCCGCGGTCCGCGTGAGGTTCTCCACCATCTGGGCAAGCGAACCGCCCAGCACATCCTTGTCGGAAAGCACCCGAACCACCACATCCAGGTCTCCCAAAGCGATCTGCTCCGCAACCTTTGCGGTTTCCTTGAGGTTTGTCACCATCTTGTCCAGAGCCTTGCCCAGCACATCCCTCTCGGAAAGTACCTGCACCTGGAGATCCAGATCTCCCTGGGAAATCCGTTCCGCCATACCGGCGGTTTCCTTCAGGTTTGCCACCATGTTCACCAGAGATTTCCCCAGCACATCCTTGTCGGAGAGCACCTGAATATTGACATCAAGATCTCCCTGGGCAATCTGCTCCGCCACTCTGGCGGTACTTTTGAAGCTCTCCACCACCCCATGCATGGCATGCAGCATCTTGCCGATCTCATCCTTGCGATCGGCCTCAATGCTCATCTCCACATCACCAAGGGCAAGGTGTTCGTTCACCTGCACAGCCCTGCCAAGAGGCAGGGTTATATTTCTGCTGACCACCAGGGCAAGCGCAATTGCAATGAGGGCTCCGCCCCCGATCACAGCTGCCAGTATAATCACCGCCCACTGATAGGTGCCGCCGGCTTCCGCTTGTGCCTTGGCAATATACGTCTCATTGAGTTCCTGGAGTTTATCGATGATGCCCCGCATTTCCTCAAACTTCTTGTTTGCCGTTCCCAAAGTCAGGTCAAGGGCAAGGCTGCGCCCCTCCCGGGTATCCTCAACCCTGCCGTTGACCACCTGCCGCGACAAACCCTGCCACTCGGCAAAAGCCTTGTCATATCTGGCCAGCAGATCTTTTTCCTGGGGAGTCTCGGCAAGCGCCTTGTACTTTCCCATCCGCTGAACAACCTGCCCCATATTCTCTTCATGATCCTTAACCAGTTGCTTGAAAGCCTCCGTTTCGGTACTGGCAAAAATCATCGAGCGTTCGGCAACAAGAAGCTGTTGCAGATCCCGATCGGCCGAAAGCAGATAGTTGATGGCAGGCATTTTTTTATCTGAAATATCTAGGAGATTCTTCTCGAGATGGCTCAAGCCGACATAGCCGCTTCCTCCGATAACAACCATGAACAGAATCATTGCAGCAAAACACAGGGTAAGCTTGGAAGCGACCTTCATATCGGACAAGCGTATCATTCTCGGAACCTCACGAAATAGTGATTAGCAGCTGAACAGCACCTCACCCTACCGGCCAGTTACTTCATTTTATCCACATCAATGCCGATGGTAATGGCGCCGATCACGGTCGCGCCATCCTTGACAGGCACGGATACCTGAACAGTATAAGTCTGCGAGCTGTCATCAAATTTCACATCGCTGATGTGAACAGCGCCCTTTCCGCCCTTGTAGGACTCAATGAACTTCGGCTCATCGCCCTGCCAGTAGTCGGAAGTTTTATCGCTCATGCAGACATTGGCGCCAAGGTTGTCCATGGCAAAGAGCTCGGCATAATAGGGGGCTGATTTTTGAATTTCCTTGAGGCGCTTGCCGCACGGGTTGTCCATCAGAGCCTTCATGTAGTCCACAACTCCGGCGGTAGCCATCCATTTGGCATCCTTCTCCTTGATTTGGGCAAGGGTCTTGCCTTTGGCATTTTCTTCCTTCACCGCCTGGACGATTACCGGATCCGTTCCCAGCTTCACCAGCTGGGTGTTGGCAAGATCCACAACCTTCTGCGGCGCTTTTTCCGCAGCAAGAACACTTCCGGCAGTCAACAGCACGGCAATCCCGAACACACCAGCAACGATTCTTTTTTTCATCGCACATTCCTCTTTTTAAGGGTTAGAGAGCAAAAAAACGGTTCACCAACGGCAGCAATTCTTCCTGCAGCCAAACAAAACCTTGCCCGTGACCACCCACCTGCCAAAAACAACACAACAAACCGCAAGCAGAAGGCAACAAAATATCTTCCTGTTTTTTTTATATACAACCGAGGAGGGACTCAAAATTACGAAATTGCCTACACGATGTAGTATAGGCATCCCCAAAAAAGAAAGTCAAAAAAAAAGAGAGGGGCAGCACCATAGAGTGCGCCCCCCATTCAATCACCGCTCTTCTTGAAAATCAGGAATATTAATACCGCTCGAAATCACCATCACCAGCACCTGGCAAGGACAGCTTCACCCCTTTGCCCTTGCCGCCACCGGATTTTTTTTTCGCCACCAGGCTGACCGAGGCAGGCGGGGGCAAAGACCGACTCTGGGGCCGGAACCTGGCTTCCGTCTCCACCTTGAAAAAGGCGATGGTCTCCTGCAGGTGCGCGGCCTGGGCGGTCAGCTCCTCGCTGGTGGAGGCCATCTCCTCGGCAGCTGCGCTGTTGGCCTGGATCACCTGATCGAACTGCTGGATGGCCCGGGCATTCTCATCAATGCCCCTAGCCTGTTCGTTGCTGGCCGCATCGATCTCATGAACCAGCTCGGCGGTTTTCTGGATCTGCGGCACAATCTCGTTGATGAGCTTGCCCGCATTGGAAGCAGTCTCCACGCTGGCTCCGGCAACCCCTTTGATCTCCTGGGCCGACACCTGGCTGCGTTCAGCAAGCTTGCGCACCTCGGCGGCCACCACCGCAAAGCCCTTGCCGTGCTCCCCTGCCCTGGCCGCTTCGATAGCGGCATTCAAGGCCAACAGGTTGGTCTGCCGGGCAATCTCCTCAATGAGTTCAATCTTGGTGGCGATGACTTGCATGGCTGCCACGGTTTCCGCCACCGCCTTACCGCCGTCCACCGCGTCCGCCGCAGCCTTGGTAGAAATGGCTGCGGTCTGCCGAGCATGGTCTGCGGTCTGGGCCACAGTGCTGGCCAATTCCTCCATGGAGGAGGAAATCTCCTCCACCGAAGCAGCCTGTTCACTGGCCCCCTGGGAGACCTGCTGGGAGCTGCTGCTCAACTCCTGGCTGCCCGAAGCCACTTGATCGGCAGCAGCCCGCACATCCATAATGATTGCATTAAGCTTTTCTGCCATATCCTGCAACGCCTGAATTAAGTCATCCTGAGCACTGCGCTTTGTCATTTTGACCAACAGATTACCTTCGGCGATCTCTCGGGCGACATGAGTGATCTCGTTCATGGAGACGATGAGGGTTTCCACCGCCGAACCAATCCCGTCAAAGACCTGCTTCACCGCCTGGGTGTCGGCATCGGCTGGTTCGGCTTTGATGGCAAGGTTGTTGTCACCCTTGGCGAGTTTATCCAGACACTCCACCAGCTTCCGGGTCTCGGCCTCTTGGTAGCTGGCAACTTTAGCCGCCACCCGGACCGCCTGCTTTATGGCGGTTTGATCGGTAACCCACTCGGAAGCACCGATAACCTTGCCTGATTCGTCACGAAGCGGATTAGCAGTATAAGATATCTCCAGATCGAGGCCGACGGACGGATGGGCATCGGTTTCACTACTGGCATCCTGACCGTTCCTGATCGCCCGACCGCAGGCACATTTATCGGTCTGGCAATCGCTGGTCTTGAAATGATCGTAGCACTTAGTGCCAATCACAGCAGAAGAGGTTTTCCCACCAACCTTGGCGCCAATTTCATTCATGTACAGGACGTTAAAGTCGTTATCGATCAGCATGCACGGAGCAGGCATGGTGTCTAATAAGCCAACCAGTCGATTCATGATGTTATTTATCCCATCGAGAACCTTTTTAAAATCTCCCTGGTGTTTACCCGTATCAGGACGAGTTGCCAGTCTCCCCTGCCAAGATGCACTCGCTAACAGATCCACATCCTTGATCATAACCTTAATCGCCTCCGCCATCTGGGCCATGGCAGCCTGAAGCTGCCCGATCTCATCCTGGGCACTGGTGTCCAACTGAACGTCGGTATTGCCGGCAGCAATACGGTTGGCCGCCTCCACGCAGGCAGTGATCGGTCGGGTGATGGCACGGGTAATGAAGAGCCCGATACCCATGGCAGCCAGTACACCCAGGGCGATGACGATATAGATCATGCGGGAGGCAGCGTTGACAGTGGCCGTGTTGTCATCAGAAGTTTTCTTAGCGTCCCTCATGCTCATCTCGTCAAGGTCGTTAATCATCATCCTGACCTCTTTGCGGAGCTTCCATCCCTCTCCGGCATAAAGCGCTGCGGCCGCATCAAACTTTCCGGCCTGCAGGAGCTCTTTTTCCTGCTCGACGAATTTATTCCAGCTGGCCCAGTCGATCAGTAACTCATTGTATATCTTTTCGTCCTCGGCATCGGTCAGGGTTTTTTTGTATTCCTTAATGTCGCCATCCGCTTCAGCCATGGCCTCATCCATATGCTTTACAAATTCAGCGGTATTTCGACCGTAGACCATGTACCCCAGGTTGGCGGCGGAGCGCTCGAAGCCTTGGGCAATACCAACCAGAAGACCAAGCGGCACCGTGCGCTTCTCGTAGAGAAAGGTGTCGGCATCATCGATCTCATGCAGCTTGAAATTACCGAATATGCCGATAATTGCAGCGATTGCCGCCACCACCAGAAAACTACTGATCAACTTCACCCCGATCTTCATGTGCGTAAACATTGCGTAATTCCTCCAAAAATATTTTGCTGCGGAACTAAACGATTGGTTATTGACGCCGCCTATGATTTTTCTAAAATCACCTTGGCACGCAGCAAGGGACATACAACGCGATTGACAATGAACTTGGAACCTCGAACCACTTGGCGAAATGATATGCAGGACAAAAATAAGCACCCATATGTCCATGCTATGAAAATTAGAAAGGCCATGTCAAACAGAAAAATCAGAGGTAATAATAAACAGACGGCAGCAAAAGTTAGGAGTACTTGGCGGCAAGGGACAGACAGCGCTGGCATTCTTCAAGACGGCCATGCTTGAGACAACCGTTCCCATAGAGCAGGCCTTACGGATCAGCTCCTCACGGGCAATACGGAACTGTTCCGAGGTGAGATGGGCGGGAAGAAGAAGCTTTTCCAAAACCCGGATGCGAAAGCGATCCATACCGGTTTGAAACCGAACCGACACCTGATCCGACCTGCCGCCGTGCTTGGCGACCAGCGATGAGTCTACCAGAAAAAAGGGATGGGCGACACTGGCACGAAGCCAGAGTTCGTAATCTTCGCAGCAGGGAAATGGTTCGTCAAACAGGCCGATCCGGTCGAACAACTCCCGCCGGATCATGACGCATCAGAAGAAATGCCCACCCGGCATGGGGCACATTTCTTCTGGACATCTGTTGGACGTAGGGCGAACACCAAGCAGGGTCAGTACCGTTCAAAATCACCATCACCAGCACCTGGCAAGGACAGCTTCACCCCTTTGCCCTTGCCGCCACCGGATTTTTTTTTCGCCACCAGGCTGACCGAGGCAGGCGGG
>JBAZCG010000033.1:0-32167 GCA_041671085.1 Desulfurivibrionaceae bacterium | reverse complement strand
CGAAGGTACGGGAAAAAGCAGCGGTTGTTGGAGAAAAAGGCAAACAGGTGGCCGCAGAGATCAAGACGGCGGCAGAGAAGGTCGCGGCGGAAAGCCTTGTCATCGCCAATCGCAATGGCAAGGTCGTTCTTTCGCACGGGAAACACGCCAAGGCCCACGGCTGTGCCGCCTGCCACGGCGACCAAAAGCCTGGTCCGCTCACGCTGGGCAAAGATGCGGCCCACGCCCTCTGCCTGGGCTGTCACAAGAAAAAGCAAGCCGGGCCCACCGGTTGCACCCAGTGCCATCAAAAAAAGGGCCAGGCCACCGAGGGCTGCTGATACTCACTCGCCTGGTTTCACAAACCGGGCGAGTCCGGATAACCCGCGCCCTCCTTCAGGCGGAAGCCGAGACATTTTCCTGGCCCAGCAACGCCTTAAACTCCTCGTCGTCCAGGGCCTCTTTCTCCAGCAGCACTTGCGCAATCTTTTCCAGCAGAGGCCGCTGTTCGACCAGGGTCTTTTCCGCCAGCACCATGCGCGCCTCGATGATCTTGCGCACCTCCTCGTCGATGAGCAGTGCGGTCTGATCGCTGAACTCCTTCTGCTGGAACAAGCCCTGCTGCAGGAACTGGTTTGCCTGTTGCAGATAGGTGACCTGGCCTAATTTTTCGTTCATCCCATACATGGTCACCATGCTGCGGGCGATGTCCGTGGCCCGTTGCAGATCGTTCTGGGCGCCGGTGGTGATCTCGTCGAAGATGATCTTTTCCGCGGCCCTGCCCCCCAGCAACACATCGATTTTTTCCAGCAGCTCGGTCTTGGACATCAGAAACCGGTCCTCGGTGGGCAGCTGCATGGTGTAGCCCAGGGCGCCGATCCCGCGGGGCACGATGCTGATCTTGTGCACCTTTTCCGCGGTCTTGCGGAAGGTGGCCACCAGGGCGTGGCCGGTTTCGTGATAGGCCACGGTCTTTTTCTCGGTCTCGTTGAGCACCCGGTTTTTCTTCTCCAGTCCGGCAACGATCCGATCGATGGCCTCTTCAAACTCCGTGGCCTCCACCTGCTCCTTGCCCTTGCGCACCGCCAGCAGGGTCGCCTCGTTGACCAGGTTGGCCAGATCCGCCCCGGTAAAACCCGGGGTGCGGCGGGCGATGATCGCCAGATCAACCGCCGGGTCAAGGGTGATTCCCTTGGCATGCACCGCCAGAATCGCCACCCGCTCCTTGAGGTCGGGCCGGTCCACCAGGATATGCCGGTCAAAACGACCCGGCCGCAGCAGGGCCGGGTCCAAAATCTCGGGCCGATTGGTGGCGGCGAGGATCACCACCCCCTTGTTCACCTCAAAACCGTCCATCTCGGCCAGCAGCTGGTTCAGGGTCTGTTCCCGCTCGTCGTGGCCCCCCATCATGCCGCTGCCCCTGGCCTTGCCCAACGAGTCCAGCTCGTCGATGAACACGATGCAGGGCGCCTTGGCGTTGGCCTGCTCAAAGAGATCGCGCACCCTGGCTGCGCCCAACCCCACGAACATCTCGATGAAATCCGAGCCGCTGATGGAGAAAAACGGCACCCCGGATTCCCCGGCCACCGCCTTGGCCAGCAGGGTCTTGCCCGTGCCCGGAGGGCCGACCAGCAGGATGCCCTTGGGAATCTTGGCGCCCAGCCGGGTGAATTTTTCCGGGGTTTTTAAAAACTCGATCACCTCGGCCAGCTCCACCTTGGCCTCCTCCTGGCCTGCCACCGACTCGAAGTTGACCCCGAGATCGGTCTGGGCGATGATCTTGGCCTTGGACTTACCCAGGGTCATCATGCCCCCGGCCCCCGCCTGGCCCATGCGTTTCATCATGAACATCCAGATCCCGACAAAAAACAAGGTGGGCAGGATCCAAGACAACAGGGTGCGCAGAAAGGTGTTCTCATTGGCCGCGATGATGTCTACATTATATTTTTCCAAAAATTCCACAAGGTTGCGGTCATCAATGCGCGGGGTCACATAGAGGGCCTTGGGAAACATCGGCTCCTTCTTGTCGCTCTCGACCTTTTCATACCCCTTGAGCAGGGTGGAGGAAATGACCACGGAATTGATCTTTTTTTCCGCCACGTGCGTCTTGAACTGGCTGTAGGAAACGCTGTTGATCTCCGGCGACAGCCAGTTCTGGAGAAGGATGAAGATGGCCAGGGCGATGAAGAGATAGCTGAGAGAAAACTGGAATTTTTTTTCCATGAGCATAGTATCCTTTGGCTTATGGCCTGTTCCGGCAGAGGAAAATATTCTTCTTCCCTGCCCCAGGCTCGCCTTTCATGGTATAAGAGTTTCAGTTTTTTTGCAAAGCAGCAGACTGGAGCCCTTGAAAAAATGAACCCCGCCGATGAAATAGTCCAGATCGTTGACGAGCAGAACCAGGAGGTGGCCCAGGTTTCCCGCCGGGTGATGCGGGAAGGCTGCCTGATCCACCGGGCCTGCTACATCCTGGTCTTTAACCGGAGCCAAGAAATCTTTGTCCAGAAACGGACCATGAGCAAGGATATCTATCCCGGCTACCTGGATGTCGCCACCGGCGGCGTGGTCCTGGCCGGGGAATCCTACGAGCTTTCCGCAAAACGCGAACTGGCCGAGGAACTTGGCGTGCGCAAGGTTGCCCTCAGCCGCCATTTCGATTTTTATCATGCAGCCGACAACAACCGGGTCTGGGGCAGGGTCTTTTCCTGCATCGCCGAGGGTCCGTTCGTCCTCCAGCCGGAAGAGGTGGAAGATGGATTTTTTCTCGGGATGGAAGAGTTGCAATCCCTTGCCGCCGCTGAGCAATTTACCCCGGATGGCCTTATGGTCCTGAAGAGATTCATGGCCGAATGAACCCTGATGGTCTCGTAACAAAGGGCGCGATGACACAGGTCCGTACCATAACTGCAAAAAGTTACCAAGCAACCACTGTTGCAATGGCGGCTTTTTACGAGTGCAACAAACGGTTTTTTACCGCCCTCCTCGATCTCCTGCTGCCCTCGTTTTGTCTTGCCTGCGAAAGGCCGCTGGGCCCCACACCAAAACTGTTATTCTGCCCGAATTGCCTGGAAGGCCTCCATCGCGTCCAAAGCCCGCTCTGTCCGTGCTGCGGCAGGGCCTATCTCGTAGCACCGGGCGGCGATCATCACTGTGGGGCCTGCCTTGCCACGCAGAGGCATTTCAGTCGGGCCAGGGCGCTCTTTCTCTACGAAGAGCCGCTGAAAAAGGTGCTCCACCGCTTCAAGTACCAGGGAAAGACCGCCTGCCTCCCGAGCTTTGCCAGGCTGGCCGATACCCTGCCCCACCTGGCCGAGATGGGGGGAGTGGATTGGATTGTGCCCGTGCCCTTGCACCCAACCCGCTTGCGGGAGCGCGGCTTCAACCAGGCCCTGCTCCTGGCCCGCGCTTTCTTTCCGAAAGACCGGCGGGTTATGCCCAGCCTCCTGATCCGTTTGCGGCCCACCGAGCCGCAAGCCAGTTTCAATGGCGCAGCCCGCCGCACCAATCTCAAAAACGCCTTTGGGGTTGTAAAACCGCACCGGCTTGTCGGGAAAAAAATCCTCCTCATCGATGATGTGTTCACCACCGGCACCACGGTGAACGAGTGCGCCAGGGTGTTGAAAAAGGCGGGGGCGGACGAGGTGCTGGTGCTGACCCTGGCCAGGGTCAAGGAAGATTACTAAATCCTTGGCAGCGGAAAAAATCCGGTTTACCCTGTTGTCATCATAACCATAAGGAAACACACCCATGAATCCACATGCCCTTGCCAGCCTCGCCGCCCTTGTTGTTGCCGTCCTGACCTTTGCTTTTATGCTCAAAAAACAACGGGAAATCGACTGCCCGGCCTGACTTTTGATCTACGCTACCATTGGTATGGGTCTCATATCATATTATTTTTTCACCTTTTTTCTCTAATTTCCCGAGGCAGATATGCGCGTTGCCGGAACACCGTACCGAACCATCTGGCCGTCTGATACAGACCAAGCCACAATCAAAATCATCGACCAACGCCACCTGCCCCACCGTTTTGTCATCGAGGAGCTGCGCACGGTTGCCGAGGTCTGCACAGCCATCCGGGAGATGCATGTGCGCGGGGCCGGGCTCATTGGCGCCACGGCCGGGTTTGGTATGCACCTTGCCGCCCTGACCGCGCCGGCACATGATTTTGCCGGGTTTATGCAACAAGCGGCGGAGGATCTGATCCAAACCAGGCCCACCGCCAGCAACCTGGCATGGGCTGTGAACCGGCAGCTTACCGCCATCGCCCAGGAAGACACCATTGCGGCAAAACGGGCCAGGGCCTTTGGGGTTGCCTGCGAGATAGCCGACGAAGACGCGGAATTCTGCCGGAGGATCGGGGAGCACGGCAAGGAGATCATCGCCGAGCTCAGCAAAAAAAAGAACGGTGCGCCGGTGAATATCCTCACCCACTGCAATGCGGGTTGGTTGGCCTTTGTGGATTACGGTTCCGCCACCGCCCCCATCTACGCCGCCCATGCCGATGGGATCAAGGTGCATGTCTGGGTGGATGAGACCCGCCCCTGGCTGCAAGGGGCCAAACTCACCGCCTGGGAACTGAAAGAGGAGGGGGTGGAGCACACCCTGATCGCCGACAACACCGGCGGCCATCTCATGCAGCACGGCCTGGTGGATATGGTCATCGTCGGCACGGACCGCACCACCCGCTGCGGCGACGTGGCCAACAAGATCGGCACCTATCTCAAGGCCCTGGCCGCCCACGACAACGGGGTGCCCTTTTACGTGGCCCTGCCCTCCTCCACCTTTGATTGGGAAATTTGTGACGGTCTGAGCGAGATACCCATTGAACAGCGGAGCGGTCGGGAGATCACCCACATCAGGGGCTTGAATGAGGCAGCGGAAATGAGCACCATCGCCATCGCCCCGCTGGATACACCCACGGTGAACTATGGTTTTGATGTCACCCCGGCCCGCCTGATCACAGGGCTGATCAGTGAGCGCGGGGTCATGAAGGCAAGCGAAGAGGATATCCTGCACCTGTACCCGGAACAGAGAGAGAAAAACTAGTCCTTTGTGCTTTCAGAGCAGTTAAAATCCCATTGGCACGCAGCCGAGCACCGGAGAGGCTGCCGAAAAAGGGCTTTGCACTGTTTGAGGCGAAGCCGAGTTTGCAAAGCCCCGGCAGCATCGAGGAGCACAGGGTATCCCGCCTGCGGCGGGACAAGGGACACAGGGTGCCTTTTCTTTGGTTCGTTTCTTTGGGCAAGCAAAGAAATGAACAGAAGGCGGAAGAGGCACAAATAGAGCGGAGCCAGCCGCTTACCTCAAATCAACCCCAGGCTCTCCATAACCGTCTCATGAAAAAGAGGCCGGAACTGTTTGATCTGGATATTCTCCCGGCTGGGGTGGACCCGGTTGCTCAAGAGAACCATAACCAGATCGCGGGTCGGGTCTATCCAGAATGAGGTGCCGGTGAAACCGAGATGACCCACGCTGGTTGGCGCCAGATATCTGCCCCCGCTTGAGCCTGTGTGTGACGGCGTATCAAAGCCCAGAGCCCAGGTGGACCCCGGGATATCCTGCCTTGTTAAAAATCGCCGCAGATCGCCGGCACGGTAGTTTGGGTGTTCCTCCCTGCCCTGCCATTGATCCAACAGATACTCCCCCATCGCCAGCACCCCCTCAGCGGTGCCGAACAACCCTGCATGCCCGGCCACCCCGCCCAAGGCATGGGCGTTTTCATCACTCACCTCGCCACAGAGAATCCTCTGGCGAAGGGGGCAATCTTCCGTGGGGGCACATTTTTCCGTATCCCCAGACCCTGCCGGGCCGTAGAATATTCCTTCCGCAAGCCCCAACGGCTCCGTAATCTTTTCTCGAAAAAACTCGGCGAGTCCCAGGCCGCTTTTCTTTTCCACAACCAAACCAAGCAACATAAAGCCCAAATCACTGTAGATGGATGCACTGCCCGGTTCATAAGCCCTGGTTTCCGTGGCCAATAGACCAAGAAGCGCTTCCTTTCTTTTTTCCTCATCCAACCTGCATAGTTCGAGATAAAATGGCTGATGGGCTGGAAACCCCGCACTGTGACTGAGAAGATCCTTGATGGATACTCCACCAACAATGGCCGTTCCTGTCTGGGGAAAGATATCCGAGATCCGGTCGGATAGTTGCAGCAGTCGCTCTTTCAACAACACCAGAATGGCCAGGGTTGTGGCAAGCGGCTTGGTCAGGGAGGCAAGGTCGTACACCGTGCCTTTATGAACCGGGTTTTCCTGGCTGTATGTGGTGTGTCCGTAGGTCTGGATTATCCGCTTTCGCTTCCCAGGAGGTCCCCAAGAAACAGCCATGGCCGCCCCTGGAAAAGTCCGACTGTGGATCGCCGTTGAAAATATTTCATAACATCTTGATATTAATATATTATTTTTACAATTTTCCATCGGTTTGAAATGTATCCTTCTCTCTTAAGGACGACCCTTAAAAAAGGTCTGTTCCGGCAGCTCGAAAATTGCCATAATACAGTATCTTTTTATTTATTATCATTGAATTTTTTTTGATTTTACACTATCTTTTTTTAGTTCTTTTTGCAAAAGACAGACAGGGTGCTTTGTTTTTAATATTTTGGAATAATATCGATATATTAATGGGGTTTTATTCTCTTGATTCGCCAAGCGCCTGTATATTCTTTTTTCAACACCTTCTCAACCCCGTGTTCCACCAACCTGTTTACTCTGTTTTTAAAACCTGTTGATAACTTGTTTTTTTGTCTTTTCCTTTTTTTCTCGGTCCGGGGTGTTTTAAAAAATATGTAATTTATTCAAAAAGTTATGTTGCTTATTAACATATCAACAACCCTAATAACCATAATCTTTTAAAAACTAAAAAAACAACTACTACTGAGTGGGGTGCCTATTATGTCCCTGATTTTTAATATCTCCCGAGATGATTTTTTGACAGGCCTTGCTTCCCTGCAAAATGTAACCGGTAAAAAGGGTAACATCGCCATTCTTTCAAACATCCTGATAGAGTCAAAAACGGATTCTCTTCTTTTGACTGCCACGGATCTGGAAATAGGCATCCGAAACAGCCTGCCGGCGGAAATACTCTCTTCCGGGGCCATCACCCTTCCCGCTAAAAAACTTTTTGAGATAGTGCGAGAGTCCAACGCGGATCAAATCCATATAGAGATCCTGGAAAACAATTGGGCAAAGATCAGCGCCGGTTCAACGGATTACAAACTGGCGGGTATGCCCAGCGAAGAATACCCGGCGTTTCCAGAATACGATGAAAACATGCTCACCTCCCTTTCAAGCGACAAGATAAAGGAGCTCATCGATAAAACGATTTTTTCCGTTGCCCAGGAAGGAGAATCCCAATTCAACCTCACCGGTGTTCTGGTGGAAAAAGACGTTGCCGACGGGAATAACATGCTCCGTATGGTTTCTTCGGACGGACACAGGCTTTCCCTGTGTGAAACGACCGTGGAAAGCGACCTGAGTGGGTTGAAGATGGAGAAGATCATTCTTATTCCCCGCAAAGGTATGCAGGAAATAAGAAAATTTACGGAAGGCTCGGCAGAGATACAAATAGCGTTTGAAGAAAAACAGGCGGTTATAAAAACAGACCATTCCATCATCGTTGTCCGCCTGATGAATGGCGATTTTCCTGATTATAAAAACATCATCAATATGATTAAAAAAGAAAAACACATCGAATTAAATAGATTGCCGTTCATGAATTCGATGAAGAAAATGAATCTTTTCACGGAAGACCGCTACAACGCCGTGCAATTTCAGATAAAAACAAACAAACTCATTCTTTCTTCCCAAAGCATGGACATAGGCAGCGCCAAGGATGAAATTGCCATCACCTATGATGATTCTCCTTTAAAGCTCGGGTTCAATGGGAAATATTTTATTGAAACCATGCAGGTCATGTCCAGTGACACCATCAAGGCCTATATCAATTCGGAAGAAAGTCCCTGTATGATTCAAGGCGATGATGATCCGGGTTTTTTCAGCATCATCATGCCTATGAAAATATAGTCACAAACATCCAGTGCCGGATCTCGTTTTTAGAAAACAAACAAGAGGGCTTATATTTTGACTGAAGGACAGAAAAATTACGGAGCGGATCAGATCAAGGTTCTTTCCGGCCTTGAGGGCGTCCGGATGCGTCCGGCCATGTACATCGGCAATACTGCGGAAGAGGGACTCCATCACCTCATCTACGAGGTAGTGGACAACAGTATCGACGAGGCCCTGGCCGGGCATTGCACGGACATCAAAGTAATTTTCCACGCGGACGGCAGCTGTAGCGTCGAGGATAACGGCCGCGGCATCCCGGTGGAGATGCACGAAGAAGGGGTTTCCGCCCTGGAGCTGGTCATGTGCACCCTGCATGCGGGCGGCAAGTTCGACCATGACACCTACAAGGTTTCCGGTGGTCTGCACGGGGTGGGCGTCTCGGTGGTCAATGCCCTGAGCAAATGGACCACGGCAGAGGTCAGAAGAAACGGCAAGATCCACCGTCAGACCTACCACCTTGGTATCCGCCAAGGCGATCTTGAGATATGTGGCGAGTCGGAAAAAACCGGCACCAAGATCACCTTCATGCCGGACCCGGAGATCTTCAAGGAAACCACGGAGTTCAAATACGACATCATCCAAGCCCGGATGCGGGAAGTGGCCTTTTTGAATAAGGAGGTCAAGATCCTCCTCCACGACGAGCGCACCGGGGCAGAGGACATCTTTCACTTCGAAGGCGGCATCGTCTCCTATATCGAATATCTCAACCGCAACCGGACCCACATCCACCCCGACCCGGTCTTTATCTCCGGCGAACGGGACAATGTCCAGGTGGAGGTAGCTTTTCAGTATTTCGACGGCTACTCCGAGCGGCTCTTTTCCTTTGTTAACAACATCAACACCAAGGAAGGCGGCACCCATGTCGCCGGTTTCCGAGGTGCGCTGACCCGGTGCATCAACCGCTACGCCAGCGACGACGTGGTGCCCAAGAACATGAAGGAGAAGATGGGTGGGGATGATGTGCGCGAGGGTCTAACCTGCGTGGTTTCCGTCCGCGTTCCCGACCCGCAGTTCGAAGGGCAGACCAAGACCAAGCTGGGCAACAGCGAGGTGAAATCCATCGTCGAAGCGGTCTGTCACGAAAAGCTTACCATCTACCTGGAACAGAATCCGCAGATTGCCAGAAAGATTCTCACCAAGGTGGTGGACGCAGCCCGTGCCCGCGAGGCGGCCCGGCGCGCCAAGGAACTCTCCCGCAAGAAGGGCTCCGGCCTTGATCTGCTGATGGCAGGAAAACTGGCGGAATGCCAGTCTAAGGACCCAAAGGCCCGCGAGATCTTCCTGGTCGAGGGTGATTCCGCCGGCGGTTCGGCCAAACAAGGAAGGGATCGTTCCGTACAGGCCATCCTCCCCCTGCGCGGCAAGATCATGAACGTGGAAAAGGCCCGGTTCGACAAGATTCTTTCCAGCGAGGAAATAAAGCAGATCATCTCCGCGCTGGGCACCGGCATCGGCCGCGATGAGTTCGACCTGGACAAACTTCGCTACCACAAGATCATCATCATGACCGATGCCGACGTGGACGGAGCCCATATCCGCACCCTGCTCCTTACCTTTTTCTACCGGCAGATGCTGCCCTTGGTGGAAAACGGCAATATCTACATCGGCCAGCCGCCCCTGTTCCGCCTGGGTCGCGGCAAGAAGGAACAGTATTTTTCCGACGAAAACGAGCTCAACCAGTATCTCTTCGCCCAGGCCAGCACCAGCGTGCAGGTGACGGTGGGGGCAAGCGCGGAGAAGATGGCGGGCGAGGATCTCATCGGCCTGTTGAAAAATCTTGCCGGCTACCAAAAGATCATCGAGTACCTGACCCGCATCAATCTCTGGGAAGAGATGGTCCATTTTCTGCTGGACAGCGACATCACCTCGGCGGATCAGTTTGAAGACCAGAACCTGGTGGAGCAGTTGCGGGAAGAGCTGCTCCACAAAGATCTGATCCTCGGCGCTGTCCGCCCCTGTCGTTGGCGCCCGAGTTGCTGGGAGTTCGATGCGGCCATCAAGGACAAGGCCCACATGATGATCACCGTTGGCCCGCAGATCCCGCTGATCGGCGAATACCGTTCCGCCATCCGTCAGTATGGGCAGATCAAACAGTATCTCACCTCCCCGTTCACCGTGGAGACCGCCAATAAGGAGATCGTTGTCCCCAACTGGCAGGAGCTGCTTACCGTTGTCCGGCAGGAGTCATTCCGGGGCAGCAACCTCCAGCGCTACAAGGGTCTCGGTGAAATGAACCCCGAACAGCTCTGGGATACCACGATGAACCCGGAGAAGCGGACCTTACTGCGGGTAAGTATCGACGATGCGGCCCTGGCCGACGATATGTTCACCTGCCTGATGGGCGACAAGGTGGAGCCGAGGCGCGAGTTTATTCAGAATCATGCCCTTGAGGTCGCGGACCTCGATATTTAGGGCTGTTTTTGTAGCTGAGACAAGTTCAAGATTTATCCATCCACTGAACAAGGATTTTTAATATGGCGGAAGAAACGACCCAAGAGTTGCCGATTGCCTCTATCTCCATCGAAAAGGAATTAAAGAAATCCTACCTCGATTACGCTATGAGCGTCATCATCGGCCGTGCTTTGCCGGATGTACGGGACGGCCTGAAACCTGTGCATCGCCGCGCCCTCTTTGCCATGCGGGAGCTGAATAACTACCACAACCGGCCCCATCTCAAATCGGCCCGTATTGTCGGTGATGTCATCGGTAAGTACCATCCCCACGGAGATACTGCGGCCTACGACACCATCGTCCGCATGGCCCAGGATTTTTCCATGCGTTATCCGCTCGTCGACGGCCAGGGTAACTTTGGCTCGGTGGACGGTGATTCCCCTGCGGCCATGCGGTATACCGAAGCGCGGATGACCAAGATCGACCAGGAGATCATTGCCGATCTGGAAAAGGAAACCGTTGATTTTGTTCCCACCTACGACAACTCCCACATGGAGCCGGTGGTTTTCCCCTCCCGAATCCCCAATCTGCTGATCAACGGCTCCTCCGGCATCGCCGTGGGTATGGCCACCAATATCCCGCCTCATAACCTGGTGGAGGTGATGAACGGCCTCATCGCCATGATTGACGACCCGAACATCACGGTCAATCAACTCATGGATCATATCACCGGTCCGGATCTCCCCACCGGCGCCTATATCTGCGGCCGGGCCGGCATCCGCGAGGCCTATGAAACCGGGCGCGGCTCCATTCTCATGCGCTCCAAGACCGATGTGGAGAAGAGCAAGAGCGGCCGGGAATCCATCATCATCACCGAGATTCCCTACCAGCAGAACAAGGCGTTCCTCATCGAGAAGATCGTCCTCTTGGTTAAGGATAAGCGGATAGACACCATCGCCGAGGTGCGCGACGAATCCGATCGCCACGGGATGCGCATCGTTCTTGATTTGAAAAAGGACGCCATTGCCGAGGTGGTGATCAACCAGTTGTATAAGCTGACCCCGCTCCAGCGGAGCATGGGCATCATCCTGCTCTCCATCGTCAATAACCGGCCCGAGATCCTCAATCTCCGGCAGATCCTCGAATATTTCCTCCTGCACCGCAAAACCATCGTCTATCGGCGCACCGCCTACGACCTCAAAAAAGCCGAGGAAAAGGCCCATATCCTGGAAGGGCTCAAGATCGCCATCACCAACCTCGACGAGGTGGTGGAACTGATCAAGAAATCCGCCAACCCGCCGGAAGCCAAGATCGGCCTCATCGCCCGTTTCTCCCTCTCCGAGATCCAGGCCCAGTCTATTTTGGAAATGCGCTTGCACCGGCTCACCGGGTTGGAGCGGGAAAAGATCGTCAGCGAATACGAAGAACTGATGCGGCAGATCACCTGGTTCAAGCAGGTGTTGGCCGACCAGCATCTGGTGATGAAGATCATCCGCGACGAGTTCACCGAGATCATCGAGCAGTACGGCGACGAGCGGCGCACCGAGATCATCGAGGCCCCGGACGAGATCCTCCCTGAAGACATGATCATGCAGGAAGAGATGGTGGTCACCGTTACCCACGAGGGCTACATCAAGCGCAATCCGGTTGACCTCTACCGCTCGCAGCGGCGCGGCGGTAAGGGCGTCAAGGGCGCTAACACCATCGAGGATGATTTCGTTTCCAACATGTACACGGCCTCCACCCACGCCACCTTCCTTTTCTTCACCAACCACGGCAAGGTCTTCTGGCGCAAGGTCTACGAGATTCCCCAGGCGGGCCGCATCGCCCGGGGCAAGGCCATTGTCAACCTCCTGGAACTCACCGAGGGCGAAAAGGTTGCCGCCATCCTGCCGGTCTCGACCTTTGATGTGGCCGAGGGCCAGGAATGTCACGTGATGATGATCACCAAGAAGGGTATCGTCAAGAAAACGGTGCTCTCCGAGTTCCGCCGCCCCATCCGGCGCGGCAAGATCGCCCTCACCATCCGCGAGGACGACGAGATTCTCGGTGCGGTGCTCACCAACGGGGCCAACGATATTCTGGTCGTGACCCGAAAGGGCATGTCGGTCCGCTTCAACGAGCAGAATGTCCGCAGCATGGGCCGCACCGCAACCGGGGTCAAGGGCATCAACCTGGCCGAGGGCGACGAGGTGGTCTCGGTGGATGTGGTGCACGAGGGCTCCTCAGTGGTCGTGGTCACGGAAAACGGCTACGGCAAGCGGAGCGAGGTGGATGAATACCGCCTGATCAAGCGCGGCGGCAAGGGGGTTTTCGCCATTAAGGCCAGCGACCGCAACGGCCTGGTGGTCGGGGCCATGCAGGTGACGGATGAAGACGAGCTGATGATGATCACCAACGGCGGCAAGATCATCCGCATCTCCATGCGCGATCTGCGGGTTATTGGCCGTAATACCCAGGGCGTGCGCCTCTTTAAGCTGGATGAGGGTGAAAAGGTTATGGCGGTTGATCGCATGGCCGAGATTATTTCCGATGATGAGGAAGGCGAGGACGAAGAAGTCACAGAATGATACAAAAAGTTGCATTTTGCGATGATTGGTTGTATTTTGAATCCATGAGATCAATCATGGAGGTGTAATATGGCAATGGCGGTAAGAATATCGGAAGAGTTGGTCGGTGAAGCGAAACGGTTCAGTAAAATCGAGCACCGCTCCCTGACCGGCCAAATCGAGCATTGGGCGCGGATCGGCAAATGCTCCGAAGAAAACCCGGATCTCCCCTACAGTCTTATCAAGGAAATTTTGATGGGGATTGAAGAGCTGGAGCACGACGAGAAGACAGAGTATCAATTTGGTTGAAAATCCATGAAGATTTATCAATCACACTCGTTTGCGAAAAAAGTTAAAAAATTCACCGAAAAAGAGAAGGCTGAATTAGACAGCGCAATCAGGCGGATTATCGAAAACCCCTCCCTTGGCTCGGAGAAGAAAGGAGACTTGCGGGGTGTTTTTGTTCACAAGTTCACGGTGCAGAGCCAGATGTATCTTCTTGCCTACCGCTGTATCAAGGACGAAAGTCTTGAGCTTATCATGATCGGACCCCATGAAAATTATTACCGGGATTTGAAGACGTATTTGAAAAGCGGATGAGGCGAGTGATGAGGAAGGCGGGTTTGGGGAATAAAATCAGTCTGACGCGATCTATGGTTCTGGCTCTCATGGTTTCCGGTATGAGAGCCAGAACTGTTGAATAGCTTGTTATGCACTAGAGGTAAATCATGACTGATATATCAACTATTGGAGCAGCACTAGGTGCCATTAAATCTGCTGCTGACATTGCGAAACTTATCAAAGATAGTGGCGCATCCTTAGAGCAGGCCGAAGTAAAGCTAAAAATCGCTGAATTAATTAGTTCTTTAGCTGATGCAAAGATTGAGTTGGCTGAAGTACAGGTTCAGCTCAGCAACAAAGACAAGGAAATAGAATCCTTACAAGAAAGGCTCAGCGTGAAAAACACCGTTGTATGGGAGAAACCATACTACTGGGTTGTTAAAGAAAGCGAAAAAGACGGTCCCTTTTGCCAGCAATGCTATGATAACGAGCAGAAGCTTATTCGGCTCCAAGGTGGAGGCACAAAGGCGTGGGTCTGTAAAACGTGCAAAGCCACCGTCACAGATTCAAATTTTGTCCGTCCACGGATTTAATGCATAACAACGTGTTCAAGTCGTTCGCCCTCGCTCACTGGGACGCTTCGCCGTGTTGCGACTCGTGCCCCTTAACACAACGTTGGATTTCACATACTCACGCAGGAGTCATCATTGATGAACTCGGATGAGAAACTTCGCACGTCTAAAAGGTTCTCCGAGATATATCAGTCGCTCAAGCCGGAGAGCGATCGCGGTTGTGTTTTGGTTGTCGGTTCTATGGTGGAACGCTTTCTCGAAGACCACATTTCAAGGCGCCTGCTCCCCAAGCTAAGTCCCGATGATGAGCTGATGGGCCGTTCTGGAAACAAACCAATCGCTGTATTCAGTGCTAAGATAAATCTTGCCTATCGGCTTGGCCTCATCACAGCCGCCGAGCGCACGATCTACCATCAGTTGCGGGAACTGAGAAACGCCTGTGCTCACCATATCGATCGTCAAGAGTTCGCTGCCAATCACTTTAAAGATAGAACGCGAAACATTATTGAGCAATCCGCAAACGTCTGGGAGGCACTTCGGGAAGAAATCGCTCCTGCGCTGTTTCCGAACGATCCACCCACAACAATCGAAGAGTTTATTGACAAAGTTGGATGGCGGGTGGCTTTCGAGACGTTCTTTGCGCTGGTTGTGGCCCACAAAGAAGCATCAGTTGGTCGTGTGGCACGCCTAAGTGCTCTGCATGAATCGATCACAACGTCCAGCACTTCGCATGGAAGTGCCTAATCTTGCGTCGAGCGGGCACACAACCACCGGGCGTGGCATGGCACGCTTCGCCAAAGTCAGCGACGTCATTGTGTGGCCGTTTTACGATCCCGGCAATTTAGTGGATTATAGGCACGGCACTGCCGATGACTAACAGACACACACAAATATCCACAGGATACCAATGACCCATTCTGAAAATATCGCGGTGATCGGCGCTGGCAGCTGGGGAACCGCTCTGGCCAAACTCCTTGGCGACAAGGGGTTTGGCGTTGATCTCTGGGCCCATCGACCGGACCATGTGGCCGGACTCCTGCGGGATCGGGAAAACACCACCTACCTCCCCGGCTTTCCCTTGCCCACTACGGTGCGCCCCACCGCTGATCTGGCCCAAGCTGTTTCCGGCAAAGCGGTGGTGGTTATGGTGGTTCCCTCCCATGTCTACCGGGAGGTGTTCACCCTCCTTGCCCCCCATCTTGCTCCGGATGCCGCGATCATCTCCGCCACCAAGGGCATTGAAAACGAGACTCTGCGCACCATGAACCAGGTCATGGCCGAGGTGCTGGCCAAGGAAAACTCCGGCTTCCGCGGACAGCTTGGGGTGCTGGCCGGGCCGAGTTTTGCCAAGGAGGTGGCTGCCGGCATCCCCACGGCGGTGACGGTCGCGGCCCCCACCATCGAGGGGGCCAGGTTTTTCCAGGATATCTTTCACACCGAACGGTTCCGGGTCTACGCAGGCACCGATGTGATCGGCATGGAGCTGGGCGGGGCGCTCAAGAATATCGTCGCCATAGCGGCGGGCATCTGCGACGGGTTGGGCTACGGCACCAACACCCGCGCCGCCCTCATCACTCGGGGGCTGGCCGAGATCACCCGGCTGGGGGTGGCCATGGGCGCCAAGCCCCTCACCTTTTCCGGCTTGGCGGGGATGGGCGATCTGGTCCTTACCTGCACCGGGGATCTGAGCCGGAACCGGCAGGTGGGTCTCAAGCTTGGGCAGGGCAAAACCTTGCCGCAGATTCTCGCTGAGATGGAGATGGTGGCCGAGGGGGTGAAAACCACCCGTTCCGCCATGGCCCTGGCGAAAAAGATTGGGGTGGAGATGCCCATCCTGGAGCAGGTCTATGCCATGATCTACGAGGATAAGCCGTGCGCTGAGGCGGTTCAGGCCCTGCTGGGCCGTGATTCGAAAGAGGAAATGGAAGAGGTTTGACGTATCTGCGTCTGGATGTTTACCCATGAAAACAGCAAGCCAGGAGTGCCACCCGACCGGATCGTATGTGGCTATTTTTTTTTCCATCCACTATGTGCTCAAGGCGGAGCAGTTGCTGAAAGCCGGCAACATCCCTCTGGATGTGGTGCCGGTGCCCCGCGAAATCAGCGGGGATTGCGGCATGGCCATAACCTTTGCCCCGGACCAACTGGCTGCGGTGCAGGGTATTCTGGGTGCAGCCGACATAGCCATTGCCCGGATTTTTTGTAAGGAAGCGGAAGGGGTTTTTCGCGAGATACCGTGGAAGACGGATTCGTAACAACTCGGGGCGTATATTTGGGCAACACAGTCTCTGTTCATTTCTTTGCTTGCCCAAAGAAACGAACCAAAGAAAGGGCACCCCGCCACTGGTCCCGCCGCTGGCGGGATTCCCTGTGCTCCTCGATGCTGCCGGGGCTTTGCAAACTCGGCTGCGCCTCAAACAGTGCAAAGCCCTTTTTCGGCAGCCTCTGCGGTGCTCGGCTGCGTGACAATGGGGAAAACGGAGGGACGGCTTGCGCCGCCCCAATTTATGGAAGGAACAATGACCAAACTGAAACTGACCAGCACCGTCAAAGCCGCTGGTTGAGCCGCCAAATTGAGTCCGGGGGACCTGGACCAATTATTGTGCGGCCTTGACCTGCCCACCGATGCGAACCTGATCGCGGGCGCGGCAACGGGCGAGGATGCCGGGGTGTATCGTCTCAACGACGACACCGCCCTCATCCAAACGGTGGATTTTTTCACCCCCATTGTCGACGACCCCTACCAGTTCGGCCAGGTGGCCGCAGCCAATGCGCTTTCCGACGTCTACGCCATGGGCGGCAAACCGCTGCTGGCCATGAACCTGGTGGCTTTTCCCATCAAGGAGTTGGGCAGGTCCGTTTTGCAGGAGATTCTGCGCGGCGGACTCGACAAGATCAAAGAGGCCGGGGCCTTGCTGGTGGGCGGGCACTCCATCGAAGATGCCGAATTGAAATACGGGCTCTCCGTAACAGGGGTGGTCCATCCCAACCGGGTGATCCTCAACTCCGGCGCCCAAGTGGGAGATCTTCTCCTGCTCACCAAGCCCCTGGGAACGGGCATTCTCTCCACCGCCCTCAAAGGCGGGGTGGCCGCTAAGGGCACCGAGGCCATGATCACCATGGTCATGGCCACCCTGAATCGGGAGGCAGCCCAGCTCATGCAGACCGTGGGGGCGCATGCCTGCACCGACATCACCGGCTTCGGGCTGGTGGGGCATCTCTACGAAATGGCCCTTGCCTCGGGCGTGGCCATCCGCATCGACTCGCGCTCCGTGCCGATTCTGCCCGAAACCCTGCACCACGCCTCCATGGGCATCATCCCGGAAGGCGCCTACAAAAACAAGGCCTTCTACGCCCCGCACCTGAAAAGCTCCCTGGAAGATATGGACCCCATGGAGATGGTCCTTGTCGATCCGCAAACCTCGGGCGGCCTGCTCATCGCCGCCTCCGCCGAGGGGATCAACTCCATTGCCGAGCGGCTGGGCAAACGGGATTATCCTCTGGATTTCGGCATCATCGGCGAGGTGGTGGCAGGTCAACCCGGAACCATTGAAATCATCTGATGGACAGGGTATAGCATCCGATATGCTTAACTTTTTTTTGGATTACAACAGCAAGGGAAAAGAGAGCCGCGGGCCCGTGGCGGATGAACTGATCAGGCTGGTGCTTGATTCCGGTTATTCCAGCAGCACCGCAGCCTATGTCCTGGCCTGGGCACTTTTTCTCATGGTGCAGCATGTAGCCCCCTCAAATCAGCTGATCGGCTGGCTGTGCGGCACGACGCTCATCTTTTGTTTGCGGCTTGCTGCTACCCGCTGGTATTGGAAACACCCCAAAGATCATGGTCTGAGTGGTTCCCCTTGCGTGAACGCCTATATGGGCCTGGTTTTTCTCACCGGTGTTTTTTGGGGGCTGGCGGTATTTTTCTTTTTTCCGCCCGGCGCGACATTGGAGCAGATGGGCATTGTTTTTATTGGGGCCGGTGTCACCGCCGGGGCCATCCCCATCCTGTCGCCCCTACGCAAGCTCTACTACTGGTACATCTGCCTGCCGCTTTTTCCCTTGGCCTATCGGCTTTTCGAGCAGGGCGGCACCCTGTACCTGGTCATGGGGCTCATCGTCCTTTTTTACATCCTGGTGCTGGTCAATTCCGCAACCCGCATGCAGGAATCTTTGTTCTCCGCCCTGGAGGCGCGGTTTACCAATGATGCTCTGGTGGCGCATCTGAGGCTGGCCAGCGAGGAAAGCGAATCCCTCAACCTGGAACTCATTGCCGAGAATGAGCGGCGCAAGGACACGGAAGATCAGCTGATTCTGGCCCGTGATGTTGCCGAGGCAGCCAGTCGGGCCAAGGATGAGTTTCTTGCCAATATGAGCCATGAGATCAGGACGCCCATGAACGGCATCCTTGGCACTCTGCAGCTTATGCAGGATACGAAACTGGATGATACCCAAATCGACTATGTGAAAGTCGCCTATTCTTCGGCTGAGGCGTTGCTGTCCATCTTGAACGACATCCTTGATTTTTCCAAGATCGCCGCGCACAAGCTGGTGCTTGAGGATATCCCCTTCAGTCTGCGGACCGTGGTGGAAGACCTGGTGACCCTGCTCACCAGCCAAGCCCAGGCCAAAAATGTTGCCTTGGTCGCGGAGATCGATCCGCAGCTGCCGGAGGTGCTTCTTGGCGACCCGACTCGGGTGCGGCAGGTGGTGACCAATTTTATGACCAATGCCATCAAATTCACCGAAAAGGGCGAGGTGCGGGTTCGGGTGCAATGTCTCTCCGCTTTTGCGTCCCGCGTGGTTGTTCGGCTTGAAATTTGTGATACGGGCATCGGTATCTCCTTGGAAAAACAGAAAGACCTGTTCAAGAGCTTTTCCCAGGCCGATGGCTCCACCACCCGAAAGTATGGCGGTACCGGTTTGGGGTTGGCCATTGTCCGACAGCTTGTTTTGATGATGGGCGGCAAGATCGGGGTGGAGAGCGAACCGGGACAGGGCTCCGTTTTCTGGTGCGAGCTTGATTTTCCTGTGGCGGCCATGGGTATGCAGACCGAGGCGCAGAAAGATAATCAACCCCAGGCAGAGGGCACCTTGCAGGGCCGTATTCTGCTGGTGGAGGACAACAAGGTCAATCAGATGGTGGCCAGCAAGATGCTCACCGGTATGGGGTTGATCGTTGATCTTGCCGAGAACGGGGAAAAGGCGCTGGCAGCGCTGGCAGAGAAGCGGTACGATCTGGTGCTTATGGATTGCCAGATGCCGGTGATGGATGGCTACGAAGCAACGCGCGCCTTCCGCAACCAGGAGCCCCAAGGAGCAAGGCGGCTGCCGATTATTGCCATGACCGCCCATGCCATGACGGGAGACCGGCAGAAATGCCTGGAGGCGGGCATGGATGACTATCTTGCCAAGCCGGTAAAAAAAGAGCTGTTGCGCAAGTTGGTGGGGCAATGGCTGGACACACCTTCTTAACTATTTCTCCTTATGGTCCAATCGTTGGCCGGGGCACTTCCGAGGTCTATGCTCGGGCACCTTTTCCCCCGCAAGAAGCAGGACTGCTCCATCATCGGCGAGGTGGTGTGGCGAGTAAGTCCGGAGCCATTGAAATCATCTGATGGACAGGGTATAGCATCAGTCATGCTCAAATTTTTTCTGTATCACAGCGGTAAGGAAAAAGACAGCCGCAGGCTGGTGACACACGAACTGACCAGGCTGGTGCTTGATTCCGGTTACTCCAGCAATATCACGGCATTTATCCTGGCTGTTGCCTTGTGTGTGATGGTGCGGCCGGTGATTGCCGCTTCTCTTTGGCAAGGCTGGCTGGCAGGCATGAGCGTGCTTTTTCTCGCTAAGCTGGGTGTCATCTTCTTTTTCCACAGGCAGAAGAATACCTGTGGGCCCGTAGCGTTGCGCTGTGTGCATGCCTACATCTATCTGGTCTTTTTCACCGGCATCATGTGGGGAATGGCGGTGATTTTCTTTTTTACCTCGGCAACCATGATGGAGCAGATGGCGTTATTTTTCATCGTTGCGGGGCTCACTGCCGGAGCCATCCCCATCCTTTCGCCTTTACGCAACCTCTATTTTGCCTATATGAGCTGCCCCCTGCTGCCCTTTGCCTATTTGCTCCTGAAACACGGTGGCCAGTTTTATGAGATCATGGCCACCGTTATCATTTTGTACACCCTGATGTTGATCAATTCGGCAATTCGTATGCAGGACGCCCTTGTTGCCGCTCTGGAGATGCGGTTTGCCAACGATGCCCTGGTGGGGGATCTCCGCCAAGCCAACGAAGAAGCCGAGGCCGCTAGTCGAGCCAAGGATGAGTTTCTCGCGAACATGAGTCATGAGATCAGGACGCCCATGAATGGCATCCTCGGCACCCTGCAGCTTTTGCAGGACACGAAGATGGATGGAGCCCAGTTTGATTATGTGAAAACAGCCTCTTTTTCAGCCGAAGCGTTGCTGAGTATTTTGAACGATATTCTTGATTTTTCCAAGATTGCCGCCGGCAAGCTGGTTCTGGAGGAGATTCCTTTCCGTCTGCGCACACTGGTGGGAGACCTGGTTACCCTACTCGCCAGCCAGGCCCAGGCCAAAAATGTCACTGTGGTTGCCGAGATCGATCCACAGGTGCCGGAGACCCTGCGCGGCGATCCGACCCGGATGCGCCAAATACTGATCAATTTCATGACCAATGCCATCAAGTTTACCCCTCAGGGCGAAGTCCGGGTGCGGGTGCAGTGCCTGTCCGCCGTTGCCTCCCGGGTGCTGTTGCGGATTGAGGTGTGTGATACCGGCATCGGTATCGCGGCAGAAAAGCAGAAAGACCTGTTCCAGAGCTTTACCCAGGCCGACGGCTCCACCACCCGAAAGTATGGCGGCACCGGCCTGGGGTTGGCTATTGTCCGTCAGCTGGTCCTGCTGATGGGCGGCAAGATCGGGGTGGAGAGCATGCCGGGCAAAGGCTCCGCCTTCTGGTGCGAGCTGGAGTTTCCCGTGGTGGGTACTGGAACGCAGACCCAAGGTCAGAAAGATAATCCGAGCCAGGCGGAGGAAGGCGCCTGGCAGGGCCATATTCTCCTGGTGGAGGACAACAAGGTCAATCAGATGGTGGCCAGCAAGATGCTCGAAGCCATGGGGCTGACCGTCGATCTTGCCGAGAACGGGGAAAAGGCTCTGGCCGCCCTGGCGGAGAAGCGCTACGACCTAGTGCTCATGGATTGCCAGATGCCGGTGTTGGATGGCTACCAGGCAACGAGAACCTTCCGCAGCCGGGAACCATTAGGAGAAAAGCGGCTGCCGATCATCGCCATGACCGCCAACGCCATGGAAGGCGATCGGCAGAAATGCCTGGAGGCGGGCATGGATGACTATCTTGCCAAGCCGGTGAAGAAAGAGCTTTTGCGCAAGCTATTGGGACAATGGCTTGCCACATCTTCTTAACTTGTTGTCATTATGTGTAAAATTGTGAAAAAGCTTGAGTGTTTACCCCAATCCGTGCTATATAGCGAATTCGGTTCTGGTTTTTATCTCGTATTGGGAGACGCCAGAACCCCCTGTGAGATTACCTGAAGATGTGTGAAAAGGGGCCGCGCACCGGTCCCTTAATTTTTTTACACTTCTCCTGATGGGCCAATCGTTGGCCGGGGCGCTATCCTCCAACTCTGTGCGTTGGGTTTTTTGATAGCGGTTGTTATGTATGCACATGAGGGAGGATGGATCAATGAATATGTATATCGGCAATCTTGCTTTTGGGGTCACCGAAGAAGAGCTGAAAGAAATGTTTTCCGCGTTCGGCGAGGTCGCCAGCATCAGCTTGGTCAAGGATCGGTTTTCCGGGCAGTCCAAAGGCTTTGGTTTTATTGAGATGCCCAATAATTCCGAGGCGGACAAGGCGATCAAGGCCTTGAACAAAACCTCGCTCAAGGGACGCGATCTCAAGGTGAACCAGGCCGAGGTGAAGAAAAAAGACAAGAAGCGTCGTCGTCCCAGCTACTGATCGGGAGATGGAAACGCTGGAAAGCGAGAGATTACGCAAGCAGGTTGGTCCACTTGGACCAACCTGCTTTTTTTTGTGACACGCCGGGGCATGACCCGGAACAATGGCAGAAAACAGCGCGATGCGGGCAAGGCGCACGGGAGAAGGATGGATACGAGAATAGCGGCCCTGCTTGAGGCGATGAAGAAGCTTGAACAAGAGCTTCTGTTGGAAATCGAGAAGAAGGAGGCGGAGTTCTACTATACGGTCATCGGCAAAAAGGTCCGTTTCGAGGCAGAGGTCAGAAAACAGCACCGGAACCTGATGCTGCGGATTTCGCGCTATCTGTCCGAGGCCCCTCTGCTCAATATCCTCACCGCGCCGCTGATCTGGCTTATCCTGATTCCGACCCTCTTTTTGGATCTCTCGGTCTCGATTTTCCAGGCCGTCTGCTTCCGGGTCTATGGCATCCCCAGGGTGAAGCGGCAGCGCTACATCGTCATCGACCACCAGTCCCTGGCCTATCTGAACTTCATCGAGAAGCTCAACTGTATCTACTGCGGCTACTTCAATGGGCTGATCGCCTATGTCCGGGAGGTGGCGGCCCGTACCGAGCAGTATTGGTGCCCGGTCAAACATGCCCGGCGACTGGCTGCCATACACAGCCGCTACGGGAAATTTTTTGAGTACGGCGATGCCGAGGGCTATCGCCGCCATCTTGAGGAGATCCGCCGTGATTTTGCCGATCTGGAGAACGAGGCGTAGCATGGGTCCGCTGCTCTGGGGGGGTATCTACCTGGCGGTGCTGGTCTGGTCCGGTATTGAGCCAAAAGATTTCTACACCTGGCTTCTGGAGGTGCTGCCCGCCCTGATCGGGGCGGGAGTACTCGTTGCCACCCGCCGCCGCTTTCCGTTGACCCCCCTGGTCTATGTCCTTATCCTGGTTCACAGCCTGATCCTGATGCAGGGCGGCCACTACACCTACGCGGAGGAGCCCTTTTTCAACTGGCTCAAGGAGGTGTTGGGCTGGTCGCGCAACAACTACGATAAGGTGGGCCACTTTGCCCAGGGCTTTGTCCCGGCCATGGTGACCCGCGAGATTCTGCTCCGCAGGGGCGTGGTCAAAGGGCGCGGGTGGCTCAACTTTCTGGTGATCTCCGTCTGTCTGGCGATCAGTGCTTTTTACGAGCTGTTGGAATGGGGGGTGGCAGCACTTTCCGGCACGGCGGCCGACGCCTTTCTTGCCACCCAGGGCTATGTCTGGGACACCCAGTCGGATATGGGGTTCGCCCTGTTGGGCGCCATCCTGGCCCTGCTCCTGCTTGGAAAAATCCACGACCGGCAGTTGGTGGCCCTGCGGAGGTTGGGATGAACTGTGATCGTTGCCAGCAAGCGATGGCGTCCGGGGAAGAAGCGATGTTGCATGGCCAGGCGCTTTGCGAAGACTGTTACATGGATGCCTTTTCTCCGGCCCGGACCTGCGACCCTTGGGCGGTGCGCAGCGCCAAGCATTGCACGAACAGCGAGGGCAGCGCGACAGAGAGTGCGGTGCAGGAAAAGATCCTTGCCATCCTGCGGGAAACCGGCGGGACTTCCATCGGCGTGCTGGCTGAACAGCTTGACCTGAAACCAGCTGATATCCAGCGGGAGATCGCGGCCTTGCGTCACATGGAGAAGGTACGTGGCGCACTGCTGGAGGGGCAGAAGGTGTTTCGTCTCTGGTAAGCTCAGAAAGAACCCCCGGTCCATTCCCTGCCCTGTGATTGCGCCACCTCCTGGCTGGTAAGTTTCCCCTGATGCACGTTTATCCCCCGCAATAAAGCGCGGTCTTCCCGCACGGCGTGGTCGAACCCCTTGTTTGCCATGGCCAGGGCATAGGGCAAGGTGGCGTTGGTCAGGGCAAAAGTTGAGGTGCGCGGCACCGCCCCGGGCATGTTGGCCACGCAATAATGGATGATGGAGTCCACCGTATAGACCGGAGCGGAATGATAGGTGGGGCGGGAGGTCTCGGCGCAGCCGCCCTGATCGATGGCCACATCGACGATGACCGCCCCGGGCCGCATTAGACCCAACATCTCGCGGCTGATCAGCTTTGGCGCCCGTGCACCCACCACCAGCACGGCACCCACCACCAGGTCGGCTTGGGCAAGTTCTTCCTCGATGGTATGCTGGCTGCTGGCCAGGGTAATGAGGCGGCCCCGGAACAGATCGTCCAGTTCGGCAAGACGGGCCAGGTTGCGACCGATGATGGTTGTTTGCGCCCCCAGTCCCATGGCCATCTGCGCCGCATTGACAGCCACGGTGCCGCTTCCCAGGATGGTGACATGCCCTGGAGCCACGCCGGGCACCCCGGCCAGCAGCACCCCGCGCCCGCCCGCCTCTTTTTCCAGAAAATGGGCGCCCACCTGGATGGCCATGCGTCCGGCCACCTGGCTCATGGGGGCCAGGAGCGGCAACGTGCCGTTGTCGAGCTGCACCGTCTCGTAGGCCACCCCGGTCACCTGGGCATCGAGCAGCGCCTGGGTAAGCTCTGGGAGCGGGGCGAGATGCAGGTAGGTGAAGAGGATCAGGTTCTTGCGCAGCAGCGGGTATTCCGGGGGCAGCGGCTCCTTGACCTTCATGACCAGGTCGGCTTTTGCCCAGACCTCGGCGGCGGCCATCAGCCCGGCGCCGGCTTCGCGGTACTGCTCGTCGGTTATGCCGCTGCCTTCCCCAGCGCCATTTTCGATCAGCACCGCATGTCCGGATTGCACCAGGGCCTTGACCCCGGACGGCACGATCCCCACGCGGAACTCCTTCTCCTTGATTTCTTTGGGTATGCCGATGATCATTGAGCCTCTTCTCCTTATTCCACCACCATCACGGCGCAGTGTTTGGCTTGGTGCAGAATCTTGCTGGAGGTGGAACCGAAGATGAACTCCTCGCTATGGGTGATCCCCCGGCGTCCCACCACCACGATGCAACAGCGCAGTTTTTCCTGCTCTTCCAGGATGGCATCGCCGATGGAGATGGTGCCGGGCCGGATCGAGAGGCGGGTTGCGATCCGGCCATCCTGAAAGCCAGCGCCAAGGAGGATTTCCTTGTATCCGGCAAGGGTATTGCGCATGGCCGTCTCTTTTTCCGTAAGCCATTGCCGGCGTTCCGTTTCGGTGGGGAAAAAATCCTCGGAAGGCTCGGGTATGATGGAAAGCAGGGTGACAAAGACATTCTGAGAATCACTGAAAAAATCAGCCAGAAACATCACCGCCCGTTTGGAGTTGTCGGATTCGTCCACCGCCGCCAGCAGATGGCGCTCCGTGTCCCTGCGGGCCAGATCGCCGAAGTCGTGTTCGTTCATGCCTGCCTCCCTGTGAGCGAAACCATGTCCGCCCGAGCCCTGGCCAGGTCGTCCAGCAGCTGGTCGGTGGTTTCGTAAAAGATGTTCGCGCCAACGGAAAAGTGGAGCAGCGCCCGGTTTAATGAGTCAGGAATGTAGGGATAGATCTTCTTAAGGTTGGCCACCCGGTTTTTGTAGGCGATGCTCAGGTCCTCGCCCCAGAGGGTGTCGAAGATTTCCCGCTGGTTGCGGTAGAGATCAGGCACCAGCACATCGCCGCGACCGGCCACAAAGATGAGGATGTTGCCCAGCCCCTGCATGTCGAAGCCGAACAGGGCTTCTCCCTGCTGGTAGTTGTAGTCGAAATCGATCCAGCGGTTTGTCTTGGTGTCTACGTCCCAGAGGATATGGTCACGCCGGATGTCGCCATGTTTTTCGCCGTGATCGTGCAGGAACTTGATGGCCAGTACCAATTCGAGGTATTGATCCAGAACCTGCGGAAAGTAGCGGTGAAAGTAGTCGTAATGGTCGGTGCCGTAGCCCGCCACAATGTCGTCAAAACGCGGGCCGTGGATGAACTCCAGTATCCGCACATTGTTGCCTGCCGCGTCCAGCACCCAGTGGCCGTGCATGAAATTCCTGTGCCCCGCGACCAGATCGAGAATCCGCGCCTCTTTTTTCGGGCTGCGGAAGCAGGTGATCGTCACCTCCCCCACCGTGGTCTCAAACTGCTCGTGGAAGACCAGTTTGAGGATTTTGGTGGCGCCGGTGGTCAGCTCGATGGCCCTGCGGACCCAATATTTTGGTTCGTCGTCGATGCCGAAGCGGCCTTCCTTTTCACAGCGGTGAACCCAGTAAGGAACCCCGCCGAGAACCACCACATCGTTGTACTCCACTTTGAAAAAGTCGCTGGTGTCGGTAATGATCTTGAAGCGCGCGGGAACCCGCTTCGGGCCGGCATGTATGGCGATGAGCTCGCGGACCGCAGCTTCTGGCAGGGTTTCGGCAGGTTGCACCATTAGCATGATCCTCCTGGCTTATGGTAGCATCAAACAGGGGGGAAAAGGTAACTTTTTCCGGTTTTGCCCCGATCAGCGGCCCCCGGGCAGACGGGCGAGAAAATCCGCCAACGTGGTCGGGTCGCGCAGCTCTTCCTCGTCGGCAATGGGCAGGTCGGGAAAGCGTTCCATAACCAAATGGACAAAGAGTCCGGGGCTGTAGGACGTTTCTCCTTCCCTTTTTCCATGCACTGGCACCCGTTTGCCGCAGGAAGGCGAACGGGCCTTGAGGATCAGGCCGCCAACGGGTTCGTCTATGAGTGCGTCCAGCCGTTGCATGGCCCAGGTCTGCATCTGTCCGGTCAGGTCGTGGTGGGTGGTGATGGTCATCAGCCTTGGGTTTTCCGGATCTCCCTCAAGGCGCATGGGTTCGCGGGGGATGCCCAGGCCGCATTCCGTTTCCGGGCAGAGCGGTACCAGGGTGACGAATTGACCCAGAGCCTTCATGAGCAGAGGTTCGTGCCTGTGACCGCCGTCATAGCGGGTATTTCGTCCGAAGAGACAGGCGCTGATACCGATTGTTATTGGGGTGTTCATGAAGATATTGTAGCATGAAAAAAAACGAGGAGAACAAAAGATGTCTCAGGGATTTGGGCTTGGTGAATTTACCATCCACTGGCTGCAAGGCGGGGTGTTCGAGATCGACGGCGGGTCCATGTTCGGCGTGGTGCCTCGGGTGCTCTGGGCGCAAAAATGCGCCTCCACCCCGGACAACCATGTACGGTTGGCCAATTCGCCTATGCTGGTGCAGACCCCCCAGGGCAACGTGCTTATCGATGCGGGCCTAGGCAACAAGTTGACGGCAAAGCAGAAGGGAATCTTTCGGGTGCGTGTCGAATGGGACCTCCTGGGTGGTTTGGCCCGGCTTGGCCTCTCCCGCGAGGCGATCAGCCATGTCATCCTCACCCACGGCGATTTTGACCACGCCGGAGGGGTTACCATGCACAACGACAGGGGCGGGTTGGAGCTGACCTTTCCCGCAGCCATGCACCACATCCAGCGTCAGGAATGGGAGGACGTCTTGGCGCCCAACAAACGCTCGGCCGACGCCTACTGGCCGGAAAATTTCGCGGGCCTGGCCGAGGGAAAGAACCTGCATTTGGTCGAGGGTGAGGAGGAAATTATGTCGGGGGTACGCCTAGTGCGCACCGGCGGCCATACCAGGGGGCATCAGGCGGTTTGGCTCGAATCAGGGGGGCAAACCGCCCTGCACTTGGGTGACCTCCTGCCTATGCCAGCCTGCAGCAATCCGCTCTGGATCACGGCCTACGACAATTTTCCCCTGGATTCCATTGCCGCCAAGGAACAATTTTTTGGGCAGGCGAGCCGCAGGGATGCCTGGTTTATTTTCTATCATGACCCGGCAATCCTGGCCTGCAAGTTCGACGGGGATGGCGCGGTGCGCGAGGCTTTTGGGGTGGAATAAAATTACGACCAAAGTAGCAAGTCGCTCAGCACGGTGGCCCGGATGCGGAGTGTTTGGGCAAAAGGTATAAGGTCGGCGTTGTCTGGGTGTGGCGCCTCCAGAATAGCGAGCGTCTCGGCCCTACCCTTTTCGGTTGTCGGTTGGCGTAGCAGCTGGACCAGGGCTGTGGCCGCCGAGGCAAAACCCTCTGGAGTGTTCGGCTTTGCCTCGGCAAGCAGGCATTCGCGCAAGGTCAGTGAGAGGGCGTGGCTGGCAAGAAGTTCGCCCACGCCGGCAGGTAAGGGAATCCGCCCCTGCTCTTTTTTGGCATATTTTTCCGCCAGCAGGGCAAATTGTCGGCCCGGCGCATTGATGAAGACGCTGGGCCAGATGATCTCCGTCCGTGGGGCGGGAAGCGGACTGAAATGATTGAAGCCCCGCAGGCGCATCTCGGCAACCACCTGTTCGTGGCGAAGCCACAGGGCTCCAAGATGATCCCGCCAGCGAAGGGTTTCCGGGTGACGGGAGTAGCCCTTTTTTTCTTGGCTGATAACGGTGTGGATGGCATGTATTTCCCGGTGTTCGCCCAACAGGCTTTGTCTGTTGAGAAATCCGGGGTGAAGGTCCCAAACCCGCATGCCTTGCTCCGGTGAGTTTTTATGCCTGGCGCAGACAAATACGGCTTGCCTTTACGAAAAAATGTGGCATAAATTTTGAGGGTTTTTCCTTGTCGATCCGTAAAAAAGAGGGTACCACACCAGCTCTTTTTACAACAAAGCATCGGATGCTGGAGTTATAGAACATGGCTGAAAAACTGAAAATTCTGATTGCCGAAGACGAAGAGGTAACCCGTCATCTTTTTCAGATAGCCTTCCGGGATGAAAAAAAGTTTGAAGCCCGGTTGGTCAGCGACGGAGAGGAGGCCCTGGTTGCCTTCAAGGAATGGCATCCGGATATTATTTTACTGGATATCATGATGCCGCAGATGAACGGGTTTGAAACCCTCCAGATCATCCGGCAGACCCTCAACGACAAGGCCACCACCGTGATCATGGTCAGTTCGGTCAGCGACAAGCAGGACATCGTGGCCTGCGCCAAACTCGGCATCCAGGGTTATGTGCTCAAGCCCTTTGAGGTAAAAAACCTGGCTGCCATCGTGGTTGGGTATCACCAGAAGCACAAAAAAGTCACCAAGATTTCCTAAAGCGGCAGAATCTGCACCTCTTCCCGGACGGGATGGGCGCCCTGCAAAAACACCCCCTTGCGTCCGTCGATGCTGATCGCATCGCCGAAACGAATCTCGCGGCCATTGATCTCGCAGCGCTCTTCAGCCTCGTACACCTTCAGGGCGTTACAGCCCACCACACAGGTTTTTTCCAGACGAACGGTGACCACCGCCGCATGGGAGGTCTGACCGCCGCGTGCGGTGAGCAACCCCTCGGCCATGGCAATCTCCTTGATATCCTCGGGCACGGTGTCCTGCCGGATAAGGATAAGCGGGGTGGTGGGGTCTTCTTCCTTGAGCTGCCGGATATTGGCTGCGGTGAACACGGCGCGACCGGAGAGGGCGCTGCCGGAAACGCCGATGCCGAAGCCGAGCATGGCTTTCTCCAGCCCCTTGCCCTCGGTGAAGACCGCAAATTTTTCCCGTTTTTTGATGGTGATCATGTCCCTGGTCTGGAGGAGAAACAGGTTCTCTTCTTCCGGTCCTTCAAAGGTGAACTCGATCTCCTGGGGGTTCCAGCGTTTTTCGTAGACCAGCTCCCGGGAAATGGCGAGCAGCCGCTCGTAGACCTTGGGGAATCTTATTTCCAGGCTGTTTTCCTCGGGGCGGCCATCCAGCTCCGCCTGTTCCACCGAGATGGGTTGGGTATTGACCAGGCCGCTCACGATATCCTCGCCCTGATCGCCGGTGGCATAATCGCCCCACAGGGCCACCCGGCTCACCTTGCGGTAGGGGTGGGCGGTGAAGAGTACGCCGCTGCCCGATTCCGGCCCCAGATTTCCGAAAACCATGGCCTGGACGATGACCGCCGTGCCCCATGCCTCGGATACATCCATCAGGCTCCGGTATTCTTGGGTTTTCTGCGCATACCACGAATTGAGCACCAGTTCCACTGCGCCTGTGAGCTGCTGCCAAGGGTCGGCGGGAATCCCAATACCCTCCGCGCGGATTTTTTTCTGGTATTCCAGGGCCAGCTCCCGCATTTGGGCTGCGGAAAAATCTTTTTTCACCGCGATGCCGTAACGGGTTTTGGCCTCGTCCATCAGGGTCTGGAAAATCTCGCGGTCCATGCCCTCGGCCATGGCCCAGGACTGGAGAAAGCGCCGGTAGTTGTCCCAGGCCAGATAATCGATCTTGCAGGAGGGAGGATAGCCCTCGCCGGAAGAGTTGGCAAAGTCTTGGCTGATCTCCTCGGTGAGCCCCACGTTGTGGATGGTGGCCATCATCCCCGGCATGGAGATGGCTGCGCCGCTGCGTACGGAAAGGAGCAACGGGTTGGCCGGATCGCCGAAGTACCGGCCGGTCATTTTTTCCATCTCCGCCAGTGCTTTTTTGATCTGGCCCATGAACTCGTCGCGGGCCTTGTAGAAATCCTTGATCACCGGCCAGCAGCGGAAGATCTCCGTGGTGATGATAAAGGCGGGCGGCACGGGCTTGTTGTCCGTGGCCAGGACGGTCAGGTTGAAGCCTTTATTGCCCAGGAGGATCAGGTTGTTGGTGCGGTGGTTCTTGAGGTGCAGGCTGCTCACGGCCCGGTCCGGGTTATAGGTCATCAAAAGGTCGAGATCCTCTTCGTTCAGGATCTCCTTCTGGTGCTCCAGGGTCTGGTAGATGCGGGTGATGAAGTTGTCCAGATGCTGGAGGCCGAAGGTGGTGGCGATGAGATCCCGCATGAAGGTTTCGGAAAGCCTGAGGGTGTTGCCGGGCAGATCGTCGGCTTCCCAGAGCGAGCGGTGTTTGGGTAGCAGGTTTGCCGCGCCGATCTTGGGGATGATGATGGAGAGGTTGTTCTCGTGGATGTTGGTGTAATAGGTGTAGATGATGTCCTTCACCCCTTCGGTGAAGCCGCGGAAGATGTCGAGGTACTGAGTGTAGGAGAAGCGTTTGATGTTGAAGGAACTGACCAGCAGCGACATGTAGGTTTCCAGCCTTCGGCTGGTGATGCCGTCGATTTTTAAAGCCCGCAGATAGAGGCGCAGGCATTTCATGATGCGGATGAAGGTGGCCCGGGTGATGAAGGCGAGGTTGACGGTCTCGGGCAGCTTTTCCAGATAGACGTTGGCCAGGTTTTCCAGACGGAAGGTGAGGCCGAGGGCGTCGAACTTCTTCTCCCGGTAGCGGCCATAGACCGAGGGGATGTCCACGGCGATGTGGCGTTTGTAGTAGATATCCTCCTTGGCCTCGAAGGCTTCCGGGCTCTGGATGGTCTCCTTCAGACTCTCCAGGGTGTCGAGCAACGCCTCCAGGCACTGGAAGGGATCGCAGATCTCCAGATCGCCCACCAGTTGTTCCATCTCCGGAAAGCCGGAGTTTGCGGCAAGATGGAGTTGGTGCCGGATCTCCTCCACCCCCAGGTTGTACTTCTGGTGGCAGAGCCGGTACATCTCGATCATCAGGGTGAAGCGGCGAACCTCTTCCGGCTTGAGGTCCTGTTGTCCGGCCAGCCAGGCGTCGCGGCGGCGGTCCTCCCAGGTCAGCAGCTCCTCGATCTTGCGGACGGGGCCACCATGGCTCAGCACCCGGGTCATCAGGGTGTGGAGGTCGTCGACAAACATCCCCTGGGTTGCCACCTCCTTGAGCACCTCCTCGGGCAGATAGCCTGCCAGGGTGGATTTGTCCAGGGTCTGCCAGAAGAGGAAGATCGCCTCGATGAAATCAACGATCAGGTTGCTCGACTCCACATGTGCCTGTTTGCGCAGGAAATGGATGAGCCTATCCTTGCGCTTGTGCATCTCGTCGAGCTCGGTGGAGACATCGCGCAACTGCCCTTCCGCCCCGATTTCATTGAAGAAAACCGGCATCAGCTTGGCGAACTGCTTGGCCAGGTTGTAGATGGGCTCGATGGGGTGGTTCAAAAGCTGGGTGATGTCGCGTTGGAAGAGATCGGTGTCCTTGACGCAGGTGCCAGCGAGCTTGAGATTGATGATCAGGGCGGAAAACAGGGTGGAGCACCATTTGGGCTCCTGCATGATCAGGCTGAGCCAGACCCGGATGTTGTCCAGATGGGCCGGGTTGGTGATGGGCTGCCAGTCGTCGTTGAGGCCCTGAAAATTGGCGTACT
>JBAZCG010000032.1:0-32198 GCA_041671085.1 Desulfurivibrionaceae bacterium | reverse complement strand
TCTGCATGACATGGCCCCGCCTGAAACCGATGGCCCGGAAAATGCCGATCTCGCGGGTCCGCTCGTTCACCGCGCCCATCATGGTGACAAAAACCAGGAGCGAACCGATGAAGATCACCAACCCGGCAATGCCGTAGCTGAAGGCCTTGAACAACTCGACGGACTGCATCTTGGCCATCACCGCCTGCTTGAGCGCCGTGACCTTGGCGGTGGGAAATTTTTCCGCGATCTGCAAGACCATCTCGGTGATCGGACAATCCCGGCAGAAGGCGGCGATCTCCACCAGGGAGATAACGCCCTTTTTCCCCAGCACCTCCTGCACGGCATGGAGATCGCCGATGATCATGCTGTCTTCCGCGGCCCCGGTGGATTCAAGGATAGCGGCCACCTTGAATGTCCGGCGGCCAAGGGGCACGGTGTTGCCGACGGCAAGATCCAGGGTCGTAGCGGCCTCGGCCCCGACGATGAGATCCTCCGAGGCCGTTGGCGCGGTTCCGTCCAGATGCCACCAGGTCTTGAGCGGAAGTTCCACCGCAAAATCAACCCCCATCAGGAGCACCTGCTGGCCCATGACCTGGGTCGCGCCAAGAACCTTGGGAGCCACCGCCCCGAGATTCTCACGGTTTTCAATCTCCCGGATCCCGGCGATGTCTTTTTCGGCAAACTCCTTCACCGCATAGTTCACGCCGCCCACGGTGATGCCGCCATAGCTCAGGGCAAGATTTTCGCTTTTGGGCACCATGACGATGTTGGCGCCAAAGCGGTCCAGCCTGTCTTCGATATCGCGGGTCATGCTTTCGGTGATGGACAACAGGGTGACAATGGTGGCGATCCCCAGCATCAGACCGAGCACGAGAAAAATCACCTTACCCTTGCGGCGCATGAGGTTGTTACAAGAGATATGATAGAGCTTCATCTGTTTTTTTCCGCGCAATCCGACCCGGCTACTGGCCTCCGGTCGCCGCAGCCTCCTTTTTCATGGTATGCATCCGCTGGCTATGGCCCACTTCATTGAGAAGCACCGCCTGCGCCCCCTGTTTCAGGAGAAAAGCGGAAATCCTTGCCGTATCAAGCACTCCCTTGTTGTAAGTAACCACAACCCGCGAGCCGTGCCCATCCATCACCACCTCGCGCACTCCCTCCTGTTTTTTAAGTTCCGCCAGCGCCATCTCCGACCCGGACCGTTCCCCGGACAGTTTATAAATGGCATCCTCAAGCTGACGGTTTTGCAGAAAGGCGATGGACCTGGGGATGACAACCAGGCCCAGACCAAGGAGAATGGCGATGGCAACAAGCCCCGCCACGCGGCCGAAGCCCAGCCCCCGTTGCTTCACCCCCAGAACCCGCTCCCGTTTTTCCCGGTATTTTTCAAGATCGTAAACCATCCGCGGTGTTACCTCTTACTTTGTTTTCAACTCAAAAATGCAAACCAGAAACCGTAACTGTTCAGCAGCGCCGCTTCGCTGCTGCCGCAGATGCGCGAAAGAGGCCTGCGAAGTGTGCTATTGCACATGAGCAGGCCGATGACAAAGCAGATGCGGTGCTGCTGGACAGTTACCTACTTTTTGAATTTGCAATACCAACTGTTCTGGTCGATGTCGGCCATGGCGATCACCAGCTTGTCGCCTTCAATCGCTCTGGTCAGAGGAGCCGGGTTGCAGCCGCCTTTCACCTCGTTGATCTTGGCCGAAGGGAAACGCATGCCGCAATTTTGACAGACCATCTCATCGCCGCTCTGCTCATAGCCCTTGCCCGCACGGTAACAGACATCGCAGGCGTCCATGGCCGACCGGATAACGCCGTCGCTGCTTTTAATTACAAAAAACGTCACCATGACGCCATCGGTGGCCTGCACCTTGAAATGATGGGCCTTGCCGTCACTGACGGAAGCCAACGGGATTTCCAGCCGGCCCTTGGCCGGGGAAAGGGTGGGCACCTTGTCCCCCCAGAGACCGGCCATGGCCGTACCAACCAGCACCATAGACATCACCAACGCCGCAACTGCTCCAGATATTTTTTTCACCACGCTTCTCCTTGTTTATTTTTCAGGGGTATTACCGCCAAACATTTTTACAAAAAGCTCCCGCCAGGATGCCGTTGTCGCCGGGCAGACATTCTGGTCGCAACGCAGACAAGCCAATACCGTTGGATCTCCGGCAAAGGAAGGGGCCTTATTGAACCCCCACACAATCAAGACCAGGATGCCAATCAATCCCAATGATCCCCAAATGTATCGCATCATGTTTCCGTTTTTTGCATCCATTCTTGTGCCTCGCCCGCCTTATGCTCCATCAAGCAAGCGCCATGCCACCCGAACACAAATGGCTGCAACCCCTTATATGACAAGATTTGCAAGACGGAAGCGAAATGGGAGGCTATGGAAACAACTGGTTTATAGAGAATATTCGCCAAGCAATCTGGAGAATATTCTCCACCGATGGAGGAAATCAGGAACTGTGCAGCAGCGCCGCTTCGCTGCTGCCGCAGATGCTAGGAAGAGGCCTGCGAAGTGTGCTATTGCACATAAGCAGGCCGATGACAGCTAAGCGAGCACAGCGAGACTGCGAAGCAGATGTGGTGCTGCCGGACAGTTACTCAGATTTTGAATTTTTCCAGGCGATAGATCAGGACATGACGGGGAATCTTGAGCAGGCGAGCAGCCTCGGAGCGATTACCATTGGCCTTGGCCAGGGCCTTTTTAATCAGGCCCTGCTCCACTGCCTCCAGGGACAGTCCCTCGTCCGGAATCTCCGGAATTCCGTTTGCCGGTGCAGGCTGAGCCACCGAAGCAAGCTGGAGTTCCTCCGCCTCGATGAGCAGCCCTTTGCGCAGGATAACCGCGCGCTCGACAATGTTTTGCAGCTCGCGGATATTGCCGGGCCATGAATGGGCCTTGAGCCTGGCCAAAGCCCCGGCGGAAAAACGTACCCCGGCGGGAGCGCCCAACTTAGTGAGAAAATGGGCCACCAGCCCAGGGATATCCTCCCGACGTTCCCGCAGAGGCGGAAGCTGCAAAAGGATAACCCCCAGGCGGTAATAGAGATCCTCGCGGAAGGTTCCCTGGCCGATGGCGGCATACAAATCCCGGTTGGAAGCGGCAATCAGGCGGACGTCCACCGCTTCCGGCTGCTCCGCGCCAACCGGCGCCACCACCCGCTCCTGAATGGCGCGGAGCAGCTTGGCCTGTAGGTCCAAACGCAGCTCGCCGATCTCGTCCAAAAACAAGGTGCCGCCGGCTGCGGACTGAAACCTCCCCTTGCGGCTGCTCACCGCGCCGGTAAAGGCGCCTTTGACGTGGCCGAAAAGTTCGCTTTCCAAAAGGTTCTCCGGGATGGCGGCGCAGTTCACCGCCACCATGGGGCCCTGCGCCCTGGGGCTGTGCTGGTGGATGAGCCTGGCCAGCACCTCCTTGCCGGTGCCGGATTCTCCGGCAATAAGCACCGTGGCCTCGCTGTTGGCCGCCCGCCTTGCCGTGTCGAGCAATTCCGCCATGGCCGAGTTGGCCGTCTCCATGCCCTCGGTGCCGGTGAGCCGGTTGACCTCGCCGCTCAACTGCTGTTTCTGCTCGTGCAGCTCCCGCATCTCCAGGGCTTTGCGGCAGGAAAGCCGCAGGGCCTCGCGGTCGAATGGCTTGGCCAGAAAGGTGAAGGCCCCCTCCTGCATGGCCTTGACCGCCAGCTCGATGGAACCGAAGGCCGTGATCACCAGCACCGGGGTAATGGGCGACTCCTTTTTCACCGCCGCCAGGATCTGCAAGCCGTTCAGATCGCCAAGCTGCACATCGGTGATCACCAGATCCGGGCTGTGCTTATGAAAAAGCGCCAACCCTTCCCGGCCCGAGGCCGCGCCGAGCACGCTGAAACCGGCGCTGCTCAGGTTGTACTCCGTAACCCGCCGCAGGCTTGCGTCATCATCGATCAGAAGTATCCGGGGTTTCATCAAATAGCCCTCATCCTGCCTGCTCAAGGCCTGCGCCGTTTTCGGCGGGAAGGAGAATCTCAAAACAGGCCCCGCCTCCCGGACGGTCCGTGGCCCGAAGGCTGCCGCCGTAGCTTTCCACGATCTTCCGGCTGATCAGCAGGCCAAGGCCGGTGCCGTCGGCCTTGCCGGAATAAAACGGCTCGAATATCCGTTCCTTTTCCGCCTCCGGCACTCCCGGCCCGTCGTCACAGACAGCGATCCGCCAGCCCCCGTCCGCGCTGCTTTCAACCATGAGCCAGATCTGGCCACCCGGGACAACCGCGTCCAGGGCGTTGAGGACGAGATTCAAAAGAATCTGGGAAAACTTGGCGCTTTCCACCAACAGATGCTGGACCTCGCCATTTTCCGGCAGGATCAAGCGCACCTGTTTTTCCCGCAACTGCCTTTCCAGCAACGCGGCAACATGCCGGGCCACCGCAGCTATCGGCTCCGTGGCCTCATCCCGCTCCTGGGGCCGCCCTTTGGAATAATGGAGGATTTCTTCCACCGTGTCGTGCAAGCGGCCTGTTTCCTTAAACAGGATATCCACGAACTCCCGCTTGGGATGATCCTTGGGGAATTCATCACGGAGGATCTCCGCCGTGCCCTTGATGGAAGCGAGGGGATTTTTTATCTCATGGGCCAGGGAGGCGGAGAGCCTACCCAGGGCGGAAAACTTCTGCGCCGCAGCCAGGCGGGTCTCCGCCTCGATGAGCTGGGCGGTTTCATCATGGAGCCGGACATAGGAGGCTTGCAGCTTCTCGGATAACTGCTGGTAGCGTTCGCGCAGCCGGGTCTGCCGCCCGGAAATCACCCCGACCAGCAGCCCGGCCGCGAGATAGAGAACGATCTCCATCAGCTCACTGAGATATGCCTGCGGTCCGTGCCCGACATAGAGGAGAACATGAGGGATGAAGGCGATGGAGGAGAGCACGGCGATGCCAAGACCTCCGGCCACGCCGAACCAGAGGCCACCCAAAACTATAGGGAAATAGCTGAGCCGCCGGTAGATGTTGTGATAAAAAATGAAATCGCCGGAGGTAAAGAGGTGGAGCAGGCCGATGGCCACGACTGCGAGGAGCAAGGACGAAAAAAGGATTTTACGCATGCCGCCTCCGTCGGAAAAATCGTGACTGACCAGCAGAACGTTCCATCAAAGCCGTTACCGTTCGCGGTGAGCCTGTCGAACCGCAATTACCGCCATACTGGCCTTCGACAAGCTCAGGCCGAACGGCTTCATTGAACTGAAGGAAACGATCTGGCAGAGGAGGCGGGGCGACAACAACAAGGGCAAAAAAGGCCGTCGCCCTAAGACCGGTAATCCGCGTTGATCTTCACGTAATCCAGGGAAAAATCGCAGGTATAGATATCCTTGCTCCCCCTACCGACATGCAGGTCGATGGTGACCACAAACTCCGGTTTTTTGAGCACCGCAGTGGCGCGGGCCTCGACCTCGGCGCCCTGGCCCAGGCCGTGCTGCACCATGAGCACGTCGTCAAAGGCGATGTCCACCTTGTGTTGATCAAACTCCGCGCCGGAGCGGCCCAGGGCGGCGATGATCCTGCCCCAGTTGGCGTCCTCGCCAAAGAAGGCGGTCTTGACCAGATTGGAGTTGGCCACGGTCCGGGCGGCCTGATCTGCCTGCGCCTCGGTGGCCGCGCCTTGGACCCGGATGGTCACCAGCTTGGTCGCGCCCTCCCCGTCCCGGATAATCATCAGGGCCAGTTCCTTGCACAGGTCTTCCAGGGCGGCGGCAAAGGCAGCGAGCGCCTCGGGCCGGTCCTCGGCAATGGGCGGGTGGACCGCCAGGCCGTTGGCCATGAGCAGCACCGTGTCGTTGGTGCTGGTGTCGCCGTCCACGGTTATGGCGTTAAAGGTTTTTGCCGCAGCCTTTCGCAAGATACTCTGGAGCAGGTCGTGCTCGATCTTCGCGTCGGTGAGGATAAAGGAAAGCATGGTGGCCATGTTGGGCATGATCATGCCCGCGCCCTTGGCCATCCCGAGAAGCTTGACCGGTTTGCCGTCGATAAGGGCGGTGCGCACCGCGATCTTCCGCACGGTGTCGGTGGTCATGATGGCCTGGGCCACATCGACCAGGCCATCGGCGGCAAGGGACTGGGCCGCCTTGGGAATCCCCCGCTGAAAACAGGCCAGCTCCAGCTGTTGCCCGATAACGCCGGTGGAGCAGACCTGCACCAGCTCCGGGGCGATATTGAGGGCATCAGCGGCCATGGCCGTAGTCATCCGGGCCAGACGCATGCCTTCCTCGCCAGTGCAGGCATTGGCGATGCCGGAATTGACCAAAATCGCCTGGGCTTTGCCGATCCGGCACCGCTCCATATCCAGCAGTACCGGCGCCGCCTTGACCAGGCTGGTGGTGAAGACTCCGGCCACCACGGCGGGCTTGTCGCTGACGATCAGGGCAAGATCGAGCCGATCCTTGCCCCGGATTCCGGAGTTTACCGCCGCAGCCTTAAAGCCCTGGACTGAAAAATTTTCTGCCGCCATCTTACTTCTTCCCGCTGCTCTTGCCGCAGCATCGTTTGTATTTTTGCCCGCTGCCGCAGGGGCAGTCGGCGTTACGTCCGACCTTGTCTCCCTCGCGGGAAAAAGGCTTATGCTCGTCCTCCCCCTCGGCGCCGCGACTCAGCTGCATGGGCTGGCGCTGCTGCCGCTGCTCACGCTCCAACTCGGCGACCTCTTCGTCGCGCACCAGTTGGAGCCGGAACAGCGTGCTGACAGTCTGGTTCTTCATGGTGGAAATCATCTCGCCGAACATGTTGAACCCTTCCTTCTTGTACTCATCCAGAGGATTCTTCTGACCATAACCGCGGAGGCCGATGCCTTCCTTGAGATGATCCATGTTGAGCAGGTGCTCTTTCCAGTGGTGGTCCACGATCTGGAGGAGAACAACCCGCTCCAGGTGGCGCATGTTGGCGGCACCGACCTCCTCCTCCCGCTGGGCATAGCGGTCTTTCAGCGCCGCGAGGATCAGCTCGGCAAAGGCGCCAAGATCAAGATCCTTTTTCTCCGCCTCGCTCCACTCCCCGGCAAAGCCGAACAGGGCAAACATCCTTTCGGAAACCCCATGCCAATCCCACTCTTCCGAGGAGACCCGCGACTCGGCAAATTCATGCGCCACCATCTCGGCCAGTTCCGGGAACATATCGGTCACGACCTCATGGACATCATCCGAGCCCAATACCTCGCGGCGCTGGCGGTAGATCACCTCGCGCTGCTTATTCATCACGTCGTCGTACTCAAGCAGGTGCTTGCGCATATCGAAGTTATGCCCCTCCACCTTGCGCTGGGCGTTTTCGATGGCCCGGCTGATCATGGTATGCTCAATGGGCTCGTCCTCTTCCATACCCAGCTTGTCCATGATCCCGGAGATGCGGTCGGAGCCGAAGATCCGCAGCAGATCGTCCTCAAGGGAGAGATAGAAGCGGGAGGAGCCGGGATCGCCCTGGCGACCGGAGCGGCCGCGCAGCTGGTTGTCGATCCGGCGGCTCTCGTGACGGCTGGTGCCCAAGATGTGCAACCCGCCCAGCTCAACCACGCCTTCGCCCAGCTTGATGTCGGTGCCGCGCCCCGCCATGTTGGTGGCGATGGTCACCTTGCCCTTCTGTCCGGCATCGGCGACAATCTCGGCTTCCTTGTCATGCTGCTTGGCGTTGAGCACCGCATGGGGCACGTCTACTTTTTTCAACATGGCCGAAATCTTCTCGGAAACATCGATGCTGATGGTGCCCACCAGCACGGGCTGGCCTTTTTTGTACAGCTCCTGGATTTCCCGGATAATGGCGCGATCCTTGGCCTTGGCGTTTTTATAAATCACATCGGCGTAATCCTTGCGGATCATGTTGTTGTGGGTGGGGATGACCACCACGTCGAGGTTGTAGATCTTCTTGAACTCCGCCGCCTCGGTGTCCGCGGTGCCGGTCATGCCGCCGAGTTTTTCATACATCCGGAAGTAATTCTGGAAGGTGATGGAGGCCAGGGTCTGATTCTCCCGCTCCACCTTAACCCGCTCCTTGGCCTCCAGGGCCTGGTGCAGACCATCGCTGAAACGACGGCCCTCCATGGCCCGGCCGGTGAATTCGTCCACGATCACCACCTGGCCGTTGCGCACCAGATAATCCACATCCCGCTTGAAGAGCACATTGGCCTTCAAGGCCTGGTTCAAGTGATGCAGCCACTCGATATTCCGGGGGTCGTAAAGGTTCTCCACCCCGACGAGCTTCTCGCCCAGGGCCACCCCTTCCTCGGTGAGCGCGACCGACTTGGCCTTTTCATCCAGGGTGTAATGCTCATCGACCTTGAAGTTGGGAATGATCCGGTCCGCCTTCTCATACAGCTCGGTGGACATCTCGGCCGGCCCGGAGATGATCAGGGGGGTACGGGCCTCGTCGATCAGGATGGAGTCCACCTCATCGACAATGGCGAAATTGAAATCGCGTTGACAGAACTCGGCAACCTCGAATTTCATGTTGTCCCGCAAATAATCAAAGCCGAACTCATTGTTGGTTCCGTAAGTGATATCGGCGGCGTAGGCCTCACGGCGGGCCGCATCATCCATCTCATGCAGGATGGAACCAACGGAAAGCCCAAGAAAGGTGTAGAGCTTGCCCATCCATTCGGCATCGCGCCGGGCCAGATAATCGTTGACCGTGACCACATGCACGCCGCGACCGGTGAGGGCATTGAGATAGACGGCCAGGGTGGCGGCCAGGGTTTTTCCCTCGCCGGTTTTCATCTCGGCGATCTTGCCCTGATGGAGGATCATACCGCCGATGAGCTGCACATCGAAATGGCGCATTTCCAGAACCCGCCAGCTTGCCTCCCGGCAGACGGCAAAGGCCTCGGGCAACAGGCTGTCCAGGGTTGCTCCGGCAGCGAGTCGCGCCTTAAAGGTCTCGGTCTTCGCCACCAGCGAAGCGTCATCGAGCTTCTGAATCTCGGGCTCCAGTTGGTTGATCGCCGCCACCAGCGGCTGAATGCTTTTAAGAACCCGTTCGTTCTTGCTGCCAAAAATCTTTTTCAAAACAGAACCGACCATATTTCCACTCCAGGAGGTCAACACCATCGGCATGCCGCAAGGCACACCCCAGCGCGATCAGCATGTTGTTTAGGAGCCGTTTTGGCTATATTCCGTTGACAGTATTATTTGTCACAACGGCGCATTTTTCCCAGACCAAGGCTTCTTCGTTGCAATCCGGGAATTTCGGACATTGAATACAATCACTCCACACCTTATGGGGGAGCTCGTTCTTATCGATGGGCCGGAACTGAAGCCGCTCAAAAAAAGTGGGCTGATAAGTCAGGGTAAAGACCTTGCTGATGCCGAAATGATCGGCCTCGGCCAGGCAAGCCTCAACCAACTGCCGACCAAGCCCCTGGCCCTGGGCTTCTTCCACCACCGCCAGGGAACGGATCTCGGCCAGATTTTCCCAGCAGACATGCAGGGCGCAGATCCCGAGAATCTGCCCGGCAGATGGATCATCCGCCCCGTCCTTGACAATGACCTTAAAATCCCGCAGCTGATCATAGAGGGAACTCAAGGAACGGCCAAGGAGCAAACCCTTGTTGGCAAAATGCTGCAACAGGGCATACATCACCTTTACATCGTCCATCCTAGCATCACGAATCATGAACAGTCTCACCAAAAAAGGAAAGCGGTCAAATGTCCGCACACAAAATCAAGTGGTTACCAGGAAATAACCGTCGCCGGTCGCTTCCTGCTGTAATCGCAGCTTATTGCGATTGCAACAATCATGATGGTCTCACACATTTTTCGGCCCGTTCGGCTGGACGGAACCCGTTCGTTCTACCATACCCGCCCATAAAGAAAAAGATTTCCACAAAAAATCAGGGGGCCTGGAGCCGAGAAGCAGGCAACAGGGCGATATAGGCCTTGACCTTTTCCTCTTTTTCCAACTTGGCGATGAGCTGATTGGCCTCGGCCAGCTTGTCAAATTTGCCCACATAGACCCGGATAAACGGATCATCCTTGTCCTCGGGCGGCACGGAAAAAGCCTCATAGCCTCGTCCCCGCCACTGGGCCACATCCTGTTGCGCCCGTTCCTGATCCTTAACCGCAGAAACCTGCAGGGCAAAGAAAGAAGGCTCAGCCTCGGCCCATTCCGTTCCGGCAGCAGGGGCCGATTCCGGTTGTGCTCCAGATTCCGGCGGCATATTTTTCTTTTGCTCCGGTGAGACAACAGGCTCGACGGTGACAGGATTTCCCGACTGTAGAGCCCCGGCAAGCTTTGCCAGCGGGGACTTTTCCTCGCCCGGGGTCGGCTGGAGGATGGTCTGCCCAGCCCAAATGCCGAGAATGAACATCCAGAAAAAGATGCAGCCGGTGACCAGGGTCAGGCTAAACATCCCCAACAGGCCCAGCTCAAAACGGACAACAAATCCAAATCTGGCTTTCTGCTTCGGTTTCGGTGCGGTCATAAACGGATCATCCGTTGCCAGGAAACACCGGGCAACGCCTCCTCATGCTGATCGTTACAGGACATGCCCCAGGCCTACATGGATTCCGGAGCGCTCACCCCAATCAGGGCAAGACCATTTCGCAAAACAACCCTTATGCCCATGGCCAACCAAAGACGGGCCCGGCTCAATTCTTCATCCTCGGAAACAATCCGGTGCTTATTGTAGTAGCTATGAAACTGTCCGGCAACATCCTGGAGGAAAAAAACCAGCCGGTGCGGAGCCAGATCAAGGGCCGCACCCTCCACCAACCCAGGAAAAGCGGCCATGGCCTTGAGCAAATGGGTCTCGTCGTCCAGGGTGAGCCTCGCCAGCGGCGCATCCTCCAAGCTCCCCAGGATAATGCCTTTGGCCTCAGCCTGCCTGCGGATGCTGTGCAGTCGGGCATGGGCGTACTGGACATAGTAGACCGGGTTTTCCTGGCTGGTCTTGGTGGCCAGATCCAGATCAAACTCCAACTGGCTGTCCGCCTTGCGCATGAGGAAAAAGAAACGAGCCACATCCGCGCCCACCTCGTCGAGCAACTCGTCCACCGTGACGAAATTGGCCTTGCGGGTGGACATCTTCACCTGCTGCCCATCGCGCAGCAGGGTGACAAACTGGTGCAGGACCACGGTCACCTTGGTCGGATCATAGCCCAGGGCCTTGACCCCGGCCAGCACATCCGGCACCGTGGCGATATGGTCGGAGCCGAAGATATCGACCATCCAGTCAAAGCCGCGCCGGAATTTCTCCCGGTGATAGGCCATGTCCGGCAGCCGGTAGGTCGGCTCGCCGGTGGACTTGATGATCACCCGGTCCTGGGGCAGGTCGAACTCGGTACCCTTGAACCAGACCGCGCCGTCCTGATCGTAGGCCAGCCCCTTTTCCCGTAGGGAGGCGACCACATCATCAACCAGGCCGTTTTCATAGAGAGAATGTTCGTTGTAATAGTTGTCAAAGACAATGCCCAGACGGTGCAGGGTACCGTTGATGTCCGCAAAGATAACCTGCTCGGCCTTGTTCTTGAACACCATAACATCCGGCTCATCCTTGAGAGCCTCACCCTGCTCCTCGATGAGCGATTGAGCGATATCGCGAATGTACTGGCCTTGATAGCCGTCTTCCGGGAAGGTGAAGGGCAATCCAAGCGCTTCAAGATAGCGGGCTCGGGTGGATTCCCCCAGCACCCGCATCTGCCGCCCGGCATCGTTGTAATAATACTCCCTGGTTACCTGATGGCCGGTGGCGGCAAGCAGGCTGGCAATGGCATCGCCTAAAACCGCCTGTCGTCCGTGTCCCACACTCAGAGGCCCGGTGGGATTGGCGCTGACAAACTCGACCAGCACCTTCTTGTCCTGGCCGATTTTACTCAGGCCAAAGGCCGCATCCTGGGCACAGACCTCGGGCAGCACGGACTGCCAGACAGACTTGTTAATGTAGCAATTGACAAAGCCCGGCCCGGCGATCTCCACTCGCTCCAGCAGATCGGTATGGGGGCTAAGCATCTCCACCAGCTGGGCGGCAATGGCCCGGGGATTTTTCTGGTCCTTGCCCGCCACCACCATGGCCAGATTGGTGGCCAAATCGCCCTGGCCCGCATGCTTGGGTTCGTCCAGGGAATAAGCCCCTGCTGCGGCAACGGACCAAAATCCGGCCTCAACCCCTTGTGTAAAGCAGTGGTCTATCAATGTCTTCAAGCGTGTTTTAATCATTGTCTTTCTAATCCAGGAAATATTTTTGCAACTGTTCAGCTCACAGGGTCAACATACACCTGCCGATTGCAGGAGCCGAAAAGACAAAGAATCTCATAATTGATGGTGTCGGACCAGCGGGCGATCTCCTCGGCCCTGATCTCCCCTTTCCCTTGACGGCCAAGGAGCACCGCTTCATCCCCGGCCTTGACCCCAGGAATATCCGTCACATCGGCCATACAGGCATTCATGCAGATCATACCACGGACCGGCGCCCGCTGCCCCGCAAGCAACACCTCGGCCTTGCCAGTCATTCTCCGCAGATAGCCGTCATCGTAGCCCACCGGCAAAACCGCCAGTTTGGTAGGCCGCTCGGTCACATACCTGTGGCCATAGCTGATCCCCTGCTCTGCGGGAACTTCCTTGACCTGCAGCACCGTGGTGGCAAAACGCATGACCGGCCGCAGATTCAGGGCAGAAGCCTGCCCCAGCCAGTCCGCGGGGTAACAGCCATAGAGCGAAATACCCGGCCGCACCAGGTCACAATGCATCTCGGGGTAGCGCAACAGGGTGGCCGAATTGGCAATATGCCTGACCCGCCCGTCCCCACCGCCTTGTACCTGGGTCAACAGCTCCTGAAACAGGGCATACTGCTCTTCCGTGGTAGTGTCGCCTTGCACATCGGCCTTGGGAAAATGGCTGGCGATCCCGGAAAGGTAGAGACTGGGAAACCGGCGCAAGGCGGCCACAAACGGCGCGATTTCGTGGGGCAGAAGACCAAAACGCCCCATGCCGACATCAACCTTGATCTGCACCCCTTTCCGGCAACCAGCCTTTGCCGCCTGCGCGGCAAGAGCCTCCAGGGCTTCCAGGGTATAGACCACGGGGGTGAGATCATGGGCCACCGCCTCCGCCGCCCCGTGCCGATCAACGCCAAGCATAACCACGACCTGCCCGGTTAGCCCGGCCTGCCGCAGACGCACCCCTTCTTCGACCTCGGCCACGCCGAAGGCCGTGGCCCCTGCCTCGGCAAAAGCCTGGGCCGCCGGGACAAGGCCATGCCCATAGGCATCTGCCTTGACCACGGCCAGGATCTCCACCGCCGGGCCGACCAGTTCTCGCACCTGCCGAAAATTATGGCGCAGGGCGGCACGATCGATCTCCACTCTATTCCAGGAAGGCGTTCCCATATCAAACAACCCGTTCTCTCAGCGAAGAACTTTGCGTGCGTTCCACTCCCGCCAGATGAGCCTGCTCGATAACAGCAGCGCCCATCCGACAGCAACATATATAACACTGACCACCAGGGGAGGCACGGAGGATTTGCGCAACAGGCGACCGCCAAGCATCATGCAGACAACCATCCCCCACATCCGCCAGGAATATACCCCACCAAGACACATTCCATCCGGGCGCACCACGATCCGGGCGATATTCTTCCGAGCTGCCCGCTCAATAAGCCAAAACGCTTTCAATGTACCAAACCCCAGAGCCAGAACCAGAAATACCCAGGACACAGCTTCGTCCAGAAGATAGCCCCGCACCATCAGGTATAGACCGATAAAGCTCCACATCAGGGCGGCAACCAGGAGGTTGGTGCTGATGCTCGCCCCCGGCTTCAACCGTGCCAACCAGCTCATGCTTTTCCCCTCGGAATCTGCCACACCATACCGAACCCCGTCCGTCGCCCGCAAATAAATAGGCCTACCCCCAAACATGGGAATAGGCCTACACACTTCAGCAAATGTTCTGCAAGTTCTACATTACACCTCGGTGACGGTGATTGCACCCTCGGGGCAAACCTCTACACAGGTCTCACAGCCCAGACATTCGTCAGCATTCACTGCTTCGGCCTTGCCGTCAACCATTTCATACACCTGCGCGGGACAAGCGTTTACGCACTCTGCATCACCGGCACATTTGTCCTTATCAATATCAATCTGCCACATAGTACTTCCTCCATATAAGGTTGAAAAAAATGATAAACAAGATCGCACTGCCACAGAACGAGGCAGAATATCGAGCCCATTGCTTCCGGAAAAAGACACGAATTTCCCTTTCCCTCTAATGCACAGGCATTTTTTTGTCAATAAAAAAGAAGCCTCGCCACAATCAGGGACACCCGCGGGGTAAAGACAATTCATGTTGACCAGTCTGCTCCGATCTTTTAGGATACCAACCGTTATTTTTTGTGCAGGCGTTTCCCCTGGCATTATCCTTAAAACTGTCCGAAAAAGGCCCATGGTATGAGCAGCAAACCAAAGATCAAAAAAAAGACCACACCCAGCCCGGAACTCAAGGCCCAAAAAAATGAAGAGGCCATGATTGCCGGCATCCTCGAAGGAAGCCCCGACGGGATTGGAGTGGCGGTTATCCGCCTGGACTGCGGCTGCCGGAAAATGGCGGCGGTTGACTGTAAGGGAGAACCCGCCAGCAAGGTGATCATCTACCGGGACGAGGCTGAAAGCATCTGCGAGGCATGCAAAAAAGACGATGGCGCTTTTGCCAGGGTGGTGACTCAGTTCATCCACTGGCAAGAACCGCTGCCCGATGGCGCCACCCGAATGAAGATCGAGGCCAAGGTTCTTGGCAGTTACACCAGCCACTAACCAAGCCAGTGCGCCATCCCTGGCTGAAGAGCATCACCGCTCCCCAGCCAGGGAGGCGGCATCAGGCTATTTGCTGCACACTCCGAGATATTTCCCCTTGGTCTTCACCACCTGTTTCATGGATTGCCCCTGGCCCTGGGTTGTCATGGTCATGGTGCTGTCCATGACCTCGCCGGTGTAAGTGGCAACCCCGTCCCCTTTAATTTTCATACCTCCGTCATCGCAAACGGTGCCCCAGGTAATCGTGTTGCCCTTGCGTTCCATCTTGGTTGCCTTGCACTTGTTGTCGGTTTTCTGATCGGAGGCGGGTACTAAATCGTCCTTGGTGATACATTTCACCACCGTCGAACGCATGGTATTCCCCCGGGTGGAAACCGACATCCCCGGAGGCAGCTTCACTCCCGGCGGCAGGGCGGGCATCTGCGGCATTCCTTCCATCTGCATCTCAGAAGTGAACTCCCACTTGCCTTCACGGATACCATCCGCGGCGCCTGCCACCCCTGCCAGGCCCAATACCGCCGCCAATCCCACAACAACCGCCCGTATTCCCTGTTGCATTTGCACCCCTCCGTTTTTTTTATAAAAAATCCGCCTACGACTGGACATATCCCGTATGACCGTCAACACAGGACGGCACAGGCCTTAACCCCGCATTGTTCGATACTCCCGCGCCCTAGCCACCAGGGCCGGAGCCCAGTCCGGAGTGCCCAACGCGTGGATATGGGTATACAGCGCCAGCACATTTTTAAGCACCAACCCATCGCGGCCACCGCTGAACCCCACTCCGCGCTCCATCCGCAGAGCAAGCTGACCAGCCTCGCCACCCCACTCCTCCACCCGACTGTAGCGAAATTCGTGCCCCTTGATTTCGGTTCCTTCGGGATAATACGGATTTTGCCCCTCGACCTTGAGCACGGTGTAGCCATGGGCCTGGGGTTTCTTCATCAGACCGAACCGCACCGGAAAAAGACCCACCAGGGGGAAGACCTCTTCACCAAGCACCATACTTTCGCCAAGATAGATCAGGCCGCCACACTCCGCGTAGATGGGCAGCCCGGCTTCGGCTGCTCTTTTCAGGGAGGTCCTAAAAGAGACATTGGCAGAAAGCGCACGGGCGCTGGTTTCCGGAAAGCCCCCGCCAATATAGAGACCATCAAGCTGCGGCAGCTCCGGAGCGGTTAGGGCATTGATCTCCACCAATTGGGCGCCGCACCGGGTGAGCGCCTCCAGGTTTTCCGCATAATAGAACTGAAAGGCCGCATCCTTAAGAATGCCGATTCGAGCCGGCTCTTCCGCGCCCTGACACGCCGGGCGCGGAAGAGCCGGCTCGCTGGCGCAGGGGGCCATCATCTTTTCTATCCCGACAAGATCCAAATATTGCGCCGCCTTCCCGGCCAGGGTCTGCACCGCCGCCTCGGCTCCCGCATGCTCCGGGCAAGGGGTAATACCAAGATGCCGTTGCGGGAAGGCGTCTTCTTTAGAGCGGGGCATGGCACCCAGAACCGGGATCCCGGTATACTGTTCCACCGCCTGTCGGACCAGGGCCTCGTGCCGGGGTGTGCCCACTCGGTTTAAAATCACCCCGCCGATTGTCACCTCCGGATCAAAGCGCTGGCAGCCCAACACCAGGGCCGCCACAGTGCGGGTGGTCTTGGTGCAGTCAACCACCAGCAACACCGGCAGCCCCAGGGTCTTGGCCAGCTCGGCCGTGCTGAAGGTTCCCTCGGCATCAACCCCATCATACAGCCCTCGGTTGCCCTCAATAATGACCAGCTCCCGCCCATGCGCATGGGTGCGGAAAGAATGGCCCAGCGCCTCTGCGGTCATGAGATAGGCATCAAGATTGTAGCAAGGATACGCGGCAGCCAAGGCCAGCCAGCCAGCGTCAATATAGTCCGGCCCTTTTTTGAAAGGCACGACTCGCCGCCCCTGCCCGGCAAAGGCTGCGGCCAGCCCCACCGCGACCACGCTTTTCCCCGAGCCGCCGCCCAATCCGGCCACCACCAGGCCTTTTGCTGAATATTCTTGCTCTGCGGCCAAGCCCTTCCCTCCCGTGGTCATCATCTATTCCTTCGCATCCTGATTATCCCGCGAACAGGAAACCATCTGGTCTCCCTGCTGTCAAGCGGTTGCACCCGCCAGCTTGCGATGATGCCCGAGACCGGCAAAGATTTTGACGAAGTTTTCGCCATATGGTACTTTGGCCCTCTTGCACACCGCCGCAGCCATGCTTATATATATCCCACTTTGGCTGTTTGCCGGTGCTTTCCGTACCAAACCATTTTTTCTGAAACGCCATCTGCTTTTTTTCAAGATTACAAAGCGGATCTACGATTTTCAACCATTTTGAATATGAGGATTCCCCATGTCTGCCCAACCGGAAGACCTGAACAAGATCATTGAAGAACTGGAACAAAAATGCATTGAACTCCCGGACAATATCGTGGCCCATCATCATCTGGCCCTGGTCTACCGCAAGGCCGGCAGAACCGCCGATGCCATGCGCTCACTGGAAAGATGCCTGGAGATCGACCCCCATGCCGTGGAGGCCTTGATCAACGTCGGGGCCATGCATTTTGAGCAGGGCGAGCTGGACAAGGCGCTGGCCGCAAACCAGGCGGCGGTGCAGGTCAATCCGGCCCTGGCCCAGCCCCACAACAACATCGGCCTCATCTGGCAACAGAAAGGAGAAACCGATAAGGCCATCGCGGCCTACACCATGGCCACAATGAACGACCCGAAAATGCACATGGCCTGGATCAATCTGGCCTCGGCCCAGGTCATGGCCGGCAATTTCGCGCTTGCGGTCAAGGCCGCCAAGGAAGCGGTGAAGCTTGAACCGGACATCCCCATGGCCCACAACAATCTCGCGGTGGCGCTCTATTACAACAATGATTTCCAGGCAGCCAAAAAGTCGCTGAGCAAGGCGAAGGAACTCGGCTATGCGGTTGACCCGCGCCTGGTCGAGGCCATAGAGAAAGAGCTGTAATCATGGCAAAAGACGCACAGATAAAGCTCCGGCCCTGGTGCCCCTTCTGCGGCCAGGATGTGGGCCGCCCCCAGGAACCGGTGCAGCGCAAGCTGGACGAATTCACCATGGGCGAGTGCCAATGCGGCGCGACCTATACCTGCGACCCCACCGGCTTCAATGTGGGGGCGGCCATGGTCGAGGCCATCGTCCATGCCTGCGACGACAACTGGGATCTGGCCTGGGAACTGCTGCCCGATGAGGATTACCTCACCGGCCGCATCGACAACTACGACGAGCAGACCCATCAGGTCTTTGAAACCAAGAATGTCGATGGCCGCAAGGTGTCGGGGGTTCTCTATTTCGTCCGGCTCAACCGGGAGCTAGCCACCCTTGCCAACCGGTTGCACACGGACAAGAATGCCAAGGACAGCGCCCTGTGCCAGGAAGATCCGGCAAGCGATCTCCCACCCATGGAACCACCCCGCGACCCCAAGCGCAAAAAGAAGCGGGCCGACAAGGTCACAGTCACTCGGATGGTGGCGGAGCAGGACATCGACGGCCTGGTTGACCTGGCCTTCGACGATCTCAAGACGCTGCGTTTCATGCAGCGGCTGCTCTATGACCCGGACGAGGGCAAGCGCTGGCAATGCGCCCATGTCCTAGGCCAGGTCTGTCGGCGGCTCTCCACCCGGAAACCCGGAGCGGTGAGCGACCTGCTGCACCGATTGTACGAGGCCTGTTCCGATTCCGCCGCCGCCCACTGGGGGCTTCTGGAGTCCATCGGTTCCATCATCGCCGCGCGTCCCGACATCTTCGGCGCCTTTGCCAGACATCTGCTCATGCACCGTGGCGTTCCCTCCACCAGGGTTCAAGTGTTATGGGCATTGGGAACGCTCGCGGAAAAAAGGCCGGACCTGGTCCGCGCCACCCCGTTTTACAGCCTCTTTCCCTTCGTCACCCACCCCGAGGCAATCACCAGAGGGCATGCGGTCCGGCTTATGGGACGGATTACCGCCACCGAGGTGGAAAGCGAGATTGAAAAACTGACCGGCGATGAAGCCGAATTAACCATTTACGAGCAGGGACAACCCGTGCATACCACCGTGGCGGAACTTGCCAGGGAAGCACTGGCCCAGCTGCACAAAGCAAAAGAGCCAAAAAATGACTGAACAGCACAAGCAGAAACAGGAGACAAAGGAAGAAAAAAGCCAGGCCCAACTCGACTACGAGGCCGGCCAGGAGTTTCTCAAGAACCTCGAACCGGCCCAGGCTGCCAATGCCTTCCACAACGCGCTCATCGCCTTTGAGCTCGAAGGCAATGAAAACGGCGTTGCCAATGCGGCGGACAAGCTGGGCGATATCTGCGCGAAACGCGGCGATGTAGCCACGGCCATGAGCCACTATGACCGGGTCTATGCCATCTGCCAGAAACACACGGATCGTTTCAGCCTTTTTTCCATCGAAAAGAAAAAGGCCAAGCTCATGTACGACGCCAAGGACTACGACCAGGCCATCCGCTTGTATAACGAGGTCCTGGATGAATACGGCGCCCTGCGCAATCCCCAGGGTTCAGTGGATACTTTGGAAACTCTTGCGGAAATCTATCTGGTCAAGGGGGAAAAGAGCAAGGCGGCGGATGCATACCGGACAATAGCCGCAATCCACACAAGCTTCAAACACAGCCGCCATGCGGAGAAGTTTCTGCAAAAAGCGGCGGAGACCGAGAAGGGCTAACAAGCGCGGGGAGATTTCCCCGCGAATAAAAGCCTATTTTTTCCCTGCGGCAATGGGGCCAGCAGCAAAAGCGCTGAATACCGACGGCTCAAGAATCACCGAGGCGATGGGCCAACGGTTTGCGCCCTTTTCTTCTCCTGCCATTTGGACGGAAAGGTTGTGGAGGATTTGCTGCAGGGAGGCAAGATTGACCGTGGGGTAGGTTTTTCCCGGCTCGAATCCGGAAAAGCCGCAGACATGCCCCTTGCCGTCAATTACCGTGGGGATCCCGTAAGTCCGACAGTTTACCGGGCGTGCCTCATAGCAGAGACAGAGCCCTTGTCCATCAAGAAGCGGACACCTGATCCTGGCCACGGCCGGATCGAGACCCGCACCCATGATCTGCTCCCAGGCTTTCCGGGCCTCTTGCGCCGCAACCGCTATCGCTTCCCGAACCGTTGGGTCCAGCCGCTGCACATGGGCCTGAAGATTGACCGCCTCAACAAGTGACACATCAAATACAGCCTGACAGCAGTCAGCACACCCTTTTCCGCAGGTGATCGCCTCGGGATGCGCCTGACGCACGGCCTCGAATGCCTGATCAATGGCAACAAAGAGCGTGTCCAAATCATTGAACATGACCAGCCTCCCCTCCCAATAAAGCTAGCAGGAACATCACAAAAAAAAATGCAGAGGAAACCCTCTGCATTTTTCATATATCAGCTGGAAAACAAAGACTAACGATGTTCTTCGTCCTTGGCCCGGCCTTGTGCAGCGTACATGGTGGTGCTGCCACTGGACCAAAAGGTCATCTTGCCTTCCTTTACCAGATCGTTGGCCGCATTCTTCACGTCACGGGGACCGGCTTCGGGGTCACAAGCATAAAAATCTTTTACGTAGAGCTGAGCCTTGGGGCCAGTCATCGCTTTTTCAAGGATAGCTGCTTTTAACTCTTCTTTGCTTAATGCCATGGTACTTACTCCTTTGAATAAGGGTTTTAGCAAGCACATCAAAACAATCAAAAGAACAAGGCCAGCAGTTCACAGAACAAAGGAACCACTGACCCTGATTCTAGTGAAGACAGTTCACCTTACTTGATATGGCTGGTGAACTTGAACTGGGTGGTAGTTCTCCAGGTATCATAGGCCAGACGATAATCGTCAACGGACTTGATGGTGAAGGGAATACCAGTCTTTTCGAAGAATTTCTCCCAACCGATCCGGGCGGCCCATTCACCAACACGCTCGTACTTGCGGGCGTCCTTGGCGTAGGTCTCAAGGATGTTCTTCACTGCGGCAACGGTCTCAGGCCACCGGGGCGGAGTGTTGGGCAGGAAAGGAATAACCAGCTTGGAGAACATCGGCATGGACCTGGAGTTGGAAACCTTACCGCCAACGAGAATCGCAATACCGTCACCATCCGGATCAGCCAAAGGCATGGCCGGGCACATGGTGTAGCAGTTACCGCAGAACATGCAGCGCTCGGCGTTTACCTTAACGGACTTGACGTCCTCACCCTTGCTGTTCTTCGCCGTGGCGGGCTTCACCGCACCCAGAGGACAGGCGGAGATAGCCAGGGGCAGCTCGCAGAGGCCGCTGATCGCATCGTGGTCGATCATCGGCGGTTTACGATGCACGCCAAGGATGGCGATGTCGGAAGCATGAACCGCGCCGCACATGTTCAGGCAGCAAGCCAAAGCAACACGAACCTGAGCCGGCAGCTTGTGGCTGACAAAGTAGTCGAACAGCTCATCCATAACCGCCTTAACCACGCCGGAAGCGTCGGTAGCCGGAGTATGGCAGTGAATCCAGCCCTGGGTATGAACGCAGTTGCTGACAGATGCGCCGGTTCCACCAACAGGGAAACGGTTGCCACGGCCCTTCAAGTCATCCAACAGGGGCTGAACCTTGGCCTTGGAGTCAACCATGAACTCAACGTTGTTCCGGGTGGTCCAACGGACGAAGCCATCGCAATGCGCATCGGCAACGTCACAGATCTCGCGGATCAATTCAATACTGATGAGACGGGCAGCACCAACACGAACGGTGTAACACTCATCGCCGCTTTCACCCTTGTGCATCAAAACGCCGGGCTGAATGATCTCGTGGTACAGCCATTTGCCGTAGTTCTTTTTAACTACCGGCGGGAAAAACTGCTCGTAATGTGGCGGACCGATGTCTGTGATTCTGTCGGCCATCGGATTCGCTGGATCGTAACCCATGATAATTCCTCCTTATATCGTGAAATCAAATAAGTTCAATGTAGTATCAAACAACAGCCACGCACCTTACTGGGCGTTACGCTTGCGGAATTCAACAACATCACGCTCAAAGCCGCCTTCAACCTCGTCTTCCTGCCAGAATACATAGGGGTTGGAGCGGGGCTCTTTCACATGCTGCGGCACAGGCGTAACGTCCATGACCTTCAGGAAGGTGGGCAGACCGATACGCATGATGGTCTCACCAACGCGCTCGCGGTTTTTGCCGACTTCCATCCACCAATCCCAGATTTTCTCGATAACTTCGATAACCTCTGCGTACTCGGTATCCTTGTTGATCTCGAGGAAGGGGATGGTCATGGTGGCGAACTGAGCGCCGTCAAGAATCGGGGCCTTAGCACCAACACAGATGGTTGCACCCTGTTTGAGGCCGGGACGCAGTGCGCGGGGCATTACGTTGAGGCAATGCATGCAGCGGGTGCATTCGGAGTTGTCGATTTTGAGGCTATCGCCTTCCATCCACATACAGCCGGTGGGGCAGAGGTCAAGAACCTCGGCCTTGATGTCGAACTTGCCCCAGTCCTTGCCGGAATGTGCACCAGCGTTGGGAGCAAACTCGCCCTTGATGTAGCCCTTAACCGCAGCCTGATCGATGCGGATGTCATCACGCCAGGTGCCGATAACAGCAAAGTCGGAGCGGGCGATGGCGGCAACGCAGTCGTTGGGACAACCGGAGAATTTGAACTTAAACTTATAGGGGAAAGCCGGACGATGGATCTCGTCCTGGTAATGCATGGTCAGGGTGTGGCAGAGATCCTGGGTGTCGTAGCAACCCCACTCGCAACGAGCCCGACCGAGGCAACACTCAGGGGTACGCAGGTTGGAGCCGGAACCGCCGAGATCCTGATTCAGGTTGTGGGTCAGGTCGTAGAACAGGGGCTCCAGGTTCGGAGTGGTGGTACCGAGCAGAACCAAGTCGCCGGTGGAACCGTGCATGTTGGTCATACCGGAACCGTATTTCTCCCAGAGGTTACAGATGTCGCGAAGTTTCGCGGCGCTGTAAAACTTACTGGAAGGCTGGTTCAAACGTACGGTGTGGAAATGGGCCACACCGGGGAATCTGTCCGGCACATCCGAATAACGGCCAACGATACCGCCGCCGTAACCGAAAACACCAACGATGCCGCCGTGTTTCCAATGGGTAATCTTGTCTCTGAAAGACAGCTCAAGCTGACCCAGAATATCAAAACATTCGGGTTTTTTCTCTGCCTGACGCTTCAGGTCAGTGACGAAACTCGGCCATGGGCCTTTTTCGAGCTCGTCCAACAAAGGCGTATCGTGCTTCGGCATTGTCGATTCCTCCCTTACTAAGGTAAATTAATAGGTTTCCAATAAATAAACAGTTCGCCCCGCACCGGTATTTCCCACTCGCAGCACTGGAGGGGGCTTTCGAGGCAGGGCGATTGTAACAACTTGCAAAATGTGAACAGTGATTCAGTCAGAGGACCATAGCCAGTGCCGCACTCTTTGTCAATAAAAAATGACATGCTTTTAACCCCTGTTTTCACCTCTGTGCTTTTTTGTTCTTTTCCCTTACCACACTTGACGTTCCGGCCTGATTTTCAAAGGCAATCCAACGCCGGCGACATCCTCTTTTGATGCGATTTTTTTATCCTGAACCGGCAAGCGCACGAAGGTGTTTATCTCCTCTTTTTTTTCCTGTACAGTAACGCCACCCCTTAAAGCAAGCCACTCCCGTTATCCAGACGACGCCAAGTTTATTTTGTTACAATGACTTACCCGCGAGGAATTTCCTGTGCCAAGACCAAAAAAAATACGCCACTGCGAAGGCTCCAGATGCGGCAAAGCCTTCAAGCCCACCCGCATCCCCCTGGCGGAATTGCAGCACATCCCGCTTCTCCAGGATGAGCTGGAATCCTTGCGGCTTTGCGACTTGCAGGGCTTGACCCAGGAGCAGGCCGGAGGCAGCATGGGAATATCACGGGGAACAGTGCAGAGAATTCTGACCACGGCCCGGCGCAAGGTAGCCCAGGCTCTGGTGGAGGGCGCTGCCCTCATCATCGAAGACAGCCCCGCGCTCCAGGAAGAAATTAAGAAATGAGTTCAGTGCCCCTCACCGTGACAGTTGCCGCCCCCCTTGCAGGCCTGGGTGGGCTCCATCAGAATCAGCTTATTTTCGACCATGCCGGAGACAACCTCGGCGACCGTTTCAAAAGCATGCCGGGCGGCAAAGTAGACCTCAATACCGACCTGAGCGAAGCCCTGAAGCGGTCTCGCCCCCATCCCCGCCACGAGAATGGCATGCACGCCATTCTCTTTCAGCACGCCCACCGGTTCCATGCAGCCGCCCGCACCATGCGCGACGCTGGGAACCGTATTCACCCCAACAACTTTGCCGTTTTCCAAATCGACCAGAGTGAACAGGTCGCAATGCCCGAAATGCTCGGAACGTCCCCCCTCAAGCCCGCCTGGATTGTTTGATGGTACCGCTATCCGTTTCTTGCCCATGATATTTCTCCTTCTCTCTTGCAATGTGTTTGTTTTTGTTCGTTCTTTCACTCTGCGCTGGGCGCGGGTCCGAAAATTTTGTCGCTGAACTTCACATACCAGGCCGCAGACTGAACCTGGATAATATAGGAAACCGCAATAACCAAGGCGGCATCCGCGCCCTTGGTCCCGAAAGCATTGATGGCGATGGCCAGAGCGATGGACAGATTGCGCATCACCGTGCCGTACACCAGGGCGATGGCGTCGCCGCGCTTAAAAAACATCCTGCCGATCACGGTGCTCAGACCAAAATTCAAGCCATACATGATGAGCAGCGGCACCAAGATACCGCCGAGAATGGCCGGGTTCTCGGAGATCCCTTTGGCTTTCAGGGCAATAGCCACAAAGACAATGCCCAGCACCCCCACCGTGGACAGGGAGGGGAAACGGGGCGCCCAAGTTTTTTTGAATGCCTGCACCCCATATTTTTTTAAAAACGCCTGTCGGGTGAGATAACCGAGAAGCATGGGCAGAAAAACAATGATCACGATCTGCTTGACCACCAGCGCAAGATCAACATCCACCTTGGCACCCATGAGCGCCTGCACATAGAAAGGGGTGGCCAGCGAACCCAGGGTAAGGCCGATAACGGTCATGTTGACGGCGGCGGCCAGATTGCCCTTGGCAAAACCAGTCCAGGAGATGGTCATGCCACTGGTGGGCAGCAATGAGGCAAGGAGTAGCCCCAGGGCCATGTACGGCTGGTCCCGGAAGAAAATAAGCCCCAGGCCATAGGCGACAAAGGGGACAACGAGAAAGTTGATGCACTGGGCGGAAAGCTGTAGCCGGACATTTTTGATCCCGTCCTGCAAGGCCTTGATGTTCAGGGTCACCATCATGGGGTAGACCATGAGAAAGGTAAAGGGCAAGATCAGCCCCTTGAGAATACTTAAGGATGCAGGGGCGGCGCCGAGCCCAAACAGGTAGCCCGCTGCCATCATGGCCGGAATCACCACCACCAGCCGTTGGTTGATCTTGATCAAAAAATTCCACATAGAATGCTCCTCGCCATCTCGAATTTACAGAAAAACTTTGACCCCTTCCGATTATCGTGCCTCGTCAATCATCTCGCGAATCTTCTGGAAGGATTGCGCCAGCGAACCGGGAAAAACTTCGTCGGCAACCACCGCGCTGATGTCTCCGCCGTTGTAACTCAAAAATCGCAGCTGGGTCTTACCGTCCTTGGAAAAGGCCATGACAAACTTGGGCATTAGGACAGCGCGCTCCGGATTGGCGGCCAGACTTTGTGCCGCTTTTTCCGGCTTGCAGATCTGGATCATGTGCAGATCAAAATCCGCCCCGGCCTCAGCCCCGTGCTCCCGAAAGGTTTTGCCCATATCCATGGTCTCGGCGTTGTTAATGATAAAGCCGTATTTCCCGGCGACCCGGTCAAAATCCTGGGCAAAAACAGCCGGGGACTTGCTGGTTTCCGCAACGTACAGATCTTCCTGCTGCATGATTCACTCCTTGCATTCTTCCTGTTTTCCCTGAAATGGCGGGCACGCACCCGCAGCCCTATTCTGTGCATATGCCCACAATAAACAAGAGGAAACCGGGTGTCAAGCTGGAAGTTAAGTAAAAAAGAAAACATTTAAACAGCCAGCCAAAAAGTTACCGAAAGGTTTGACAGAAGGGTTCAATCACGATAGGCTATCGCGCATTCGGACGACATATTTTAGCACTCACTTTTCATAATAAGGACTGTTGCCATGGGAAAAAAAATCGTGATCATCGGCGGGGTTGCCGCCGGGCCTAAATCCGCCTGTAGGGTAAAACGCCTCCTGCCCGATGCCGAGGTGACCATCATCGATCAAGACAGCCTGATCTCCTACGGAGGCTGCGGCATCCCCTACTTTGTTTCCGGCGATGTCTCCGACGAAAAGGAACTGCGCAACACCAGCTTCCACATGACCCGGGACGAGGCTTTCTTTCTCAAGGCCAAAGGAGTCACGGCCAGGACCAACACCCTTGTCCTGGCCATCGACCGCAAAGAAAAACTCGTGCTCGTTGAGGATCTCACCTCCGGCACCCAGGAGTCCATCCCCTACGACAATCTGGTCCTTGCCACCGGCGCCCGGCCCAACGTCCTGCCCATTCCCGGCGCGGATCTCGATGGGGTATTCACCATCAGCGACCTGCACAAGGCTATTGCCATCAAAGAACGGATCGCCAAAGGCGAGGTAAGCCAAGTGGTGGTCATCGGCGGCGGCGCCATCGGCATTGAGATGGCCGAAGCCTTCACCGACCTGTGGGGAATCAAAACCACCATCCTCGAGTTCATGCCCCAAATTATGCCCCGGTTGGTTGACTGGGATTTCGCCCGCATGTTGGAAACGCACCTTCAAGAAAGTGGGGTGGAGGTATTCACCGGCGAGGGGGCCTCGGCCATCGAGGGAAAAGACGGCAAGGTCTGCCGGGTTGTCACCCCCAAACGGACCCTGGAGGCGGATCTGGTTGTGATGGCCGTGGGCGTCCGGGCAAGAAGCGAACTGGCCCAGGGAGCCGGACTGCTCGTCTCGGCCATGGGCAACATCGTGGTCAACGAGAGGATGCAGACCTCGGACCCGAACATCTACGCGGCAGGAGACTGCATCGAGGTGAAAAACATCATCACCGGCAAGGGCTCCATCGCCCCCATGGGCTCACTAGCCAATCGCGAAGGCCGGATCGTCGGCGACAACATCGCCGGTATTCCCACCAAGTACAAGGGCTGGATCGGCAGTTTCGTCATGAAGGGTTTCGAACGCTGCATCGCCGCCACAGGGCTCTCCCTGGACGCAGCCCTGGCCGAGGGTTTTGCCGCTGCCGCCGTGACCACTGCCCAGTCGGACCGGGCTCATTTTTTCCCCAGCCAGGCCGTGATCCCGCTGCGCCTCATCTTTGACACCAAGACCCGCAAGGTTCTCGGCTGCCAAGGCTTCGGCCCCATGAGCGACGCGGTGCTGGCCCGGATCGACGCAGCCGCCGGCATTATCGGCCAAGGGGGCACCATCGATGACCTCAGCCAGCTGGAAATGGCCTACGCCCCGCCCTTTGCCACGGCCCTCGACGCCCTGAATGCCACGGCCAACGTGGCCGACAACCTGTGTGCCGGACGACTGCGCTATGTGAGCACCAGGGAGTTTCTCAACTGGATGGACGATTTTGCCAGCCATCCCGACTGGGTGGCCCTTGATCTGCGCCATCCCAACGAGGCCGGACCCTTTGTCGAGAAATACACCAAGGACAGGTGGCTCTCTCTCCCCTACATTGAGATCCGGGATCGCCATCAAGAATTGCCCAAGAACAAAACCATGCTCATCATCTGCGACGCAGGCACCCGCTCTTCCGAAATCCAGATCTTTCTGGACCATGTGGGGCTGGCCAACAACCTGGTACTGGGCGGCGGCTTCAACCTCATCCGCCGGATGGGCGTAGCCTGGTGGCCCAGCTGATTTCTCCAGACATCCCACCCAGGAGGATGTTCGCCCGCCCAATATCCTTAGCGGCCATCCTCCTGTTTTGCCTGCTTGCCGCAGGCCCAGCGTTGGCGAGCAACACCCAACTGAAGGCAAAAATCTCTACCCAACCCGGTGCAGTCCGGGCCCTGACCGATACATCCTATGGCGACACTTTTGCCACGCTGATCAAAGGCGCGACCCAGCGTATCGATCTCGCCATGTTTCTTTTTAAAACAAACCCAGCAAGAGACAACAAACCGGCAGGGCTTGTCAAGGATCTGGTGGCGGCGAGACAACGGGGGGTGGAGGTGCGGGTTATCCTGGAATATTCCAGCCATGACCCAGCCCTCAACCAAGCGAACCAGGAGACGGCCCAAGCCTTAAGAAAAGGCGGGGTCACGGTTTTCTTCGACTCCCCCAGCCGGACCACGCATGCCAAACTGGCGGTCATCGATCGGCGCTATTGCCTGGTGGGAAGCCACAATCTCACCCAGTCGGCCTTAAAATACAACCATGAGTTTTCCCTGCTGCTTGACAACCCGGCACTCGCCGAAGAGATCCTGGCCTACATGGAGACAATCCTCAAGTAACATCCCGGCCGATAGCCTTAAGCTGTCAGCTGCTATTTTTCACTTCTTCCTCCTGACAATACGGACCTTTTTCGTTGCCCCGCCAGCACCCCCGCTTCCCGGAGCAACGCGGCGCACCAACACTCTCTTTTTCAGGGGCGCGTTGATCGCAGGTTCAGGGGCCACACCGCCAACTCCAGGCAAGATCCGGGTGTAGGTGCAGCCAGCCCTGTGGCATCGCAGGGAAATCCGGCCATCAGGATTCTTTTTTTCCACCAGGAACGGCGAATCGCATACCTGACAGGCAATGGCATGGGGCTTGGACCAAGCCATGAATTCACAATCCTGCTCGGGACAAACATAAAAAATCTTCCCAGTCGGCGTATGCTTGGTCACCACGGTGCCAATTTGGCAGACCGGACAGAGCAGCCCAGCCCCGCCGTCTTTTTCGTAGGAGGCAGAATATCGGCACTCGGGATGCCCCGAGCAGTACCAGTACTTGCCGAAGCGATCTTCCTTCAACAACAGCGGCCTGCCGCAGTCAGGGCATGTTTTGCCCGGCTCCGCCCCCCCTGGAGTTGGTTCCACCGCAGGAGAAAGCGCCTCTGCCGACGGAGATGTCGGCTCGTCCATGGTAGTCGCGGCCTCGGCAAACATCTTTTCCGTGGCTGCGGCAAGCTGCGGCGCAACAACCTGTTCCGCCGCAGCAGGTTCATTCAGGACAAAGGGCTCCAGGGCCCCCTCACTGCCGGATATTCTCTCTTCACTCTGAGGCTCGACCGTCTCCGCTACACCGCTTGCGGAATCATCCTCTTCCACCGGCAAAACCTGCACCGCTTCCTCGATTACCGGCGCCTGGACCGGGGGGACAATTGCTCCTCCAGAATCCTGGAGCTTTGCGGGCGCCCCCTCTTCAGGCAGCCTGATAACGCTGCGTGAACTGATCCCCCGTTTCTGGGTGGCAACCGGCATCGCCATCTTCACCAAAACCTCGCCCCGCATCATCATGGTCTGATCAAACTGTTGCAAGGCAAAGGTTAAAAGTTTTCTGCCGCTCACCGCCTCCTCAATGGTCTGGGCCAGATAGGCGGAAAGCTGAATCCCCTTCATGGTCGGAAAAGCGCGGTTCATAACGCTGATAAGCTTGATGGTGTTCTCAGCGCAGCGGAAGGATCCATCCGGCATCATCCTGAGATAATTATTGTCGAGCATCTGTTGGAGCATGGCCACGGTCATGCCGTCGATCTCCAGGGAAAAATCGGCAAGATCGGTGGACAACCCCTCAAAGCTGTAATATTCAGGGGGAAGGCCGGTATTTTTTTCCGGAATGATCTGCACGCAGCATAGCGACTGCCCCAGTTGCACACCGGCCAAAGGAGAGGGTGGCGCCAAAAGTTCATGTTCCTGACAGCCAGGATAGATGGCGAGAAACCCTTTATCCGCCAAAACCTTGGTGCTGCCCTGAAAGAGACAATCTTCCCCGGCCTCCACCGTCACAGCGAGAAGCTCCCCCTGCGCCTCTTTCATCTGACTCGCCAGGGCCCTGGCCCAGACTAACCGATAGATCTTGTCCTCTGCGGGCCCCAGCTTCCCGGAAAGTTCTTCCGGGCCAAGCGCGGGCTCGGTGGGCAGGATCAACCCCCTGGTGCCTTCCTGAATAATCACTGACCCAAGACAATCAGCTCCCAACCTTTTGCCGACCTGCTCCCTGATTTTGGCAAACAAGGCGACTGTGGCGTCCTGCTCCATCGCCGGAGGAAGGAATGCGGTGATAAGCCCCAGCCATCTGCCATCCACCTGCACCCCGCAATAGAGGTTGCGAATCGCGGTCATGGTCGCCAACGGCGAGAGCCCCCCCTGCGCAACCCCATCCCGCAGCAATTCCATAAATTGATAAGGCTCCGGCGGAGCAACGGAAAGGGGTGACCCCACCACTTCACGGACCTGAAACAATTCATTGTTAAACAAGTTGATGGCAGCATGTACCTCTTTCTCGTTGCGGAGAAACCCGTCATCCGTGACCCCGTATGCCTCATGCAGACTAAGCATACAATTCCCCGCCTCACTGCTGATCTTGACCTTTATTTTCCATCTGGCGATCGGAGTGTACATCCGAATCTCAGTTTCCCTCTCCGCCAGCAAAAAAATGGTGGTGAGACTCGGATAATTAAGCGGAAGGCCATTGGGACCGGAGCGGCTACCCAGAAGGCGTTGCAGGTGCCTCCCCAAATAGGACTCGAAAAGCATCTTGACATAGGTCGCCGCGCCCTTCTCGTCGCTGACCGGCTCCACCCTCCGAAAAGATTCCCGAAGCACCTCGCCGGCAAGGCCGGTCAATCCAAGCCTCTTTGGCTGCTCACTGCCGGGGGCGACCATGGCCCAATAGCCGCTGATGAGCCAGGCCCAATATTCCCCCCGCCAATCACCATCAAGAGCGAGATATATTTCCCGGCCCTGGCAGGCCCGGAGTCTATCTAGAAATATTTTTTCCTTGTCCTCCGGGGCAAAATCAAAATGCGGCTTTTCCCGATGCAGATGGTCCTTGGGTGGCACATAAGACGCCTTGGCCGGAGCCGCCTGCACCAAGATGGTTTCCACTTTTCCGCCAAGCTGATCTTCCAAAGTTTTTGCCTTGGCCGCCGCCTCGACAATGACTACGGGCTTTACCATGCAGCTCTCTCCCCACGAATTTCCCAACGATAAAAAGGCCTTGTCACACAAAAAACAGTGAAGGAATTCCGTTTCCTTCACGAAAAATAGCATATAATCTGCAACGATTTTACACAATGAATTATGATGGCCTTGAGAAGAAGTCGCCACACCGGGAAAAACCGGCGTTCAGCCTTTCCGCAGCTATCCAACCCTTTGAACCGGAGCTCCCATGCCTTCCCTGTTCACTCTCCAAGGCATCGATGAAACCTTTGACAACCTGGAGCTGAAACCGGGGACCCTCAAAGCGGAGCTGGCAAAGGTTATCCGCTCATATTTCGTTGACGAGCTTTCTTTGCAGTCCATCACCAGCATCCCCACCGACGAGATCGTCCACAAAATTTGGGGACCTTGCAAGGGCGACGAACTCAAAGCCAAAAAGAAAAATTTCAGTTCACTCAAGTCCGCACTCAACAAATCCCTCAAGGACCTCGACAAGGCAGGAAAAAATCAGGCAGGCATCATTCTGGGCCGGGACAATGTCTTCATTGTTTCCGAAGAACGCAAGGATGATCTCCTCAAACAGATGGGGATTTCGCCAAACTCCCCGCATCTGCTGCACGACATGTTCGCAGCCTTCAAACAGTTTTTTTCCGAAAACATCAAGGATCAGGACACCGAGGAGGTCAAAGATCTCCTGGCGGAATTCGAGGAAACGCAAAAAAAATTACGCAAGATAGCTGGTCTTGAACCGGAGACAGGCCCGAGAAAAAGTACCGCCGAGACTGCGGGGCCGGGGGGAGGCGCCCCTGGCGAAGGCCTGGGCGGCAAAGAAGGCGGGCTGGCAGAGGATGAGTTCACAGAAGAGATAGAGTTTCTTGACGAGGAGGTGGAAATCCTCGAAGCCGATGAATTGGAGGAGGTGTTTGCAGAAGAGGCGCCCCCTGGCGAGGGCCTGGGCGCGGAAGAAGGCGGGCTCGCAGAGGATGGGCTCACGGAGGAGGTGGAGGTTCTCGACGAAGACGCAATCGAGGAGGTCGTGGCTGAAGAGCCGGATGACACCGAGATCCTTAACGAGGAGGTGGAAATCCTCGAAGCCGATGAACTGGAGGAGGTCCTTGCAGAAGAGGCGCCCCCTGGCGAGGGCCTGGGCGCGGAAGAAGGCGGGCTCGCAGAGGATGGGCTCACGGAGGAGGTGGAGGTTCTCGACGAAGACGCAATCGAGGAGGTCGTGGCTGAAGAGCCGGATGACACCGAGATCCTTGACGAGGAGGTGGAAATCCTCGAAGCCGATGAACTGGAGGAGGTCCTTGCAGAAGAGGCGCCCCCT
>JBAZCG010000031.1:0-32500 GCA_041671085.1 Desulfurivibrionaceae bacterium | reverse complement strand
TGCATATCCGTCAGGCGTTGCTGGAACTGCTGCGCCTGCTTCACCATCTGTTTCATATCCATCCGCATACCTCCGGCATTAACTTTCCGACACACTGCGCCGATGGCAGGAGCGACTACCTGCCCCCGCAGCTCTTCACTTTCAACTTTTCATTTTTCACTTTTACTTGGACCCGGTCCGGATACCGCCGACCTGCCCGCCAAAAATCTCGGCGGTCATCTGCACCACGGGATCATTGGCCAGAACCCGCCTGTCGGCAAGGGGGCTCTCCGCTTCATCACCACCGCCATCCCCGACAGCCTGTGCGTCACGCACCTTGAAAACGACCCGGAAATCATGCTGAAAGAAATCCAGGGCAAAGGACTGCAAAAGCTTCAGGTTGTCATGTTCCTGCAATAGTTTGCAGTCCGAGGGGTCATCAAACTTCAGGACCAATTCGTTCCCTTCATCCCGGGCCATGGCGCACAGTTGCAGCACAGGCGCCATCCAGCGCTTCCGCTCCTTGACATACTCAACAAACGCCTCCCAGTGCCGTGTTACCTCCCGCCTTGGAGGGGTAACCTCCGGCACAGGAGGGAGTTGGCTGCCATGTTCCGGCACGGGTGTTGATTCAGGTTTTATTTCATTTTTTTTTTGTTCCGGAAACGTTTCGGAAGAAGGGGTGACCGATGGCCGGGGCATACCCTTGGGCACAGCTGGTTCAGGCTCGGCCGTGGAAATCCCCTGAAATCCCGGCCTGCCAGCCATCTGCGGCAGAGGGGTGGTTCCGGCCAGCAATCCGTCAAGACGCCCCAACAGGGTGGCCGCCGGCACGATCTGCCCGGCCTGGGTGGCCCGGACAAACGCCATCTCCAAGGCAAGACGGGGGCGGGAAGAGTACTGCATCTCCTCACTCCCCTTCAACAGCAGGGAAAAATATTGGTACAACGTTTCCTGACTGGCGCCCGCGGCAATATCCTTGATGGCGGCCAATTCCTGGTCGGAAAGATCCAGCAGCTCCTCGGGATTAGCCTTGACCTTGGCGATCAGCAAGGCCCGGAAAAACCCCAGCAGATCATTGGCAAATCGCTTGAGATCCATGCCCCCGGCCTGACTCTGTTCAAAAAGATCAAGACACCCTGCCAGATCGGCCGCCAGGAGCGCACGGGCCAGATTTTCATAGACCCGGCGGTCGACCAGACCCAGAACCTGCGCCACATCACCATCGCTGATCTCAGCCCCGCCAAAGGAAAAGAGCTGATCAAGAAGACTCAGACCGTCCCGCACGCTGCCTTCGGCCTCCCGGCCGATCATCTCCAGGGCTCGCGGGGAGATAGCGACCTTTTCCGCCCCGGCGATCCTGGCAAAAAAAGCAACCAGCTCGGCAAAGGGAACACGCTTGAGTTCATAACGCTGACAGCGGGAAAGGATGGTGATGGGAATCTTGTGCAGCTCGGTGGTGGCGAACATGAAATAGACATGGGCCGGCGGCTCTTCCAGTGTCTTCAACAGGGCGTTGAAGGCCTCGGTGGTGAGCATGTGCACTTCGTCGATGATGATGATCTTGTAGCGGCCCTTGGCGGGGAAAAAGCGGATGTTTTCCTTGAGTTCGCGGATCTCCTGAATGCCGCGATTGGAAGCGCCGTCGATCTCGTGCAGATCAATGGCGTTGCCTGCCATGATCTCCATGCATGACTCGCACTGATTGCAGGGCACATCCGGCTCGCCCTGCTGGCAGTTGAGCGCCTTGGCCATGAGCCGCGCCAGGGTGGTTTTGCCAACCCCGCGCACCCCGGAAAACAACATGGCATGGGCCACCCGGTTACGGGTGAGCGCATTGCGCAAGGTGCGCACCACGGCCTGCTGCCCGACAACCTCATCAAAATTCTGGGGACGCCATTTTCTGGCTAAAACAAGGTAGGACATTTTCAGTCCTCAGGTGTCAGACACCGGTGTTTCTTGGGACATGGAAGGGATGGCGAAGGGGCCGCCTCCCGAGCGGTAAAAAAACTATCCAGCTTAATGCCAAAAAAAAATCGCATTAACCACGGAATGTAACTGTTCAGCAGCGCCGCTTTGCTGCTGCCACAGATGCGCGAAAGAGGTCTGCGAAGTGTGCTAGTGCACATGAGCAGGCCGATGACAAAGCAGATGTGGTGCTGATGGACAGTTACAAAAAAAATGATAGCCAGGCACCCCTGCGGCACACAAAGTTACTCACTACCGTTGCTTCCTCCCGGACCTGGCGGGGTTCGCAAGTCTCTGTTGCGCAGGACCCGGCTATCAAACCGGAAAATATCTGGTGGAGAAGGTGGGATTCGAACCCACGGTACGTTGCCGCACACACGCGTTCCAGGCGTGCACCTTAAGCCACTCGGTCACCTCTCCAGCGTTTTCTAAAACAACCTGGCACGCTGGCCAATGGGGCACCACTTTACAATACCCGCTCCTTCTTGCAAAGAACAAAATGGCCCGAAGGACGAGATGCCGTGCTCACTCAAAACTTTCCCAATGATTCCCAAAAGATGCCCCACCGGAAGCCAGACTCACCCCTTGGGCAGGACGGATTCACTGGCCTGGGACGTATACTCGGGGATCACCTTGCCAAGCTCGGCTTTGATCCCCTCGGCGTCATGGTTTGCAGCGAACTGCTTGAGATTTTCCAACGATTCATGCAAGTCTTCCAGGGAAGCGCCGTTTCCGCGCAGCACCATGATCTTCTCATGGCCGGTGCTCACTATTCCCTCGCCCTCGGTGATCAGCTCCTCGTACATCTTTTCCCCTGGCCTAAGCCCGGTATAGATGATCTCGATCTCCGTATCCGGCTCCTTGCCGCAGAGCTGGATCAAATCGCGGGCCATCTGCCCGATGCGCACCGGCGTCCCCATCTCCAGGATAAAAACCTCCCCGCCCTGGCCCATGGTTGCGGCCTGAAGGATAAGCTGGCTCGCCTCCTCGATGGACATGAAATAACGGGTCATATCCGGGTGGGTGACGGTAACCGGGCCGCCCAGCTCGATCTGCCGCCGGAACAGGGGAATAACCGAACCCGAGGACCCAAGAACATTGCCGAAACGCACCGCCATGAATCGGGTTTCTGACGCGGAGGCATTAACCTGCTCGCAAAAACCCTGCATGAGAATCTCGGTCATCCGCTTGGTGGCGCCCATGACATTGGTGGGGCGCACAGCCTTATCTGTGGAGATCACGATAAATCGCTCCACTCCGGATCGCGCCGACACTTCCATCAGCCGCTTGGAGGCGAAAATATTATTGTACACCCCCTCCCAGGGGTTGCGCTCGACCATGGGCACATGCTTGTAGGCCGCGGCATGAAAGACCACGGTTGGCCGATAATGCGAAAACAACGACTCCAGCAACGCCTTGTCCTGCACCTTGCCGAGCACGGCCACATAATTCTTGAAGCCATATTCGTGGAGCAGCTCCATCTCGATCTGATACAGGTTCTGTTCGCCAGCGTCCATGAGGATGAGGGTGGAGGGATGAAAACGGACGATCTGGCGGCAAAGCTCCGAACCGATGGAGCCCCCGGCCCCGGTAACAAGAACCGTCTTCCCTCCCAGGATCTCGCCAATCTGCTCCAACTCGAGACGCACCGGCGGCCGCCCCAGAAGATCCTTGTACGAGACATCACGGATGGTCTTGATGGAAACCCGGTCGCTGATCAACTCCCCCAACCCGGGCAATGTCTTAAACGGAATTCCGCTGGCCCGGCACAGCTCGACAATCCTCTGCATCTGGTCACGGCTGGCCGAGGGAATGGCAATGAGAATCTCCTGAGCCCTGGTTTTAAGCGCATATTCCGAAATGTCCGCAATGGGACCGAGAACCGGAATCCCGTGGATTTGCTGGCCGATTTTAGCACCATGATCATCCAGAAACCCGGCTACCATGTAAGGCAGTCCCTTGTTGTCGTTGATTTCCCGAGTCACCTTCTCGGCCGCGTCGCCTGCCCCGATGATGAGCAACCGCTTGCGGCGCTGACGGTTGCTGGCAGAAAATTGGAGAAAAGGCAGACAGAAAACATTCTGACAAGAAAGCCTGAGACTAATACGGAACCCGGCGATAAAAAAAAAGGTCAGCAGAGTATCAAGCAAAAAAACCGACCGGGAAAATCCGGAAAAACGATTCAACAACAGAAGGCCGCCCAAAGCAATAAACCCAGAAACCACGCAGGCTTTGAGGATGTTCAGCAGGTCCGCTAGGGAGGTGTACCTCCACATCCCGCGATACAACCCAAACAAATAAAACAACACCAACTTGGAGGGAAGAAGGACCCAGAGGACAGCGGAGATATTGGCCCACTGCTTCGGAGGCACAACGCCATCAAAACGAATTACGTAGGCCAGCAGATGTGCAGCGATCAACAGCAGCAGGTCAACCCAGAGCACGATCCAAAAATTCAGTTTACGAAGCTGATATTTCATACCAAATGGGCCTTAGTTGATTTCCTGTACACGAAAAATTTAGTTTTGCCGTTCACGCACTTGCTTTCCGCCCAACTCCCACATATACAAAACCAGACTCTCGCATCTTCTCCGGGTCATAGACATTCCGCAAGTCAATAAAGAGCGGTGTTTTCATAGCGTTCCTAAGTCGTTCCAGATCAAGCGCCCGATATTGATTCCATTCCGTAAGCAGAATTACGGCATCAGCTCCTGCACAGGCGGCATAAGCGTCTCCGACGTAGGTATACTCCGGTAAAATTTTTGCAGCCTCCTTCATCCCTTGAGGATCGTGGACCTGCAACTTAGCGCCTTTCTCATGAAGCGCTGGAAGAATGGTGAGTGCAGGCGCTTCGCGCAAATCGTCTGTTTCCGGCTTAAAAGTAACACCCAACACTCCGATGGTTTTGCCGACTTCCGACCCACCCAGTGCCTTCCGAATTTTCTTTATCATTTTCCCCTTCTGTGCAGAATTCACTTCCACGGTAGCCTCAACCAAGCGTAACGCGCTCCCGTGTTCCTGTGCAATCCGCAGAAGAGCCAGTGTGTCTTTGGGGAAGCAGGAACCACCGTAACCAGGCCCTGGATGCAAAAACTTGCTCCCGATTCTCCCGTCCAACCCAACCGCTTTGGCCAATGAAACGATATCCGCACCTACAGACTCGCATAAGTTTGCCATTTCATTAACAAAACTTATCTTCATTGCCAAAAAAGCATTAGCAGCATATTTGATAAGTTCAGCCGTCTCAATACTGGTAACTACAAACGGCGTGGAGTTAAGATATAATGGGTTATAAATTTCCTTAAGCACTTCAGTAGCCCGGCCACTTTCCGTACCAAGCACGACCCGATCCGGTCGCATAAAATCATTGATAGCCGCCCCTTCCCGTAAAAATTCCGGATTGGAGACAACATCGAAATCCGCATCCGGGTTGGTCTCCTTAATGATCCGCTCAACCTGTCTACCAGTACCCACTGGAACCGTGCTTTTATCAATCACCACCGTATATTTTCTGATAAAGACGGCAATCTCCCGGGTCGCATCATATATGTAGGAAAGATCAGCATAACCATTACCTCGTCGTTGCGAGGGAGTGCCCACTGCGATAAACACCGCCTGCGCATCAGCCATGGCTTGAGATAAATCAGTAGTAAAACAAAGCCTGCCCCCCTTAACACTTTTCGCAACCAAGGCCTCAAGACCTGGCTCGTAAATGGGGATTCTACCTTCCTGCAACATCGATATTTTTCCGGGATCCTTATCCATACAGATGACCTGATGCCCGAATTCGGAAAGACAAGCCCCGGTTACCAGCCCCACATAGCCCGAACCAATGATCGCTATATTCATATCCTGCTTCTCCCCTTGGCGAAAGCCTAACAAAAACCCGTTACATCTTATACCTGGTAGTAACTCCGATACCAGTCCACAAAATGCCGGATCCCCTCTTCAATGGAGGTGTTCGGCTTAAAGCCGACATCGCGAATCAGATCGCCAACATCTGCAAAGGTGGCAGGAACATCCCCAGGCTGCATGGGCAGGAAATTTTTCTGAGCCTTCTTGCCAAGACAATCTTCCAGCACTTCTATGTAACGCATTAGATCGATTTTTTGATTGTTGCCTATATTGTAAACCCGGTAGGGACAATAGCTGGTACCTGGATCGGGATTAGTCCGATCCCAGGCGGGATTCGCAACAGGAGGCAGATCAATAACCCGACATACCCCCTCCACAATATCATCAATATAGGTAAAATCGCGCTGCATCTTGCCATGATTAAAGACATTGATGGGACGATCCTCGAGAATTGCTTTAGTAAAAAGGAACAACGCCATATCTGGCCGGCCCCACGGACCGTATACTGTGAAAAAACGAAGACCAGTTGTCGGCAATCCAAATAAATGGCTGTAGGTATGGGACATCAACTCATTGGCTTTCTTGGTCGCAGCATACAGAGAAACAGGATGATCTACATTCTGATGAATTGAAAAAGGAAGAACCGTGTTGGCACCGTACACCGAACTCGAAGAGGCGAAAACCAGATGTCGAACCCCGGAATGACGGCACCCCTCCAAAACATTAACAAACCCGACCAAATTGGTATCAACATAGGAATATGGATTTTCCAATGAATATCGCACCCCTGCTTGGGCAGCCAGATTAACTACCGCATCAAATTGATTCGCAGCAAAAAGGTTGGCCATCCCATGCCGATCAGCAATATCCGCATCGACATGCTTAAAAAACGGAGATGACTTCAGGAGCGTCAAGCGAGCTCGTTTCAGTTCCGGATCATAATAATCGTTGAGGTTGTCGATCCCGACCACATTAATTGAGCGCGCAAGTAGCTTCTTACAGAGATGAAAACCAATAAAACCGGCGGCACCGGTGATGAGAATATTCTTCAATTCCATATATTTTCCTTTGAAGTTGATGTCGAATGGCAATAGAGGAAATCAACACATTCACACCTCCATTTTTTTCGTAATTGAAGTGGAGACTGTGCCGCGCCGACAGTTACGTCAGAGACCGTCTTCCCCTTTGAGCGCGTCCAAGAGCACCTTGGCATTGGGTCCGGCTGAAACCTGATCCCGCTTCATCTTTATTATAATACTGCTTCAGTCATTTTTTTCACCTTACACGACGGCCCTATTCGAAGGACCACCTCTCAACGGCCCGACAGTGAAGCCAAAAAGTGCCTAGCGGTACGCCGAAAACCTTCATCCACGCTAACAGGTGGCATCCATCCTAACAATTTTCGCGCCTTGGAAATATCTACTTGCAATGAACAGCACAAGCGCTGAGCAATTTCAGGCTTGCCAAGTAGCTTAGCACCTAAAACCAATATATCGGCAGGTACTGATATCAGTTTCGCCGGCTTGCCTAGCGCGTCCCCCATTTTCAGCAATAGTTCCGTTGTCGAAAGATCCTCGCCGTCGCATGCTAGAAAGGTCTGATTCGCCGTAGCAGGATGGTCGATAATAGTAACAATCAAATCCACCAAATTATCTAAGCCCACTAAGCTACGTCGATTGTGGATAGCCCCCAACGGCAGAGGAATACCCCGCCATAACCAACGCATCATGGAAAGAAAATTTGCCTTGACCCCTGGCCCATAAACAAGAGGTGGGCGAATAATCACAACTTCAACCCCAGTTTTGACCGCCAGAGCCCGTAACCCATCTTCGGCCTCCAGCTTGGAAATACCGTAGGCGGTGAGAGGCGCTGGAACATCGGCAGAGGAAAAAGCACAATTGGGCTGCGTTACCTCCCCATTCACCTTGATCGAGCTGAGATACACAAACCGTCGCGCGCCCGCCGCAGCAGCCTGCAACGCTAGGTTTAGCGTGCTATCGACATTCACTGCACGAAACTCCGCCATTGGGTCACTCGCCTCATCTCGCGTCACATGTACTCGTGCAGCAAGATGAACAACCGCATCACATTTAGCCAACGCCGCACGCCAATCCGTCGCGGCGCTAATTGTGCCGACAATAACAGGTTCAACACCCCTTGACAACTCCTGCCTGGCCTCAACTTGCCTAAGCGCAGCTCGCACACTGTAGCCGCGAACCATCAATTCGGCACACAGAGCTCGGCCGACAAAACCGGTTGCACCAGTCACCATAACGCGCATCAAGGCAACAGTTCCCGATACACATCCAGCGTTTCCGAGACAATACGATGCACGGAAAATTCCGCCTCAGCGATCCCTCTCCCGGCCATACCCATACGCACGCACATAGGATGATCTTTCAGAAGTCTGGCAAGGGCCTCGGCATGGGCATCGACATCACGCGGCGGCACGACATAACCATTCTCGCCCTCGCGTATCAACTCGCGGCAACCAGGCATGTCTGTGGTGATGATCGGTCGCGCACACGCCATCGCCTCAATCAGCACCTTGGGAATACCCTCTCCATAAAAGGAGGGGAGACAAACTACATGAGCCTGTGACAAAATTTCCGGCATATCCTCTCTATAGCCCCAACATTCGACTACCCCCTCGGACTGCCAAATGGCCAACTGCTGCCTAGATATGGCTGTCGGATTTTCGGTATCGGTATCGCCGACGAGGACAAAACGCGCCTCCAACCCCTGCCCTCTAAGAATCCTTGCCGCCTCAACGAACTCGCCCACACCTTTATCCCAGAGCATGCGGGAGGCAAGGAGCACCAATGGCTTCCCCTCGCCTAACGGTCTGACGCTAAAACGATCCATATCCACTCCTGCCCCACGGATGAGCCGTATATAAGCCGGGGAGACCATGCCTTTTTCAGTCAGCACTTTCAGGTCGTCCCTATTTTGCACGATTAGGCATCCGTTCTGGTTGTTGAGAAGCAAACGAAAAATTAGAATCAGCAAGGGTTTCAAGACCCGCGCAAATAGCCTCCGAGAAGAAAAGACAAATCCCAATCCGGCCAACGCATTGACTGTTCCGGGAACGTCTGCCATCCATGCTGCCAGGCTACCATAGACGACCGGCTTGAGCGCAACATGGTGGACCAGGGCAGGACGCTCCCGTCTGTAGATCGCTGCCAGCTCCATGAGTGCCGATAGTTCCCGAAATGGATTGAGGCTCGCACGCCGTAGACGCTTCAGAGGAATAAGGCGCAGCCCTGCCTCTTCGATCGCCGGACCGTAGCGATTCACCCGAGTCGCCACGGCCACCTCATAGCCCTTCTCTCGTGCGGCAATTGCTAAGGGTAAACGATGTGAAATAAAATACCAGTCTTCAGTAACGACAAATAACAGTTTTTGACCCATGCAAATCCTATAAAAGCGCAAATAACGGATGATCGGCTGCACAGCAAGCTCACGGCAAATAATACCTGAGCAGATTCTGAGTTGATATACATTTCACCAGAGCAATGCCCCCATTAGGCATAACGAATTTCTGATCATTTTATCATCCGATGATGTTGACTAAACACAATTAAAATATGCGCGGCGCATATTCCCATTAGAAAAAGTAATATTGAACCACTCTGAATCCACGGCTGTGTTTGATTAATAAGCACTGTAAATATAAAATAAACCGTTAATGACGACCACAACCCGCTGTCACGACCCGATGAAATATTTGCAATCCCCATTAAACACAAACAACAAAATAACAAAAGCACCGCTCCCATGCCAAACCAACCATACCCAGACCCGAAATTAAAATATGGATGCTGTACCGCCCTCATACGTTGCCATTCATTCCAGGTAATTGAATATTTTTCGTTAATACCATATGGGTTAGAGGCTATCATTAGATCAGCGAATTTTTCCGGGGTGGAGGGATATGCTGCCCCGTGGAACCCACCCTGAGAGGTCATCCAAGCACCACCAATGGTTGAAAAGATGCGCTGGCGAAGAGGGCTGTGTACCTGGGTGTTATACAATTTCTCAAAACTCGAGCTATTCCCACGACCACGTACATTGTTTATATTTATTTTTACATCAAAGTATTTTTCGATTTTTGAAATTAGCGGATTAAAATTGCTTTGAAAACGGTTTCCCCTCCCCTCTTCTTGTAAAAAATTTGAAAATATTAACGCAACAAAATAGACAAAAAGAGCCAACCCAATACTTTTTAATACCTTAACAAGAAAATGCCGACGCATCTTTGATTCAAATGCAACCACAACCATCGCAATCATGGACGCGGCTAACACCATCCTCCCGCCAAGGAGAAACAGAGAAAGGAAGATGACCGACAAGAAACGCCATGACCCATGGCGCGCAAAAATAATGAGCGGCAGTATCAATACAAAAGGGAAGCCGTCACCAAAAACAAAAAAAGTCCTTTTGTACCAATACGAATACTGATAAACCTCTCCCAGGTTAAAAATAAATGATATCAATAAGGAAGTGGCAACAAAAGATACAGAGAATTTTAGAATCCACACGGGAAATTTATTATTTTCGCCAGCACAAACCCAGTCTCCACCCATTGAGTTTGAACCAACCACTCGAAGATTGGGCAGAAACAATAAAACAAGATAACCCAGAGCCCCGCCGCAGAAAGTCTCTATTATTTGAATAAGATTTGAGGACAACAATTCACTTACTATTTCCACTTTATTTCCTATGCTCAATGGCGGATAACCATTGTTGAAACATCAGAACTCCCCAAAGGGCTGATGATCTGTTTAGTTTCCCACTCAAGTGCTCACGCCATATGTCCTGAATAGAATCTGGGATGAAAAATCCCTCTCCAGCCAGACGGGACACATCCAGCATGCCTTCCGCCCACCCTTTCAGCGGTCCGCGCAACCAGACACCGAGTGGAATACCGAACCCCATTTTCGGGCGTTCGATCAATTTGCGCGGCACATATCGATTGAGCACTTGGCGTACCAGCCACTTGCCCTGGCCATCACGAATCTTCATGGACAAGGGCAGCTGCCAAGCAAACTCCACCAAACGGTGGTCTAGAAATGGAACCCGGGTTTCCAGAGAGACCCCCATGGCGGCCCTATCCACCTTGACGAGGATATCGTCTGGCAGATAGGAGACCGAATCCAGATACATCATGCAATGCTCCAAATCCGGCAAATCCGGAGACCAACCCCGATCGCCAAGCACTGTCGTTGACTCTCCCCCCCCTTTCACCACATCAGAGGGACGCTTCCAATGCGATACAAGACACGTATAAATTTCTTCCGACGATTTTACCGCGAGGATTTCTGCGAATTTATGAAGCAAATCCCCGGGATTCGCATAGCGCCAACCACTTGGCAAGAATCTGCCGAGCCCATCTAAAACCGTATCCCAGACAGCGGGCGGCATAGTAGTCAGCACCCCAGCCAAGGCCGCACGCACGCTATGTGGCAGCCAGCATGTTCGTCGCCATAAAGACGCCGCCCGCACATAGCGGTTGTAACCGCCGAAAAGCTCATCTCCGCCGTCCCCGGAAAGGCTGACGGTGACATGCCGCCGCGCCAGCTCGCTGACCAGAAAGGTAGGGATTTGAGAGGGGTCGGCGAACGGCTCGTCGTAAAGTTCCTGCAGGCGTGGAATTACCGCCATCGCCTGGGCAGGAGTTACAAACAGTTCTGTGTGGTCAGTGCCCAAATAAGCCGCCACAGCATGGGCATGTTCCGTCTCGTTGTACCCCGACTCATGGAATCCGATGGTAAAGGTTCGCACCGGCCTGGCCGACTGGGCCTGCATCAGAGCCACAACGGTGGATGAATCAATGCCTCCGGAGAGAAACGCGCCCAGGGGCACATCGGCGATCATTTGGCCAGCGATTGATTGCCGCAGCAGACGCTCCAGTTCCTCTCTCGCCTCGACATCGGATCCTGCAAATGGATTTTGTTGTCCGTCCATCGCCACCTTCCGAAGTGACCAGTAAGGCCGTGGCACAGGCAGTTGTTTTTTTAAAACATCGGCTTGCGTTATCTTCAACACCGTGCCGGGCAGCAGCTTGAAAATGCCCTGGTAGATCGAATACGGGGCAGGAATCGCATTGTAACGCAGCAGGAGGGTCAAGGCCTGCCGGTCAACTTCGCCCCTGAAGCCGGGGTAGGCCCGCAATGCCTTGAGTTCAGACGCAAACAGCAGAGCGCCCCCCTGCAAACCGTAATAGAGAGGCTTTTCACCCATGCGGTCACGGGACAGATACAGAACCCGCTCCTCACGGTCCCACAGGGCGATGGCAAACATACCCACGGTTTTCTGAAGCGTACGCTCCAAACCCCAGACAGCTATAGCAGCCAGCAGGGTTTCCGTGTCCGAATGCCCTCTCCACCCCGCCCCTCCGCGCAAACGTTCATTTATCCTGGAGGACGACTCCACGTGAGCCGCGTCTTGACAGAGGGCGCCTTCTCCTGCGGCAGTATGGCCGCTGAATAAACAGCTATTATCCAACTCCCGCCTGATCTCCAGGTGGTTATAAATCTCCCCGTTGAAGACCACGACATAGCGGCCGCAAGCCGACAGCATAGGCTGATGACCGGCGGCCGAGAGATCGAGAATGGCCAGCCGGCGGTGCGCAAGTGCAATACCAGCCGCAGGATCCACCCACACCCCTTCATCATCCGGGCCTCGATGTTTCAATTGGCCTGCCAGACAACGGGCGGCATCCAACATATGCTGCTTAGAGGAAAGCTGGGCAGATACAAAACCGGCAATTCCACACATTAGTTATTGAACCGATTGTTGCGCAAAGGGCATTCTTTCCTATACATGAACGTTATTTCCCAATTACCCTGCCTCGAAAAAAACGTCTCCCCGGCTCTTCTACCAGCTTGTAGGTGAACCAGGAGAACAATACAAGGACTGCCAAGTAGAGGATGTTAAATAAATCACCCTGCCAAAGATCTATGCCAAGCCTCTTTACACCCCCTACCGAGGAGAATACATAGACGGACAATTTCTTTTCCGCCACACCCGCCAGGCCGAAGAAAAATTTTCCCCCCACCAAAATCTCATTCATGTAGATGGAGTAAGACAACAAACCAAGGAACAGAAAAAAACGAGTTCGCATCAAAATCGAAATCAGGCCCGCCTCGAATGAAAAAATATATATCGTCAAAGCAAAAACTACGGGGGCTGCAAGAGATAACGGACCGGTACCCGCGAACGACACATAGAGAATCACCAAAAACAAAACCACAACCTCAGCAACCGCCAAAAATCTTTTCCCAATATTAGGATCACCAAACAGCCCCCGGCTCCGATCCATAAACAGCCAAATCAGCGCACCCAAACTGAAACCATATATGCATCGTACATACCCATATCTGTACGTAGTATCCATGAACCCAGGTGAAAATATATATAGAAAAACTGGCGACAGAATTACCGAGGCGATCAGAAATAAATGAATCCGATTACGAAATATGACGATTGCCAGTGCAAACAGCACATATGCGTAAAACTCTGTGCTGATACTCCAGCTTGGTCCGTTCAGCGCCAGATAATCATGCAAACCGAGACTATGCGTCAGCAGCAGGTTCGAAACGATATAGCCAGAAGTTTCCCCGGGGCCAGAAAATGGTGCATATTTTGCGAAGCTTGCCACCTGAGGGAAAATCAGCTGTACAATATCCCAGCCGATGAAAGCCATCAGGACAGCAAAATGTAATGGATACACCCTGCCAAACCGCATAACCAAAAAGCGGACCACTCCGAATCCCTTCCTGAGCCTCTCCTCATAGTTGGCAAAAATTACAAAACCACTCAAGACAAAGAAAAAATCAACAAAAAGATATGCATTACGAAAAAACGGCAAATCATAGGTGTGGCTGTTCGTTTTGAAATGAAACAACGCGACCATGCATGCGCAAACCCCGCGCCATGAGTCGAGTACTTGATAACGCTTAGCTTTTTCCATCTTCACAGCACCAACTTGTTCCATTCAAAACCCAGTCAGGATCAACTGAAATTACGTAAATAGATGCACCGGGGAACCAAGCCTCAGCTTAAAATTTCCCACCTGCCTCCTCCAACAATCTTTCCCACAAATCACAAACATGCCGAGCGGAAAAACTGCGGTCTATTGCTGACTTTCCCGCATCACCCAATCGCCGTCGCAGATCCGGATCCGACAGCAGGCGCTCAAGTTCCCGGGCCAAAGATTTCACTCTATCAAGACCGGCAGCTGCAAGCAAACCAGTGCTGCCGTTTTGAATCAATTCATTTGTTCCGGGACAATCTGCAAAACCGACGGCAGGGAGGCCATAAGTCATTGCCTCTGCCGTGACGAGGCCGAAGGCCTCATAACGGGAAGAGATCACAAAGGCATCAGCCCCACGGTATTCATCTCCTATCTCAGACGTGACGCCCGGCATGCTTACTCGCTTCAACAGTCCCAGCTCATGAACCAGATTTTCCAGCTCGCCGCGCAATGACCCATCCCCGATTATTCTCAATTCCCAGTCAGGATAGGCTGCGGCGATCTGCGCGAAAGCACGCAGAAGCGTGGCGTGATCTTTCTGCGTGTCGAGTCTTGCGACATTCAACAAGACATAGCGCGTCTTCTCAGCGCCGGGTTCGGCTTTCCCGCTTGCGGTCATGACAGGATTAGGCATGACGACCATCCGCCGCCGCATGGGAACCGGGTAGCGAATCCGAATCGACTCGGATAAGACCGTCACCTTCGACAAAAATGGTGCCGCCGCAATCAGCAAGGCGTACTGCAGAGGTCTCGTTCGATAATGCTCTGGCACGATGTGTTCGCTACCCACCACGGGGATGCCGGTACCTGCCAAAGCAACCGCCAATGGCACAAACATCGAATGCATGAAGCCCACCGCTACCTGCGGCCCCTCTCCCATCACAACCCGCCGCAAGGCAGAAATCCGGCCCAGCGTCTCACCCACGCGCGCCTTGCGTGCCGAATCGCCAATACCCAGATCAATCCGCTTGACCCGCGCATCTAAAGGATAAAAAGCCTGCCCACCCGCCTGGTCAAAGGTGACGACGGTAACATCATGACCACGCTGGGCGAGCCCAGAACATACCGTGCAGAGAACTCTCTCCGCCCCGCCAATAGCCGAACTTAACCTCTTGATCGCAAAAAGTAATCTCATGACTGGCCATAGACCTCGAGGAACAGCTTTTCCCATTGATCAAAAACAGTCTGTGGAGCAAATCGGGTCATGGCAAGTACCGCTGCCGCCCCCATGTCTTGCCGGGCCGCCTCATCCTCCATCAACGGCAGCAGTGCAGCGGCAAGGGCATCCACAGAACCATTCCCTTGCGCCAGCCGCCCTGTCTTCCCATTGAAGATCATCTGCCTGACGCCGGCACAATCTGCAAATCCGACAGCCGGCAGGCCATGCGACATCGCCTCCGCCAATGCATTGGGAAAACCCTCCCATAGCGAGGACAGACAGAAAAGCTGGCTATCAAGATAGAAGCGCTCTACCTCTTTTACAGCCCCGGCAAATTCAACGCGATCCACCAATCCCTTTTCTACGACCAAGCGCTTCAGCTTCGACTCATCCTCCCCGGCGCCAACCAGAATCAAACGCCATTCGGGCAGCAAATCGGCAAGTTTCGCAAAAGCTTCAATCAGTACCGCCTGGTTCTTTTGATAACTCAGGCGGCCGACGGACAATAATCGCTTCGCCTCTCCAGCCCGCCCTGCCGGCTTTGCCAATTCCATGGCCGGACGCACCGGATTGGGTATGCTGACGATGCGCCCATGCAGGTTGGACGGATACCCGTCGATGTAATCAGCCATTTGCACGGTAATGCGGTCAGCCAGCCGGAACGTTTGAAAAATCAGCTCCCGTCTCCTGCCCGCCCGTAAATGATCAAAACGTTGCGGCGCATTTCTCTCAGCCGCAATAACAGGTATACCAAGGCCCAATGCCGCCAAAGCCACTGTCAGGAATGGCCCATGCTGAAAGGCAATCATGATATCCGGACGGGAGCGCCCAAGCAAACGCCGGATTACCAGTTGCCTTTGGAGACGCAATCGCCACCCTGCTTTTTCATTGGCATCCCCCATATCCAGCCGATGCCAGACTACGCGTTTATCGAGGGGATAATAGGTTTCCGCATCGCTTCGATCCCATGAAAGCAGCTCAACAGCATGACCGCGAAGGCATAGCTCGTTCATCAAGGCGATCGCCATGCGTTCGACGCCGCCTGAAACCTGATGGAACAGGCGACTGATGAATAAAATTTTCATCGCGGCACCCCCGCCCTGTTGCGCATGCTGCGCTCATGCGCCCACCGCCCGGGGAGTGAACGCATCAGGTGCCTCATCCCGCTCACCGGATAACGCAAAAGAAAGACGGCCAGCACAGCCAAAAATTTAAGGCGTTGGCCGTTGAAATGATAAAACCGGATCCGGAACCAATCTCGGGCATAGCCGTAACGGCCTCGGCGCCTTAAATACTCGGCATGTTTTTCAATCAGAAGCAGCTCAGCTTCCAGATTCTTGCCTGGCGTTTTGTCGGAAGCGACGGTAGCGTGTTGCACGAAAAGTTGCTGTGGGCAGCCGATGAAATGTCCCCCTGCCAATGCCAGCCTAACGGCGAAATCAACATCCTCAACCCGGCGCAAGCTGCTGTCAAACCCTCCCACCGCACGGAAGGTCGACAGGCGCGCCATCAGTGCGCAGGTTGGTGTCCCCGCCCCGTAGAACACCCATTCCTTGCGATCATTGAAGAGCAGGTAGTCCGCCACCGTCTCCCCCTTTGGGATCTCTGCTTGTGACCCGATAGCAGGCATGTGCAGTTCATAGCCGTTCGGGTAGCGACGCAGGCCAGTGGCATAGCAGGCAATGAGCCTGGCTCCACTCGTCTCTTCATAGGCACGCATCGTTTCATGTTGCATGCGGACACGCTCAGGCAGGCTCATATCGTCATCGTCAAAGAAAGCGACAATGCCCCCCGTAGCAGAACCAAGTATGGTATTGCGGGCCGCCGCCGGCCCACCGTTGACGGTATGGCGCGCGGGTTTGATCCGGAGATCGCTCGTGGCAAATTGTTTTATTATTTCCCACGAGGCATCCGTAGACGCGTCGTCAACTACCACCACTTCCAGGTCTGGCCAGTCCTGGGACAACGCCGATTGCAGAGCTCTCCCAATGGTCTTCTCGGCGTTGAAACAAGTCAGGCCAATGGTGATACGCGGCGCAGCAAGGTTGGTAAATGTATTTGCGGGCATACGTTATGGCGCTTAGGTCTATCCAAGTTTACAGAATACGTTTCGTCATGCTCTCAGCATGACATGCGATGTCCGATTGATCAGCTCTTCATCCCGATACCCTTGAAAATCCGCGTGCATGGAGGTCCGGGGTGTTGGCAGTGTAGGCCACTGCCCGAAGGCTTCCTGCTTGATTTCGAAACCTGCGGCTTTGAACATGCCGTGCATCGTAACCGCAGGTATTCGATTGGTGTAAAAACCAGATTTAGTGAAAAAAGATGACTCCCATATCCTTTCTGAAAATCGCAGACTATTCAGGGCGCCCTCGAGATGATCCTGAAAATCAATATTGTGCGATGAAAGAGAACCCGGCTTCAAGACCCGCTTAAGCTCCTGCAGCATTGTTTTCAGTTCATTTTTCCGGACATGCTCAAGCACCGAATGCGACCAGATAAAGTCGATACTTCCGGAAGGTATTTCCCTGAGGCTTGAAATGCCATGGGTCAAATATTCAGCCTTGCAGATATGCAGGACATCTTCGAACGAAGCCGCGCCGGAGAGATCCGGTGCATTCATCCCTCTTTTCGCCATATCGGCCGCAAGAGAGCGATAGAAAGCAACATCCGTGCTTGCAAAACTCCCCACATCAACCAGATATACACGTTTCACCTCATAGGCGCAGCCGATCATTGCAGAGGCAATACTGTCGCCCGGCCCCAGCTCAAGAATAACCGACTGCGGCGGAAGCCCCTGGGGGTAGGCACGCTCCACATGCAGCTTGAATATTTTGATCGGGTAGTCCGCAAAATCCATGCGGCCATGGCGAAACACTCCTATCGATTTCCAAAACGTATAAGAAATAGGGAGTCTAGCCATCACCAATTTGGCTGCTATCTTAAGCGCCCATTTCATGGCCATAGTTCAAGGTTTCGTGAAACGGTCGCTGTGGAAGCGGCTGAAGGCGCGGTTCAGCCCAACATTAGGCAGAGAGAGTGCCAGACGACGGCCTGTCAGAATGGGGTGGCTCAGCGCCAGCCACGACAGCGCCAGCACAAAAGCCGTATGCCGCCCCTCCAGCCACGCCTGTTTCGCAGCTATCCAGCGGCGGCAAAAGTCGTATTGTCCGGCCCCATCCATAATGGCACGGTGTTTTTCCATCAACAGCAGCATGTTGCGATATTCCTCAACCAGATTTTTCTCCGATGTTCTGGTCATCGTCTGGATTACCAGCGGTTGGCCGGTGCCGGCGAAGTGCCCGCCTGCCTCGGCCAACCGAATGTTGAAGTCTGTGTCTTCACCGCGCCGCAACGCTGGATCAAAGCCGCCGAGGCACCGATAAGTGGACAGGCGAGCCATCTGGCTGCAGGTAGGACAAGCACCATATCCGTCTTCCAGTGGCGTGCCAAGAAGAATGCGCTGGGCGACGGCAGGCCCGGCGGGAGCGCGTCGACCCATGGTCTGGCCCATGGTTGGTTCGACGCGCTCCTCCCCTTGCGGATAAATCAGTCTGCGAGCCGTATGGCAGATCACCGGCGCCCCGGCCGCAAATTCGCGCTCGTAATCCACAACACGCGCATACTGCACGGCAATGCGCTCCGGCAGACTTTCGTCATCATCATCAAAAAAGACGACGAATTCGCCCCGGGCCTCGGCCAGAATGCGATTGCGCGAGACGGCAACGCCGTTGTTGACCGCATTGCCGAACACCCGCAGTTCCGGATGCTGTCCGGCCAGACGGTCAAGAATTTCATGGGTGCCATCGGTCGAGCAATCATCGACCGCAACCACTTCGATGGGCCGCCATGTTTGCCCCAGTGCGGAGCGCAGTGCCCGCTCGACCGTATCGGCGGAATTATAGGTGGTAAGGCCAACGGTGACGAGGGGTGGAGTCAATGCGTATGCTCCGTAATCAGCGACTTCAGCAAAGCGGCCCATCGACCAAACTGCACGTCAGGTGCATATGTTGCCATGCTCTGCACAGCCAATTTACCCCGGCGCGTACGTTCTTCGCCATCTGCCATGGCCTGGCCAAGGGTAACTGCAAGCGCAGCTTCATCATCCAGTCCCTTTGCAAGCCATCCACCGCCACCTTTATCTATAAGATCTGCCACGCCCGCCGCCCCCGCAAACCCTACCGCAGGAAGACCGTGGCTCATCGCCTCTGCCAAGGCGTTGGGAAAACCCTCCCACAAAGAGGGAATAGCAAACAAATGGGCTCCAATGTAGACACCAAATATGTCAGCTGCAGCGGGCTCAAACTTTACTCTGCCCGCCACACCACACTCGCCAGCGAGTCGATACAGCTCGGTCTGTTGGGGTCCATCGCCGATAATACGCAGATCCCATGCCGGTCGATCAGCAGCCACCCGCGCGAACGCCCTGATCAGACATTCAATCCGTTTTTGTATGCCATCAAGACGGCTGACTGTCAATAAAGTAAATCGGCCAACGCCATTTGCTATCCCCGGCCGCGCCTTATGCAAGGCAACCGGCACAGGATTCGGGATGATTTCGATTCGATCGCGAAGGCTGGCAGGATAACCCGTAACAAAGCCCGGCATCTGCACGGTGATGCGATCGGCCAGGTGCAACAGGCCAAAACTCAGCCACCGCTGGATATGATTGTAACGCAGCCAATACATGGCCGGGGCATTGCGCTCCGCCACCACCAACCTTACCCCGGCAAGCTTTACTGCTGCATAAATTGTTTTATCGCCACTCATGACGAAACCAACCAGGACATGAACATCGTTGTCCTTTAACAATCGGGCAAGGGCACGGGTACGGCGCAGTTTGTCGGAAGTACCCGGGCTAAAGCCCAGCCGGGTCCAGCGCACGGCAGGATCCAGCGGGTAAAATGCCATTGCATCGGGGCTATCCCAACTGACCAAATGAACAATAAAATCACGTTTGGCCAGATCACTGGCCAACTGACAGATCATCCGTTCTGCGCCACCGGCATTGGAGAGGCGGTGAAAATAAAAGACCACAGACACAAACTGATGATGATTCAATCTAACGCTCCACCCGTGAATTGCATTGCTTGGACCAACATTCTCTTATAGGCATCTCCAAGTTTTCCAAGATAGTTCTCTTTTTCAAGTTCTTCATTGATCGACGGGGAAAAACCGTAATGCCATTTTGCGAGACCATTCACGGCTGGGCATTTCTATCAAAAAATAGGTCCCATAACTGACGGCAACGATCACCGCCGTCATGATAACCATGCCCGGATAATTGCGTCCTTCCCAGAATATGGTGTTTTTGGCTAGCTGCACGACCGTTTCGTACATATTAATTCCACCAAGTTTCTGCAGGACTGCCCGAAACATGAAAAGCCACCACGACAGTATGAACATGTGGACCATGTAGATTGAATACGACAATGTGCCAAGCAGAAGAAACGGCTGAAGAGCCAGTAACCTGCTAATCAGTCCCGCTTCCATCGCAAAAGTGAGTACAACTACACCGAATAGCAGCGGTGCGACAAGGGATAAAATGCTGGTGCCGGCCAATGTAATGAATTCCAGCACAATGGCAAGCACCGCAAGTTCAAGAAGAAAGCCACGCACAACCCAGGCTTTCAAATAACTCCTGACAGCAGTACATCTCACGTAGATATCATGACAGATAATCCCAACTGAGAATCCATATAGCGATCTCACGATACCGTAAGTATGTGTTGCATCGATATTCTGGCCGTGATTGAACAGAAAAAGAAAAACTGGCGATGCAACCATGGCGCCTAGAGCCAAAAGCCAGGTCTTGCGCCCAACAAAAGCGATCGTCAATGCAAAGATAATATAGGTGTAGAACTCCACACTTATACTCCAACTGGGCTTGTTCCAGGTAAGAAAGGGGAAAACATTGAGGCCATGAACCAATAAAAAATTGCCGATAACCGTATCCAGGCTCTCACGCGGCGCCGGGAACCAACCAGTCCCACGAGCATGATATACTACGATCATCTGCATCGTGATGAAGGCCAGCAATATGGCCAAATGTAATGGATATACGCGACCGAAGCGTAGCCACATAAACTTAACAAAGCTAAATCCACCCAAAAGCCTCTTGCCGTAGGCAGATGAAATTACGAACCCGCTCAAAACAAAGAAAAAATCGACGGACAGGAACAGATTGTCAAAAAGTGGAATACCATCAAGGCCGGTTGTTCTACGAAAATGGAATGCAGAGATAGCGAGCGCAGCGATCCCGCGCCAACTATCCAAAACGACAAATCGAGTGTTGCTGGTGGGAGTTCGAGTTTCTACGGGATCAAGTTCCATGATTTCGCCTTATTATAACAAACCGCAACACTACCATCATGATACGCTGGTAATGATGGTTTCATGAGGGCAAGAAGTTAACAATCTCCTCAATGCAACCGATGACAGGCCATAAACTATCGTCATGGCATCAGCAACAAACCAGTGCGAATAACCGACACATCAGAATGTAAAAGCCCATAGATTGAATAGCAAAGTATCAATCTCTTCGGCAACCAAGACGCAAAATTCGACCAAAATATAGTGCTATACATGCTGGAGAGATATTATTCATGCTGGCCATTTGTTATCTAGGTGTCCTGTTCATTGTTGTTGAAAGTTCTCATACGTTCATCTTGAGTTCATCTATTTCATTCAAAAGATTTCTATTTTGTATCAGGAGATTAGCTGTGAGCGCAAAGTCTCCCTTAGGTGTAAAGCGAGCTAATTCCTTCCATCCCCCATTGAAAGAACCAAAAGCAAAAATTATTGGCCCAAATTGAGATCCGATTACATTCTCACCATTAATCCAAATGGCACCTTCAGTATCTTCACGATTCCGAACTTGAAAACGAGGCAAGCCCAACTAGCTTGAAATTGAGACTTCTTTGCCGGTATGAAATACAATTCTGTCGGGTGTATGAAATGTCCATCCAAAATTGTATGCCCCTATTTCAAAGTAGCCTTTGTCAGACGACTTATCAAATAAAGTTAAAGCCCCCTGTTTATCCCTCCTCCCCGCAAAATTACTGAAACGGTGATCCGCTAACCTTGTGGTTTGAAAGTGGTGGAAATTGCGCATTTCTATAAGCAACCAAATACACACAAAAATATTTACTATTGTTGTAAGCAGAGATATGGCACCGCCAATTAAAATAATTGCTGTATAATTTTTTTTGCATTTCATGTTTCCTTGGAAACTCTCTGCCCTTTTTAGGTAAAAAAGGATGATTGAGATAGTTTTTTCATATCAACTGCCTCAATCGAGCCCTGTCGCTTCGATCACACCTCGACTCTCCAGGCGTCAGTCCCGAGTTCAAGTAACTCATTTGCCATGATGTACAAAGGTTTGCTCGACTTGCGGTCGTTAAGCTGCCAATGGTAGGCATAGACGGAGCGCAAAACTGACAGGATGGAAGCCGAATCGATACGATCGTTATGTATTTCAATGATCAAAACACGGGTGTTACGAAGGACATCAAGGGCGGCGGGAACGACCGCCTCTTCGCCACCTTCAATATCCATTTTGATCAGATCGACCCGATCCCAGCCCAGCCTACCAAGCAACGTCCGTAGAGCAATTCCCTGAACAGCGTCGTCCCCTGCCCCTTCGATCACACGATGCCCTACTGATATTCCTCGGCGCATGAGGGTAAGCGGGCCATCCTCTCGCCACACCCCGTTGTTCAGGACTTGCCAGCTTAATGAAGCATTAGCCAGCTTATTAGCCTCCAGGATCTGAAATGTATCGTCCGCAGCTTCGACAGAGACTACCTGCGCCATAGGGCAACGTAGAAACACCCGCAGGGCAAAGCAGCCGATATTCGCCCCGAGGTCCAGAACGCGAGGGCTGGCATCCGGAGGAAACAAACGTTCAATACAGGAATACTCGTCTTCGACCAGCACCTCACGGACGGCGATCCAATCCTCTTTCCTTCCCTGAAAGTGAAATGGCCCCAAGCCGAAGGAACCTATCTGGGGATTTTGACCGGAACGGAGATAACCATAGGCCGTCAGGGGATTGCCCATCAATCGGGTACAGTTGAACAGATCTATAGCAATACGGCGAATGACCGCCAGACTGTATCGACTCATGGGTGCTTTACTCCGGTGATCACGTATCCGAGAGCTACATTGGCAAGGGACTCGCCAATCATACGAGGATAACGTTCGCCAGAGTCCCGTGCTCGCACTTTTGCATAGAGCAGGCCATAGAGCGGCACCAGTAGTCGTCGCAACTTGCTGAAAGGACCCGCCCCCTCGGTGACTGACAAGCCCGTTGTCATGACATCCCAAACCAATGGGGTGATACTCAAATCCTGCACGCCAAATCGTGGCAGCGCCTCTCGCCACCAACTGGCGGTTGGGCGGTTGTAATCATCTGGACATCCGTGCATGCGAAAAAGAAAAGGCACCGCGAGGACGATACGGCCACCGGGTTTAAGCACACGGATAAGCTCTCGAAGAGTGCCCTCCAAGTCATATATATGCTCTAGGGTATTCACTGACAAAACCATGTCGAAAGTAACAGGTGCAACCGGCAAATCATTGCCCGGTGCGATGAGGTAAGTCGGTTCCATTTCGACCGAGATATTGGCGGACTCGTAAACCCCATCACGAATCCAGGATTTCAGAGCTGTTACATAATGAGCTCGTTTGCCTCCGCCAAAATCCAAGATCCGTCCGGAAAAGTGCACCTTGGAGAGTGCCTCGTATTCCAACGCCCGATAAATGGATATGTGGGAATTTCGTAAAAAAATGTCTTTATAGCGCCGCCAGGTAGGCTTTTGCGGTATCTCTAGAATTGATCCGAGGTTAGTCATTAGCTCAACAATGGGGAAATATTTCTATTTTTAACAAGCCAGTCTTGAAATACCAAATCAAAGCCTAGCAACAAATCGCTAATATATTAGTATTTACAACTTGCTTCACCGAACAAGTTTTCTGTATATCGGGCGCAGAAAAATATAGCCACAGAAAAAGTGACGCCGAGCCAGATCACCCACGACATACCGCCAATACAGCCACCTCGCACTCATTGATTCCACTGTGCGATAGAGTCGTATCATAATCGCCAAAACTCGCTCTGCAAGGAGCCCTGGGTACTCTGCCTCTTTACTCGCGTGTGGCAAGGGGTCACGGAATAACGCCCCTGTCCCAGAAGCCAGATAGCTTTCCGCTACCTCGCGATTCGCAGATGCGTATCGCTCAATCAAGGCGCATCGCTCAGAAGATGTCAGCAAGAAATCCCATTCTAGGTTTGGGGTGGGCATTTCTGTGCCAATTTTCTGTAAGGCCCAGATCAGCACCCGTTCCTCAGATTTCGACTTTGGTACCCGGTTAAGAATCCGCTTCACCTCCAGGACGTCACGTGGCAGCCCCGGGTTACGTGATTCCTGATAGTTAGGCCGTACAAACCGGCTGCTACAGCCCGAGAGACCGATCCGCACCAGGAAATCGCTCACCGCATCGCCATCGACAAGCTGGGACTTTTCATAGGGACGGACGACCATGGCGTCACGACCGAAGTGTTCGCCCCAAGCCCTGAGTTCCTGAGCGTAATTCAGCCGTGGCGCCAAGTGCTCGGTGAGTTCCTGGATGTTCGAATACAAACACCTTCCCACCAAACCCTCAACCTTGACGATATGATTGAAGGCCGAGTTTACCCAATAATCCTGCCGTCTGAGGTAGACGAGAACCGAAACTTCATGCCCCTGTAGCAAGCGGTGCAGGGTCTGGATTTTTTGCTGGTTGGCCTGACGCCACAACTCCTCTGAATCGAAATCCCAGATGTGAGGTTCTCCTAGAAAGGCCTCCGCACTTAGAATCACGGTATGCAGAGTAGAGTACTGGCGCAGTTCCGCCTCCACTCCCTCCAAAAAATCTTTGAAGGGTACCCCGATGGGGGATATCTTGCCGATCAGTGACCATGCCACAAGATTATGGTCAGTCGCGCCAAGGCAAACCCCCCTGTTGCGGATATCCGGATAGAGGATTCCCATACTCCGCAGCACGCTCCGATTTGCCGCTAGAAAATGCTGGATAGCCGTAGTGCCAGTTTTACTCTGTCCAATATGCAGGATGAAACGCGCCATCTGATCAATACCTTTGCTTAAAATTTCAAATCCGTAACAGGTTGCGGATACTTCCTACAAGAATATCGACAAATTCATATCGTTGGCGCAGAGGATAGTAAACTCGCCTGAGCATGGCTTGCAGCCTTTCCTTTGGTTGGCGAGCAAGGCGCAAATGTCGATAAGCAATTTCCAAGGCGGCTTCGACGCTGAGGCCCGGATAGGGTGAACATTCCGTGGGATGAAAGGATGGATCGTCTTGTACCAGGCACCCTGCCTCAGGATGGCGATTCGTCAATAGGGCACGACTTTCGGCAAACCCCTTCAGCAGGGATTGACGTTCCTCAGGAGATAGATAATCGTGGTAGCTGCGGACATCACCCATGATCCGAGAAAGTTCCATGATTTGGACCATGGCCGTCGCAGCATCAGCACGCAACATGCCGATGCGATTGAGTATCCGCTTGTATTCCAGCAGATCGCGACTCAGACGTTCGTTGACTCGGTCTCCCAGCGGGAAAAAGCCTTCAGCATGATCGATGTTCAAAGCCCACGCCAGAAAATCCTCAGGCAAGCGGTCTGCCACTGGCTCATAACTCCGGACATACAGGGCATCACGTCCAAATACTTCTCCCCAAATCTCCAACTGACGTGTGTAGTCCAAGGTCTCGTGCATGCACCCCAGAAATTCCATAATATCTCCGCCGAATCCTGGCGTGTGCTTAACGCACTGGTTATAAAGAGATTCTAGGAAAAGATCCTGGCGCCGGACATAACAGTAGATGACATATTCGACGCCCTTGGGCAGGCACAAGCGCAATGCCGCAACGCATCGCCTTTCATGCTCCCAATAATCGCCGCAGGGCCGATCATAGAGACGGTAGAAAAGGCTGGTCATGGCATAGAAGGACTCGCCGCTGACGAGAATGGTCCCGACATGGGCGCGCTGCGCCGCTTTTACCGCTTCTGCAAAAAAACGGCGCACCTCATCAGCCTGGCTAAAGGCGATACGGGCTGCCAGGAAATTGAAGCTGTTGGATTTATTGGCCAGCTTGGGGTAGAACACGCCGCGGTCCAGAAGGGCCTCCCTATTGAGTCCGCAGAATGACTGCAGCGCACTCGTGCCGGTCTTGTGGGTGCCGATATGCAATACGATCTTCATGCCAACATCCTCCCTTAACCTGCTTGAGCGGTGAAGGTATCTGGGTTCCTGGTTTCCTGAACCTCCTGCCCGGGAGAACCTCCAGATAAACGCTGCCAAAGCTCACTGAAGCGCCCGCCCCGTCGGACGAGAGACTCCCACTCTCCTTGCTCGACCAGACGGCCATGCTCCAGGACGAGGATGACATCAGCGTTACGCACTGTCGATAGGCGATGGGCGATAAGGATGACCGTCTTGCTTCTGCGCATTTCGTAAACAGCCTCCATGACCTTTTCTTCAGATTCCGAATCGAGCGCGCTGGTCGCTTCATCGAAGATAAGAACTGGTGGGTCGTTGATCAGTGCACGCGCCACCGCGATGCGCTGGCGCTGTCCTCCAGAAAGTTTCAAACCCATTTCACCAACTGGAGTATTGTACCCCGCTGGGAGGCAGTCGATGAACTCGTGTGCATGGGCCAAGGTCGCGGCAAGACGTACGTCTTCATCGGTCGCGTCAGGCTTGAATAACCTTATATTATCGGCCAACGACCCATTAATCAAGGTCAACTCTTGGGAGACATAGCCGAAACAAGCCCGCCAGGACTGGATATTAAAATCCCGGATATCGCGCCCGCCTACTGTTATCATCCCAGTATCGATATCAACAAGCCGCAGCAAGGTGTCCACGAACGTAGTTTTGCCAGCACCAGAAGGTCCGACTAATGCCACGATAGACCGTGGCGGCAGGAACACATTGATGTCTCTTAAAACAGACTTGTCCCCATAGAGCACGCTGACATCCTCGAATCTGACCCCCTCGCCGAGTTCACCAGGAGTTAGAAGCTCCCCTCCCTGCCATAGCGATTCTTCTTCTGCGGCTGCCTTTCGGTAAATCTTTGAAACATATTCAAAAGCGGGAAGCTGAACATACATCTGCTGGGCCGCAGTCATGGTCATGGTGATCTTGCCATAGGCGCGCATAAACAGCACCATGACCAGCAAAATTTCCGAAGATGTGATCTCTGCCCCCCATTTGCTGGCACTGGCGATACCGATAACCAGTGCCAGCATAACAAACAGCTCTGCGACAATGCGTGAAGCATTCGGCAGCATAAAAGCGATGCGCTCACTGCTGAAAATGATCCGCAGCGGTTGCGAAACCATGGCATCTACGGAGAACCCCTGAGGGGCTGCCTTCATCGCCTTGATATTATTAAGAAACTCCTGGGCTACAATCATCATTTGGTTATTGCCTTTAACGATCGTCCGCGCATGCCCCATCAAACGTTTCACGAAGAACGAGTTGAAAACGACAACCGTCAAGCCAACTGCGGTCATCAACAATGTCGCCTTAACAGAAAGAAGGAAGGAGGCTGACACATAAGCAATAGCAACCAGGAAATTGCTCAGAAAAAGCAAAAATTTCGTAACAGCATTCGAGAGACGTCCAGTTTCCTGTGACAAGGCATTGGTCAACTCCCCGCGGCTGACTTCCAGAAAATAACGCCACCGCGCCCGTCCCAGTGCCTTGAACAACTGCTGGCGCCAAACCAATGTGTAGTAATGGGTATATGAACCTTGATACCAACTTTGCAGCAATGTGAGCGCGGCTTGCACCGTGAAGACCACTATGACGACGACGGACACAGGGCCAAGAGCATAGGATATTCCCATTACATCAAAAGCATGACGGGCAGAAACCATGAAGCCCGCCCCTGAGCTCTCCAACGGCAGACCCATGAACGGCAAAAGAAGGAAAGCAACCAACATCCGCAAGCCATCAGTCACAGCGCAAACTGCACTGAGGATGACCAGCGCAAAAAAACGTTTCTTGAGTTTACCTACGACATCGCACAAAAAGAAAAACAAAAGGGAACTATCATTCATATTGATTTCCATGTTGATGATGTAGGAGCTAATTGGAAAAACAGGATACAATAATGAAGTATTTTTAATACGGATAGCGGAGATGTCATTATTCGAAAATTCCCCGCGAAAAGGAGACCCACAAAGAAATTCCAAGAAAGAACTTATAAGACAGCGGTTAAGTAACTGCCTGGAGGGCGAGCACGTCGTCCCCTGCCGTGTCACCTCCGCAACTTCCCAACTTGCGGAAAATTGTAGCGAACGGTTAAACTCGCTGCGGCATATTCGCGATGGAGTTGAAGGGATTCAAGGGAAGAGAGCTGTTGATATCACGCCCCTCTCCCGCAACAAATACACCACTTTGCCGACACAATCCGCCAGTACTCCCCTCCCTGTTTCCAAAAGGAGATCGGGGTGTTTCGGCGCTTCGTATGGAGAAGAAATACCGGTATAATTCTTGATCAGCCCGGCCCGGGCCTTTTTGTATAACCCCTTGACATCCCGTTGTTCACAAATTTCCACGGAGCAATCACAGTGTATTTCCAAAAAATTGTCCGCCCCGACAATGGCGCGGACCTTCTGCCGGTCAGCATGCATGGGAGAAATGAAGGCGCACAGGGCGATGACTCCGGCATCGAGAAAAAGCCTGGCCATCTCGGCAATCCGGCGGATGTTCTCGCTCCGGTCTTCGATGCTGAAGCCCAGATCGGAACACAGTCCGTGACGGACATTATCGCCGTCGAAGACAAAGGTTCGGCACCCCAAACCATGCAGCCGCTCTTCCACGGCATGGGCAATCGTTGACTTCCCGGACCCGGAAAGCCCAGTAAGCCAGACTGCACAGGCGCGATGGCCATTCAACAGCTCCCGGCGATGGCGGGTAACCGTGGCCTGGTGCCAAACAACATTGTTCATTGTTTCCATAAAAAATGGCCCACAATTCTCGCCAGAAAGAGGATTTCGTGGGGGACATGCTTCCGCCCTCCGGTGACCGCCTGCTCAAACGTTGCCCCCCGGTATACCTGACCTTTCCTGCCAGTGTCAAACAAAAAAGGAGCGTGGACAACGATGGGCAACAGCCTTCAAGTCTTAATTGCCGTTGCACTCTGTCCAGAAGAAGTGTGGTTTCACCTGGCGGTTGAGAAAATATAAAAGCACCGCCACATTCTCTTGGAGGGAAATGAATAAAACACACCCTGACAGAGGGTTGCACCACAACTGCACGTCCAAAATCAATCCTTTTGTCTGCAACTCAGCCGGGAGTGCCAGGCAACAGTCCGCATCGTGGAGCAGACAGCCCACATCTCTCTGCCGCTGGTAATATGCAGACCTATTCTTGTTGGAGTTTGGGGCAGAAGGGGAACCACTTCCTCGGCTATTCTCGTTTCATGCAATGCGGATGAATACTGACATCAAAGGCTGACCCAGGTCGGACACAACATGGATATCATTTTCCCCATGAGCATAACGACCTTCCAGCTATTATTTTTTTTTTGGGGGGGGGGGGCAAAACTGGAGGAGAGGGTGGGATTCGAACCCACGGACCTGGTCTCCCAGGTCAAGCGATTTCGAGTCGCTCCCGATCGGCCACTCTGGCACCTCTCCGGTTCATGTAAATTATTGCGGCTGATGCCGTTCCTACCTTTTACCTTCGCCGACCCCGCCCCTTCTCTTGCGGAAAAAATCCTTCAGCAGGGTAGCACTTTCCTCGGCCAGTAGGCCGCCTTCCACGGCCAGCAGATGGTTGAGCCGCGTGTCCTGCCCGACCTGAAAAAGAGAGACAACCCCCCCGGCCTTGGGGTCGATGGCCCCATAAACCAGACGGCTCACCCGGGCATGCACCAAGGCGCCAGCGCACATCACACAAGGCTCCAAGGTAACATATAAGGTAGTGCCGGACAATCTGTAATTGCCGAGCACTTGGCCCGCCTGCCGCAGCACCAGCATCTCCGCGTGCGCTCCGGGGTCGCACAACTCGATGGTGCGGTTGCCGTTTTGAGCGATGATACGCCCCCCGCTGTCCACCAGCACCGCGCCGATGGGCACCTCGCCACGCTCCGCCGCAAGCCGGGCCTCAACAAGGGCGGCTTCCATGTATCGCTCGGGGGAACCCTTCGCTGAAAAATCCGCCACGCTACTCGTTTTCCGGCATCCGCTTAAACCGGTTGGCACGATTGGCAGCCTCCCAGCCGGCCACGCAACCTTCCCCCACCGCCTTGGCCATCTGCCAGGGAGGCCCGGCGATGTCGCCTGCCGCATAGATGCCGGGGATATTGGTCTCCTGCTTCTTGTTGGTCTCGATAAAGGAGAAGGTTTCCGTGTCGAGCATGACGCCGATGCTGGTGGCAAGCTCCATGGCCCCCTTGGCCCCGAGTTCGACAAAAACTCCGTCCACCGCGATGGTTTCGCCGCTGTCCAGCACAAGGGTGTTCACCGCCTTTTCGCCTGCAATCTCCTTGACCCAGACCCCCTTATGCACCACCACGGAGCTGGCTCCAATCTTTTCGCCAAGCTCTTTCGTCACCGTCAGATCCTTGCAAACCAGATGGACCTCGGCGGCATAGTTGGTAAGGGTCAGGGCTCCGTCCACCGCGGCGGATTCATTGCCCACCACCGCCACCTTGGCGTTGCGATAGAAGTTGGCGTCGCAATCCACGCAGTAGCTGACCCCGCGACCCAGAAGTTCCTTCTCGCCCGGAACCTTCAACTTTTTGCGCGAGGTGCCGGTAGCCAAAATCAGGGTTCGGGCCGTGACCTGCCGCCCGCTTTCCGCCTTGACCGTGAACAACTCGCCCTCCTGGCCAAGGTGCAAAACATCCTCCGGCCACATCTCCGCGCCGAAACGGGTGGCCTGGGCCTGGGCGATCCGCAGCAATTCCGCCCCGCCGGTCACGCCGTCGACACAGAGGTAATTTTCAACATGAGCCTGATGAATACTGCTGTTTTCCACCCGGCCCAGAACAAGCACCGAAGCCTTTTTTCGAACTGCATGCACGGCAGCCTGCAGCCCTGCCGGGCCAGCGCCGATGATCACCACGTCTATTATTTTTTCAACCATTTCCGGCTCCCTTTCTTTGAAATCGTTCAAACGAAGTGCACATTATATAGCTATTTTTTCAAGAGAAGGCCACCCCTTTTCCTTGGGGAAGCCGTCGTTCAAAAACACAACAGGGTCTCGTTTCGGATACTCAAAACGGCATGGACAGCAAGATAGAATCTGTGTACGATTCTGTCCGCGCACATTGGTTTTTCCTTTTTTTAAGAGAAATGAAGACAGGTACATGTCTTCCCCCTTTGAAAAAGGGGGATTGAGGGGGATTTTGAGATTTATGGAGCGCTACAGCCAAAAACTCAAGGAAAACTCCCGCTCACTCAGAGCCAACATGACCGATGCAGAACAGGTGCTATGGCAACGCATTCGACGCAAGCAAATACAAGGTGTGCAATTTTACCGGCAAAAGCCATTACTCGCATTCATCGTAGATTTTTATTGCCCGACCGCGAAGCTAGTGATCGAACTTGACGGTAGCCAACATTTTACAGAAGAACACCAGACCAAAGACCAAGAACGCGATGCAGCATTGACCGGATTAGGCTTGCGTGTATTGCGTTTTGACAATAGGCAGGTTTTATTGGAGACGGATGCAGTGCTGGAGATGATAGATAAAATCGTAAAAGACCGGGCAAGAGCAAATTCAAATCCCCCCTGACCCCCTTTTTCAAAGTGGGGAACAGCAACGAGCGGACTCAACCTCCTCTCTTTTTTCAGCCTCTGCCCGCACTGTCCGGTTAAGAAATTGCATCCGAGGGAAATGCTGTATCATCGCTTAGTAAATCCCCCCTGGCCCCCTTTTGACAAAGGGGGGCCAGGGGGGATTTAAACGTTTTTTAGCGAAAGAGATTTTCCAAACGGTACCGAAAAAAATGCGCTATATCGCTGATCTTCACATCCATTCCCCATTCTCCCGCGCAACCAGCAAGGCCGGCAACCTGCAAGGGCTTGCCGCCTGGGCCAGGGTCAAGGGCATCCATCTGCTCGGCACCGGCGATTTCACCCATCCCGGCTGGTTCAGCCAGCTCAAGGAGCAGCTTGAGCCTGCCGAACCGGGATTTTTCAAACTCAAGGATGAAGCGATCCCTCCCGCCCTGCCGCAGGTAACACCGGAGGCCCTTCCCAGCCGCTTCCTGCTCACCGCCGAGATCAGTTCCATCTACAAACGCCACGGCGCGGTGCGCAAGGTGCACAACCTGCTCTATGTGCCCGACTTCGCCTCGGCGGAACGGATAAACTCCGTCCTGGCGGGCATCGGCAACATCGAATCCGACGGTCGCCCCATCCTGGGCCTTGACTCCCGCGATCTGCTGGAAATCCTGCTCGAAAAAGCACCG
>JBAZCG010000030.1:0-32991 GCA_041671085.1 Desulfurivibrionaceae bacterium | reverse complement strand
CGGCCTCCTCAACCGTGACCAGCGTTTCCGGTGGCGGCGCCTCGGCTTTTTTTTCGTTTTGGCCGCAGCCCCCAAGGATCAGAGCAGACATCATCGCGACAACACAGAGTTTCTTTTTCATGGTTTTCTCCTTGCCCTGAATCAGCCGGCCATACCCGCCAGCACCTTTTTCACCACATTGCCGTCGGCGTTCTTGCCGAAATGTTTCATGATCGGGCCCATGGCCTGCATGGCGTTCTTGAACTGGGAAAGGTCGACGTTTTCCTTGGCCCAGGCGGTAATCTCCGCTTCCGTGGCCATCTTGGGCAGGTATGATTCCAGGATCTCCAGATACTCGGAGCTGGTCTCTTTTTTGTACTCCAGGGTCTGCCGTTCCGACTTGCACAACCCCATGATCAGGCTGATGATGTCGTCGTCGGTGATCTCATCGTCCCGCTTGGCCCGGGTACTCTTTTTGCCGCTCTCCAGGGTGATGGGGGTGGTGATCTTGGTGGGGAACTCGCTGATGATGATGCGCAGAGCGCCCTTCACCGTTTCGTTTTTGCTCAGCATGGCACCCTTGAGGTCGCTTTTCAGTTTGGCCAGCAGGGTCATGCCCATGGCCGCGTTCCAGCCGTATGGTGTTTCAGTTGTCATTATTGTTCCTTATCTGGTTGATGGTGTTTAGTCAGCCGTGTGAAAACAACTTGTACTATTCTGCTTCGCCTTTACGGCCCCTTACGCCGCTACCGTCATGGCAGGATTCGATGTTCAAGTTATTTTTGCGCAACGGTTTAGCGGAAGGTGATCAGCAAGATGGCGCCAAGCAGCAGGAGCAGGGGGCCGTTGGCGATATAGACCATATAGACCACGGGATATCTGGGGCCGAGCAGCTCTTTAAGCCGCGGGCGGTTGCAGAGCCGGGGAACCCAGAAGAGCACGGAAACGGTAAGCCCGACAATGGCAAGGACTAGACCGATGCCAGCGAAAATGGTGTGCATGGTGCGCTCCCTGGCCTATTCAGCTTCAATTTCGGTGATGCGGGTGTCGATGATGGTCAGGCAGGCTGTAGCCCGCGCCATCCCAGGCTCGTTGCCTTTCTGTTCGTAGTACATCTGACTAAGCTCTAGAGATTCTCGGACAAGCCGCAGGTTTTTGAGTTGTGCTCTGGGCGGGTCTGTCTGCCAGAGGGCTATGGCTTCACGTGCCTGATCTTCGCTGTTGATATTCATGGTGCACCGTATTGTACAGCTTTTTGATGTTTGCGGGAATCGTAAAAAAGCGCCGGTTCGGCTGTGGCGGTCAGGCGTCAGGAGAATAGGGCGGTTGGGGTACAAAAAGTTCCCCCTAAAAACCAGGAAGGAGGTTTTCAGGGGGCGGGATGGGGTTGATGTCGCGTTTCGGAGCGGTTACACTTTATAAAAAGCATCCTTTTCCGCCCCGCACTTGGGGCAGACCCAGTCAGCGGGCAGATCGGCAAAGGCGGTACCCGCTTCGATGCCGTGTTCGTAATCACCTTCCGCCGGGTCGTAGACATAACCGCAGGGGCATTCGTACTTATCCATCATGGCTCTCCTTATTGGGTTCCTGGCTACTCGTGCGGCGGATCAGTCCATGGTTTCCATGTCTCTGCCGCAGCATTTGGGAATATCGCTGTCCTTTTTTACATTCATGTACTTATTGCAGGCGGAACAGTAATAGGTGTTGTCCGCCGTTGCCTTCAGGTCCGACCACTGGGTTTTGCCGCCGGGAATCCCTTCTATGACAAAACGAGCCAGATTTTCCTTGCCGGGGATGTACTCGCCTATGGGCACCAGCTTTTTATTCTCTCGCATGCAGTCCACAATGACTCTCCAGAGGAGTTCCATGGCCGCAGTTTCTTGGGCATTTCCAGGCTTGAATTCCACGACATTTCTATCAACAGTAATATCCATGAGGGGTCCTTTTCTTCAGATTAATGATAATTTTTACTATAACTTGGTGTTTAGAAAAAATACACGGAAAAAGCGGGTGGGGATTTTTTATGGGTGAGGTGATGGGGGATAAAAACAACCGCGTTCGGTAGGGCTAAGCCATTGTCAAAAAATAACATGGCATTTCGGAAGGCCAACACGGCATAAGGAGCCGTAAGAACCGGCCAGAATTGCACAAGTTATTTGTTGACGGATCTTAACGGTTATAACCGTCTTGGCGGTGGGACTTCTTATCTTCCTTGTTTTTATACATGGCCATATCTGCCCGACGGAGCAGCTCGTCGATGGAGCAGGGGGACAGGTACTCGTAACGGCCCACGCCGACACTGAGGGAGAGAGGGTAGAGCCGGGTTGTCAGCCTGTTGGTTTTTTCGATACTGTCGTGCAGGCGGTTGAGAATGGTTTCCTCGTTGCCCAGCGCCGAGTTGTCCGTGCAGAGGATGACAAATTCGTCCCCGCCCAGCCTGCCGACCACATCGGCTAACCGGAAGGTATCCTTAAGCAGGGTCGCGGCCTCAATAAGAGCCTGATCGCCGACGCTGTGCCCCAGGTTGTCGTTGATCCATTTCAGGTTGTCAAAATCGACATAGACGAGCAGGAGGTCGGTTTTGTCGCGCGCACTGATTTTGATCAGTTTGTCGGCCAGGGTCATGAAGCCCCGCCGATTGAAAAGACCGGTGAGCTCATCGGTCAGGGCAGACTCCCGCAGCTTTTCTTCCATTTTCTTGCGTTCGGTGATATCGGCGAAGGCGACCACAGTGCCCAGGATTTCATAGTCTTCCTGAATCGGGGTGGAGGTGTAGCGGACCGGAAAACTTCCGCCATTTTTCCGCCAGAAGGTTTCGGTGCCTTTCCGGACAATGCCGTCCTGGCCGGCCGCGCAGATCGGACACTCATGTTCTGGGCACGTGTCTCCCTCCGGCTTGCAGTCGTGGACGATCTGCTGCAGGCTAGAGCCCACCAGCTCATGCTGTTCATAGCCAAGCATGGCAAGGGCGGCTGGGTTGGCAAAGGTGATGTGGCCGCCGGGATTAAGGCCGAAGATTCCTTCGCCAACCGCATTGAGGATGCGTTCTTGCTGGCGACGGAGCAGTTCAAGCTCCCGCGCTGTTGTGATCTTATCGGTAAGATCCCGCATGATGGCGATGACAAAGGCGTGCGTTTCATCGTTGCTGGGAAGAAAATGGATGGTGACCATTTTGCCGTTGAGCAGGATGGGCGCGGTTTCGTCGATGATTGCCATGGTTGGGTCAGAGGTGTGCAGCAGGGCGCGCAACCGTTCTCGGTCTTCCCCGCTGAAAAGATCAAAAAAACTGGAGGCCAGCAGATGTTCTTCCCGCAGGCCGCACAGAGCAAGAGCGGCGGCGTTGACATGAAATATCTTGCCGTCCAGGGTGAATTCCACCACCCCCTCTGGCATGCTGTTAAATATAATCTCATAATGCCGTTTGGAAAACAGCAGTTCCGAGGTGATGTGTCGTTTGTACAGGTCTTCGCCGCCGAGGATCTGGCCCTTCAATTCATGGATAGTGCCGTTATCGATATGTTCGATGACCCGGGTGATATGCGCCTCGGTGTTCTTGAACGGGCCTTTGGCGATGCAGACATCGGCCCCGAGGCGGAGGATATTGGTTTCATCCTCAAGCACCGTGGCCGAGTAGATGATGATGTGGATATTTTTCAGCTCGGGTCGGCTGCGAATAACCTGGCAGAGTTTCTCCCCATTGATGTTGGGCATGATCAGGTCGGTAAAAATGATGTCCGGCTTAATCTTCTTGAGAATTTCCAGGGCGGCAAGCCCATCCTCGGCGGTGATCACCCCGTGGCCTTGCCTTTTCAGGAATTCCACCAACAGTTTCAAGACAACAGGGTGGTTGTCTACCACCAGAATTGTTTTCATGGTGTTTCGGTATCCAAAATATCCTTGAGATTGGTCTACAGGGCAGCAACGCTTTTTTTATAATGGAAAAAGCGTAAATATCAAGATGTTTGGCTCTTGTTTTTCGATCTGGGGATAGAATACAGAGTACTCGGTATTCCGTCAATGTCCCTGAAGGGCGAGGAGGATGTCCACGGCCACCGCGGCAATGGACAGGACAAAGATGAACAGGTAGTTGAGGTTTTCCTTGGATTTCATGATGGAGGTGAGCACATAGGTGATGAGCTCCCTGTCGTCTCGGCTGATCTCACCTGGGCCCTGAATTTTTTCCAGCAACCGGTTGGCGCGGATGGCGGTTTTGCGTTTCTCGGAGATATGGTAGCGGTAGGCGAAAAAGAAGATGTAGCCGATGACCCCGAAATACCAGACCGGTCGGAAGAGGGAGGGGCTGAAGGTATTGATGATGTTCAGCAGCCGGAAAGAGACGGCGGACAGCAGGCCGATCACCAGGAAGAGGTAAATGATAAAGGGGGAGACGGTTTTGGGCAGGTTGGTCATGGTTGTGCGTCCTTATTGCCGGGAGGAGGGGAGATGGGCAGGCAGAGACGGAATATCGTGCCGTCCTCCGCCGAAGAGGAGAAGTCAACCCTGCCGCCGAGAAAGGTTTCGCCGAATAGTTTCATGGTATAGGTCCCCGTGCCGCGGCCGACGCCCTGTTTGGTGCTGATGTAGCGCTGGAAGATGCGGAGCCGTACCGCCTCGTCGATCTCCCCGCCGTTCCAGACGCAGAAGCAGAGTCGGCCTTCTTGCTCCTCCAGCCAGAGCCGGACGGTGTCGCCAAGCTCGGAGGCCTCGAAGGCGTTGGTAAGCATGTTGGAGAGGATGCGGATCAGCAGGGAGCCATCGGAACGGATCAACGTATCCGCATTTCGGCGGTCGATGTGTAGGATTTTTTCTGTTGCTGCGGAGTGGGAGGCGAAAAGGCTCTGCACTTCGGTGAGCAGGTCCGCCACTGGCATGATGTGCATGACGGGCCGCAGCTCTGACAGCTCGGAATGGAGCAGAGAACGCTGGATTGTAATCTCATTGGCCAGCCGCAGGCTCATTTGTTTTATTTGTTTGACCAGCGGGAGGTCTCCTGCGCTGCCGCCTCCGTCATGCTTGAGCAGAAGCAGCTCGCTGGCCCCCAGGAGGCCAGAGAGGATGTTGTTGATATCGTGGAAAAAGGCGCGTTCCAGGGCGGCTCTCTTTTCCTGGATGGTGGTGTCTTGCATAAAAAGAAGCAGGTAGCGGTGGCCGTCGGCTGTCACCGGGCAGGCGCGGACCAGAAAACAGACATCGGTTTCAACGCCGTTGTGTTGGGCCCGGATGATGCATTTTCGTTCCACCGGCATATTGGTCTCAAGGCTGGTGGCAATGGCGATGGCAGCGCCGCAGGTGGCGCAGTGTTTGGTGGTGCCGCAGCCATGCGGCGCCTCATGGGCGTGCATGCACTTGAGGGCCTCGCCGGGTCTCAGACCGATGGCGTCCCGGGAAACGGCGAGGCCGAGAGAGTCGAGGAGGGAATTATTGACCGCCAGAATTTGTCGGGCGCTGTTGAGTACCGCAAGTACGCTGCCTACGGAATGCATCAGTCCATCAATCACCGGGTTGTTGCTGACCCTGGCGATGTCCAGCTTCAGTTCGTCAGGCGTACTCCTGACTGCCGGGGTGAAATAGGTTTCCATATGTACTTTCTCCAAAATGGGCGGTAAAAAATGGAATTTTCAGCTGCCTTGAGGCGGGGCGCTGATTTTCAGGTCTTCGTGAATAATATGTTCGATAACCCAGTCATGCATGAGCCGCTTGAATTTGTACACCAACGTATCCAGGTTGCCGCTGTGTTTCATGATGGTATTCATTTCGGCAATGATCCCTTCATGTAGCCTTTTGTGCTCTTCATACTCCGGGTAGCCAAGCTGGAGCATGTATTCTTCCTCATGCTGGAAATGGGTATTCACATAGTCGTAGAGCGCGACGATGGCCCCCTTGATCCGCAGGAGTTTTTCTCCGCTGCCGGCAAAGGTGGCGACATCGTTGGCCAGCTCGATCAGCCTCTGGTGCTCGGCGTCGATCTCCGCGTTGCCGATGCTGTATTTGGCGCTCCAGGCAAATTCGCTCATGAAGAAGGTATCCTGTGATTCTGTTGAATGAGACGCTCCATTGTATGGCGGCAAGACGAGGAAAAGCAACCAATAAATCATGGGGCTACGGGGCAAAAGGGACGGTTGCTCGACAAGATGATATTTGCAATCCCAACCCGTATGTGCTAATCCTTTTGACTTTCTGGCGCTGTTTGCCCACCTGTTTTCCCCACCCCCACGGTGGCCTTTTTTAAGAAAATACAGCATTGTCGATCCAGGCATCAAAAAACGAAGGAAAAAATATGACCAGCCAAACGATTATCTATACAGAGGTTGATGAAGCCCCCGCCCTGGCAACCTATTCCCTGCTCCCGATCCTCCAGGCCTATACCAAGGGCTCGGGCATTGCCGTTATAACCAAGGATATCTCCCTGGCCGGGAGAATCATCGCCAACTTTCCGGAAAAATTGAGCGAGAGCCAGAGAATCCCCGATGATCTGGGCGAACTGGGCAAGCTCGTCAAGCAGCCTGAGGCCAATATTATCAAGCAGCCTAATGTCAGCGCCTCGGTTCCCCAATTACAAGCGGCAATCAAGGAGCTGCAGGAAAAGGGGTATGCTCTTCCGGATTACCCCGAGTCGCCAAAAACCGAGGCCGAGAAAGAACTGCAAGCCCGATTCGCCAAGGTCTTAGGCAGCGCGGTAAACCCGGTTCTGCGGGAAGGAAACTCCGACAGACGCGCGGCCGCTTCGGTAAAACGGTTTGGCCAAAAAAATCCGCATCGGATGATGAAACCTTGGCCTGCCGAGTCCAAAACTCGGGTCGCGTATATGACCGGTGGTGATTTCTACGGCAGCGAGAAATCGGTGACCATCGCCAAGGCGTGCGAGATGCGGATCGAGTTTGTCGCCGACGATGGCGCCATCACGGTGCTCAAGGCGAAGACGCCGTTGCTTGAAGGTGAGATTCTAGATGCCTCGGTCATGAATGTTGCCAGCCTGCGAAAATTCTATGCCCAGCAGATAGAGGCGGCCAAGAATGACGGGTTGCTGTTGTCGCTGCACCTCAAAGCAACCATGATGAAGGTCTCCGACCCGGTCATGTTCGGCCACTGCGTTGCCGTCTTTTATAAGGATGTTTTTGTCAAACACGGTGCGATCATCAAGGAGCTGGGGGTGAACGTCAACAACGGCCTTGGGGATCTGTATGCCAAGATTCAGAGCCTGCCGGAGGGGCAACGGGCCGAGATCGAGGCAGAGATTGCGGCGACCTATAAGACAAACTGCGAACTCGCCATGGTGGATTCCAGCAAGGGCATCACCAACCTGCATGTTCCCAATAACGTGATTGTCGACGCCTCCATGCCGGTGGTTATCCGGGATGGAGGCAGGATGTGGGGGGGTGACGACCAGCTGCACGACACCATCGCCATGGTGCCGGACCGCTGTTACGCCACGATTTACCAGGAGGTCATTGAAGATTGTAAAAAGCATGGCGCTTTTAACCCCGCCACCATGGGAAGCGTTTCCAATGTCGGGCTGATGGCGCAAAAGGCCGAGGAGTACGGCTCCCACGACAAGACCTTTCTGGCGCCAGGCAAGGGAACCATCCGCATGGTGGATGTAGCTTCCGGCGAGACCCTGTTGGCACAACAGGTCGAAGCGGGTGACATCTTCCGGGGCTGCCAGACCAAGGATGCGCCGATCCAGGATTGGGTCAAGCTTGCGGTGGTTCGTGCTAAGGCAACGGGTACCCCGGCTATATTCTGGTTGGACGCAAACCGGGCCCATGACGCCGAGCTTATTGCCAAGGTGAAGACCTATCTGCCAAACCACGATACCAGCGGCCTGGATATCCGGATCAGGCAGCCGGTGGAGGCGATGCGTTTCTCGGTGGAAAGAATCAGAAAGGGTGAGGATACCATCTCTGTTACCGGTAACGTATTGCGTGACTATCTCACCGACCTGTTCCCCATCCTGGAGCTGGGTACCAGCGCCAAGATGCTCTCCATTGTGCCGCTGATGAACGGGGGGGGGATGTTTGAGACCGGGGCGGGCGGTTCAGCGCCCAAACATGTGGAGCAGTTTTTGCGGGAAGGGCATCTGCGCTGGGACTCGTTGGGGGAGTTTTGCGCGCTGGTTCCCTCCTTTGAACATATCTACAGCACTTTCCACAACGAAAAAGCGCTGTTGTTTGCGGAGACGCTGGATGAGGCCATCGGGAAATTTTTGGAAAACGAGAAGTCCCCTTCCCGTAAGGTGGGGGAGCGGGATACCCGGGGCAGCCATTTTTACCTAGCCCTCTACTGGGCGCAAAGCCTGGCTGCACAGAGCAAGGATAAAGAGGTGCAAGCCCGCTTTGCTAAGGTGGCGCAGGAGCTCGGCGACAACGAGGCAAAAATCGTCGCCGAGCTGAACAGCGCCCAAGGGCGGCCGGTGGATATCGGCGGATATTATCGCCCGGATCGGGTAAAGGCCACCCAGGCCATGCGCCCCAGCAAAATTTTAAATACAGTTGTGGATGCCATTTGATATAATGCAAGCTAACAGCCTGACATGGAGAGGCTTAAGGTCACGGTTTTTTAACGAGCGAATAAAGGGGGAAGCACTATGAAAAAAATGATGCTGCTGATTGTAAGCGCCCTGCTTTTTTTTGGCGCGGGGTCGGCCTTGGCCAATAAGTCGACTGTCCGCTTGGAAGTCCCGGCGAATGCCGCCCAAGGGGAGAAGATTCAAATCACGCTCTTTGTCGCGCACAGTGCCAACAATTTTTTTCATCAGACAAAAATGGTGTCTCTCACGATCAATGGCCAGGAGATGGCCCGCTGGGAGTTCAGCGGGACTAATCTTCCGGAGGCAGCCGAGTTCAGCCGCACCTTTGAGTATGTGATGACGGGGCCAATTACCCTCGAAGCAGCAGCATTTTGTAATATGCATGGCAGCGGCAACACGGCCACGGCGACAGTGGGCCTGCAATAATTCCTGCTGGACAGTTTCAATATTTTGGGCGGGGTGATTATATGCAGATTGGCGGAATATCCCTGGTGCAGATCCTCGGGGCGATCAATTTCATGCTTCTTTTGTTTCAACTGTTTTCCGGTCAACATTGGATACGGGTGAAAATTGGCATCCACCGTAAGGTTGGTCTGGCATTTGTTGTCAGCGCCAGCCTGCATGGCTTTTTAGCGATTGTGACTGCCAATTGAGACAGTGGTGATCCTGCCACAGGAGTTGAGCCGCTTTTCGCTGGTTCCCCGTGCCAGCCCATAATGAGCCGGAGGCCAATAGCACGTTGCCGATTGTAGTAGACTTCGATTTCCGACTCATACCTTGAAAAATCCCGTGTTTCAGTCCGGCCAGGGGCGCCTGACAAGCCAACCGCATTACGTTGAACATCTGGAGCGTATTTTTCTGTGTTGCTGCACACTCATTTGGCCACTGTTTCGTTGCAAGATCACGCAAAAGAAAAAACAGATAACAGCAGAAAGATCATCGCTATTTTTTCCGGAATTGTTGGGGAGACTTTTTGTCGCTTTTTCAGCGCACCCGCTATAAGGCCAGGCCATGATGCACCGTCTTGAGGCAGCGGTCCATCACCACCACCAGGCCCGCCGCCTTTGCGATTCGGGCCGCCTCGGCATGGATCACCCCTTCTTGCATCCAAATGGCCTTGGCATTGATGGCAATGGCCTCGGCCACGATGGGAGGCACATCCTCGGAGCGGCGGAAGATATCCACAATATCAACCGGGCCTGGGATTGCGGCAAGGTTGGGGTAGCAGGGCAGACCGAGGATTTCCTCCTGACCGGGATTGACCGGGATAATGGTGTATCCCTCTGCCCGCAGGTAGCGGGCCACCATGTTGCTGGGCCGGGATTCCTTGGGGGAGAGGCCGACCACCGCGATGGTTTTGGCCGTGGTCAGCAGTTTGTGTATGGCGGGAAAATCATCAAGGAGCATGCGGGTGTCTCCTGCTATGGTTGTGTGGGCCTGCAAATCTGCATGATAAAGCCGGAAAAAGGTATTATATTGTTTTTTTTCAAGGCGTCACAGTTAAAAAAGAAATGAAAGAGGCAGGTTATGTGTCAGATGCGCGTCATTCTGGAGCAGGACGGCAACGAGGCAGTGGTGGCGGAAAGTGCCTCGCAGCTTGAGGTCAGTGAGGATGGCATCCGGATCAGCACTCTGTTTGAAGAGCCACAATTCATCCCTGGTGGGGTGGTCCGGTCCATTGATTTTTTAAAAGGTCGAGTAACCGTGATCCAGAAAGGAGAAAAGGCCTGAGATGGACCCGAAAACTACGATGGAAAAGCTGCAGATTCTTCTGCCCCACTGGATTGAACATAATCACAACCATGAGACCGAGTTCAAGAAATGGGTCGACCTGGTGCGGAGCGAGGGGCAGGGGGGGCTGGCGGATCTTTTGGATAAGGCCGTGGCCAGTATGGCTGAGACAGACGGCATTTTGAAAAAGGTGCTGGCGGAGATCGGTGGTCCAGGCGAAGGCCATTGCCACGGTCACCACCATCATCACCATTACGATTGAGTCTTATTTTTCAAAGGAGCGCAGGCCGGCAATGGCTTGGTGCTTCAAGGATTCCAGGGTGGCCACCACCGTGACCAGCCAGAAGTCTTCCGGGTCTGTCTCAATCTGCTGGCGCAGGCTTGCCTCCAGCCAGTGGGAATCCTCGGGCAAATTGTAGAACTGGCTGTCGATGCCGAAAAACCCGTCAAGCAGATGGGCCATGGTATGGAAGATCTTGCTTTGAAAGCCCTGTGGCATGGTGAGCAGGTCGTTGAACTCCTTGGTGCCGGCGGCCCGTAATTCCCCGGTTAATTGTGTCAGTACCTGCCGGTTGGCGGCCAGACCCTGTTCAAGCCAGGGCCAGAAGCGTGGGTCCGCTGCTGAGCAGGATTGATCCGCCACAACCCGCACCGCATCGTACTGCACCAGGGAGGTGTGGTCGAGAAAACGTAGGACATGGGCGGAACTTTTTTCAAAGTCCGGTTCCATGGCCAGGATTTTGTGGGTCACTTCAAGTTTCATTTTCCCCCTTTTCCAACCTCGCCAAATATCGGCAACTGAGTAATCTCCATGAAGCTCCGCACATGGTATTCCGCAGGCAGTGCCTGGTTTTTGAAGGCGATGAGCCGCATGCCCAGGGCTTCGGTATGCTCCCGGTCCACCATGGAGTCGCCGATGTACACCGCCTCGTCCACCTTGAGGCCGAAATGGGCAAGGATCTGCTCCAGCGCCTCGGGGTCGGGCTTTGGCTTGGCCACATCAAAGGCGGTGACCACCTTGTCGAATCGGTCCGCCAGGGAAAACATCTGCAATACCGAGCCCATGGTGGAGGTTCGGTTGGTGCTGATCGCGGTTTTGTAGTCTGGCCGGAGAAAATCGAGAAACTCGAGGAGGTCCGGCTCCATGAGCATGTGTTGCAGGTAGGGGGTGTAATCGAGGGATTGCCGATAGGCCTCGGCCTGTGCCAGGTCCGCGGGGTATTGGCGGAAGAGATGGCGGATGGAATCCATGACATGGTGCATGTGCACGTATTCCAGCTCCTCCTCGTCCATGACCGGGCGTCCGAAGGTTTCGCGGATATGATTGTAGTAGACCCGGTTGGCGTTTTTGGAGTCGAACATCACGCCATCGCAGTCAAACACGACGAGTTTTAAAGGGGGCATGGTGAAGAATCCTTGCCATCCTGCCTGGTCCGCGCTATGTAAAATCCTTTACCAGGACGGGCGAATCAGGGCGTGGGGCAGATAAGGTTGCATTTGGTTGCTGCGCGAATGAGCCTCATCTTTACCGAAGATCTTCCGAAGATGTCAAGTGGTTAAGCAACGATCCAGCTTGAGGCTTGAATGAGGCGAAACCAAGAAAATGAAACAGAGCACTGATTTTCTCGTGATCGGCAGCGGCATCTCCGGGCTTTCCTTTGCCATCAAGGCGGCGCGCTTGGGCTCGGTGACCATCGTCACCAAAAAGGCCAAGGTGGACACCGCCACCAATCTGGCCCAGGGCGGGATCGCTGCGGTGCTCTCGCCGGATGATTCCTTTGCCCTGCACATCGAGGACACCCTGCGCTCCGGGGCCGGGCTCTGCCATGAGGACATCGTCAAACTGGTGGTGGAAACCGGCCCGGCGCGGATCGAGGAGTTGATCCGCCTCGGGGTCCAGTTTCAGAGCGAGGCCGGTGACCCCAGCCATCTCGACCTGGGCAAGGAGGGGGGGCACTCGGCCCGCCGCATCGCCCATGCCATGGATCTCACCGGCCGCAAGATCGAAGAGGGGCTTTTGGCCCAGGTGGCGGCAAACCCCAAGATCACGGTGCTGGAAAACCATCTGGCCGTGGATCTGCTGGTCAGCTCCAAGACCGGCACCCCGTACCAGCCCCACGACAGCTTCGGCGACCAGTGTCTGGGCGCTTATGTCTTTGACCGGGAGACCGGGCGGATCGACACCTACCAGGCCAAGGTGACGGTGCTCTGCACCGGCGGCACCGGCAAGGTCTACCTCTACACTACCAACCCCGACATCGCCACCGGCGACGGCATTGCCATGGCCTACCGGGCCGGGGCCAGGGTCGGGAACCTGGAGTTTGTCCAGTTCCATCCCACCTGCCTCTACCACCCCCAGGTGAAGAACTTCCTGATCTCCGAAGCGGTGCGCGGCGAAGGCGGCAGGCTCATCGACCAGCATGGCAAACCCTTCATGCACAAGTACGACGAGCGCGGCGATCTGGCCACCCGCGACACCGTAGCCAGGGCCATCGACAGCGAGATGAAGGCGAGCGGCGACGATTGCGTCTATCTGGACATCACCCACCAGCCCGCGGAGTTTCTTAAGAACCGGTTCCCCACCATCTATAGCAAATGTCTTTCCCTGGGGATCGACATGACCAAGGTGCCCATCCCGGTGGTGCCCGCGGCCCACTATATGTGCGGCGGGGTGGTCACGGACCAGTGGGGCAAAACCAACATCGAAGGTCTGTTTGCCTTTGGCGAGGCCGCCTGCACCGGGTTGCACGGCGGCAATCGGCTGGCCAGTAATTCCCTGTTGGAGGCGGTGGTCTTTGCCCATCAGGCTTTTCTTGAGTGCGAACGGGAGTGGCCCGAGCTGCGCGAAGCCGCGCTGCCCGAGGTGGCGGAATGGTTCGCCGGCGAGGCCCAGCGCATCGAGGAGAATGTTCTGGTCAGCCATAACTGGGACCAGATCCGCCGCCTGATGTGGAACTATGTCGGCATTGTCCGCACCGAGAAGCGCCTTGCCCTGGTGCAGGAACGGCTTAGGGTTATAGCCAATGAGGTGAACCAGCATTACCATGACTATATCCTGACCCCGGACCTCATCGAACTGCGCAACATCGCCCAGGTTGCCGAGCTCATCGTGCGCTGCGCCTGCATCCGCAAGGAGTCCCGGGGCCTCCATTATCTGGTTGATTTCCCCAAGCCCGACGATGCACACTGGAAAAAGGACACCATCATCCAGCGTCAGGACGGGGAGCCTGGCCTGGCTGCCTGTTCCAACTAGCCGGATAGGCGTCGTAACTCCTCCCTCCGCAGCGAAAACCCCCTCAACACGTAAGTTTTTCGTTAAGCGCTTTCGTTTCGCATTCCCTTGATTTTCCGCGCAAAAAGCCTCATCAATTTTTCTTCTTTTTCAGTCCATTTTTGCTTGCATGTATACTACCTGTAGTGCGATAATGGCTTCCGAAACACAACCTGTCGTGTTTCAAGGGGAGCCAGAGGGGAAGGTTTTAATTAATTTCTTAATCATCAAGAGGAGTAAGGGTATGGGAGTTGTGATGCCACTCAATGCCGAGACCGCCCAGGCCAGAACACAACGGGTAGTGAACGAGGACAGCACCGATATTGCCCTCTTTGTCCGCTCCTCCCAGGATGATATGACCGGCTGGAACCGGCAGCGCATCGTCGATGCCCTGTTGCGCGAGACCTTTATTGACCGTGACACCGCCGAGAAGATCAGCCGGGATATCGAGGTGACCATCCAGGCCGGCAAGGTGAAAACCATCACCGGCCCGCTGATCCGTGAAATGGTCAACGCTAAGCTCCTGGAGATGGGGCTGGAAGAGGCGCGGCGCATGCACACCCGTCTCGGGGTGCCGCTCTATGACGTGGATCAGCTGCTGGTCCAGCATAACAAGGAAAACGCCAATGTGCCCCACGGGCCGGAGGCGACCAACCTCACCCTGGCCGAAGGGATCAAGAAGGAATACGCCCTGCTCCATGTCTTTTCCCCGGATGTGGCGGATGCCCATCTGGGCGGGGATCTGCACCTGCATGACCTGGGCTTTATCGACCGGCCGTATTGCTCTGGCCAGTCGCTGGAATACATCAAAAAATTCGGCCTCAACCTGCCCCACGCCCTGTCCATGGCCAAGCCGGCCAAGCATGCCGAGGTGTTGCTCGCCCATATGGTCAAGTTCGCCGCCTCGTTGCAAAGCCATTTTGCCGGGGCCATCGGCTGGGATGCGATCAATCTTTTTTACGCGCCTTATCTGGAAGAGCTTTCCGACGACGGGGTCAATCAGCTGGCCCAGATGATGATCTACGAATTCTCCCAGCAGGCCGTGGCCAGGGGCGGGCAGGCGATCTTTTCCGACGTCAACATCTACTGGGAGGTGCCCAAGCATTTCGTGGACGTACCCGCCATCGGACCGGGCGGAGTTTACACCGGCAAGACCTATGGCGAATACGAAAAGCAGGCGCAGCGGTTTGCCTGGGCGCTGTTCGAGGTCTATAAAGAGGGCGATGCCGCGGGCCGGCCTTTCTTCTTCCCCAAGCCGCTGGTACACATCACCGAGAAGTTCTTCAAAACCGACGGCCACATGGCCTTCCTGCACCATATCTGCGAGGTGGCCTCGGTCAAGGGCAACACCTACTTCGTTTTTGACCGGGGCGATACGGCCAAGATCTCCGAATGCTGCCGCTTGAGCTTCAAGCTGGAGGCCTCGGACCTGGAAGACGCCAAACAGCCTTGGAAGATGCGCTACTCGGCCCTGCAAAACGTCACCATCAACCTGCCGCGTCTTGCCTTCAAGGCCCAGGGCGATGACACCAAGCTCTTTGCCCTGCTCACCGAAAAAATTCAGCTTGCGGCCAAGGCCCATGGGCAGAAGAGGAAGTTTATCGAGCGCTTGATGAGCCTGGGTAAGGGCGGGCCTCTCTCCCTGCTGGCCATGGATCTGGACGGCGAGCCCTACCTCAAGCTGCACAAGTGCTCCTATCTCATCGGCATGGTGGGACTCAACGAACTGATCCGGGTCCATCTGGGTCAAGAGCTGCACGACTCGGATGCCTCCATCAAGTTCGGGCTCAAGGTCATTGCCCATATGAACATCGTCTGCAACAAGCTTGCCGAGTCCATGGACATGAAGTTTGTTCTGGAGCAAACCCCGGCCGAGTCCACCTCCTTTCGCTTTGCCAAGCTGGATCTCGCCCATTTCACCACGGAGGCGGAGAAGGTTGTCCAGGGCAACCGGGAAAAGGGGGAGGTCTACTACAGCAACTCCACCCTGTTCAACGTCGGCGCCAATATGAGCCCCATTGCCAGGGTGGAGAAGGAGGGGCTGTTCCATCCGCTCATCGAGGCGGGTTCCATCACCCATATCTGGTTGGGCGAGGCCCAGCCGGACAAGGAGGCCCTGGCCAGCTTCGTGATCAATGTGTTCAAGTACACCCAGAACGACCAGATCGCTTTTTCCCCGGAGTTCACCGCCTGCCTTGCCTGCGGCAAGACGAGCAGGGGGCTGAGCGAGATCTGCCCCTACTGCGAGTCGAAAGACGTGGACGGGATCACCCGGATCACCGGCTATTTCACCAAGATTTCGAGCTGGAACAAGGGCAAACTCGGCGAGCTGCACGACCGCTATCGGAATGTCGATCGCTTTAACAATTAAAAGGGAGGGGAACCTTATGACATTATTTACCACCGATGACTGCGTACTCTGCGCCCAGCTGAAGAAGCAATTCGATCTCTCCGCCATGGAGGTGCAGGTGGAGGTGTTGGGCAACAACGATGCCGGAGCCTTGGCCCATCTTGCCTGGCACGGGCTGGTGGAAAAGGCGCGGAAGGCCCTGCCTATTCTGGTGCTGGACGATTCTTCGGCCTTGCAGGAGTTTGGTCACATCGAAAGCCATCTGCTGGACCGCGCCGCCCGCTATGGATGCGGCGTAACGGCCAGGCATTCAGGCAAACAGGCAGGCTGCGAGTCCGGCAGCTGCGCGCTGCAATAGTCTTGTTGTGGGAGTTGGGGTGCTACAGCCGCAAGCCTCCGGCTCTTGTGATTCAACCGCTTGCCTGCCGCCGATCAAGGGGTTTCTGGAAACCTCCTTTATCGACTGGCCGGGCAAGCTGTGCGCCATCCTCTTTGTGGGCGGCTGCAACTTCCGCTGTCCATTCTGCCACAATCACCCGCTGGTCCTCGCCCCGGAAGGCATGGAAACCATTGCCTTTACGGAGATCATGAGCCGTCTGGCAGCCCGGAAAAACTGGCTGGCCGGGATCTGCATCTCCGGGGGCGAGCCGACCCTGTCCCCTGGTCTTCCCACAATGATCGCTCGACTCAAGGCAGAGGGTTGGGCGATCAAACTCGATACCAACGGCAGCAGGCCGGAGGTTTTGGCGCAGCTGCTTGCGGACAATCTTCTGGACATGGTGGCCATGGATGTCAAGACGGTGTTGGTGCAGGAGAAATACGAGCGCTGCACCGGCGGCCCGGTGGATCTGGGGGCGATCCGCAGAAGCATCGATCTGTTGCGCCAAAGCGGTATTCCCCATGAGTTCCGCATGACCATTGCCCCCAGTCTGCACACGGAAGAAGACATCGTTGCCTGGGGCCGGCAGTTTGACCGTGCCCGTTCCCGGCTCACCCTGCAAAATTTCAATCCCAAGACTACGCTTAATGCCCTGTTTGAAAAAGAGCAGGGTTTTGCCCCGGAAATATTTTCGCGTCTGTCTGCCCTGGTCGCTTGAGGAGGCCGCAGTGTAGTCGGAAAAAATATCGTTAAATCAATACGTTTTGCAACGCATTCGTGTCGGAGAAAAAATAAAACCCTCTGCTTGACAAAGGGGAAAGCATATAGTAATAAGTGGCATCCTGAATTAGCGAATACGTTACATTTCATAATAATCTTAGTTAAAAAATTTTACTGAAGGAGACTAAATATGCCTACTATCGAGCATAAAGGTTCAAGCTTCACCGTTGACGAAGACGGCTTCCTCACTGGTAACATGGATGCCTGGGACCAGAACTGGGTTGACTACGTAAAGGGTGTTGAAGGTATTGGCGACATGACCGACGAGCATCACAAGGTTATCGATACCCTCCGTGACTACTACAAGAAAAACGGTATTGCTCCGATGGTTCGGATCCTTTCCAAGACCACCGGCTTCCCGTTGAAGCGGATTTACGAGCTGTTCCCCTCAGGTCCTGGTAAGGGCGCCTGTAAGATGGCTGGCCTGCCGAAACCGACCGGTTGTGTGTAATCACCACACCAGTCGATTCGTTCAGGATTGAATGAAAAAAGGAGAAGGCATTTGCCTTCTCCTTTTTTTTTCGTCCAAAAATCGCACCAGCCTCCCGTCCCAGTCCCAACGGACCCGCTGAAAATATCCCCTTTAGAAAAGCATTTCCAGAAAGTGGTTGTGATACTCGGAAAGATCCTGGTTGCACTCGCCGCAAAAGAACTTGATCTCCCCCAAAACCTGGGACTCGTCGCCTTCTTGGATAAAGCTGCCATCTTCATTCTGGAGATAACGGGTGGTCAGGACAACCCCGTCGGCGATTTCAAAGAAATCGGTATCGTTGCCGCAGTGCGGGCAGCGGATGCGGGCTCGGCTTTTGGGTGGAACCCTGCGGAGGGGTTCTATTTCGGTTTCCATGCTGCTCCTCGTCAGAAAAAGGGGGTGTTCCCCTTGGCATAAAATGGCGAATTCTACGGCAGATGCCGAAAAATGTCAATTACGATGGTCTGGTACGATGACCACAGGAGAGTGTGGGGCCACCCTGTCGGCCTTGTTCTCAATTATACCGGATGGCAAAGGCGGTTTTGTCGTCCAGGGGCTGCTCCTCTGTCACCTGCACCTCCTTGACCTCGGCCTGGGGCGGGCCGGTGTGCAGCCAGGCGATCATGGCCTCGACCTTTTCGGCCTCGCCCTCCAGCACGACCTCCACTGTGCCGTCCGGCCGGTTTCGCACCCAACCGCTCAACTCCAGGGCTCGGGCTTCTTTCTGGGCATAATCACGAAAATAGACCCCCTGCACCAACCCTTCAACTCTTGTCACCACCCGTTTTCTTGCCATACAGCACTCCTCTCTCAGCTTGCGCAATAATTCAGATCATGGTCAGCGGCCAATAAGCCGTAGAAATTCATCCTCGGTGATCACAGTCAAGCCCAATTCCCGGGCTTTTGTCAACTTGCTTCCTGGGCTATCCCCCAAGACCACATGGGTTACCTTGCGATTGATCCCTGAGGCCACCTGGCCGCCCAGTTCCTTGATCCGGGCCTTGGCCTCATGCCGGGAAAGGTGGGCAAGCGCCCCGGTAAACAGAAAAACGCTGCCTGCCAGGGCGCCGTCGGCCTCCGCATCCCTATTTTCTTCCTGTACGCGAACGCCCAAGGCCTCAAGCCGGGCCAGCATCTCTTGGACCGCCGGGTCCTGGAAGTAATCCACCAGGCTGGTGGCCACCTGTTCGCCAATGCCCTCGATGTGTAAAAAATCAGCCTCACCGGCCAGCACAAGGCGGGTAAGGGAGGCGAAATGGTGGGCAAGAAGCTGGGCTGTTACCTCGCCCACATGCCGGATGCCGAGGGCGGCAAGGAATTTGGCCAGGGTTGGGGTCCGGCTGGCCTCAATGGCGCGCATGGCATTTTCCGCCGATTTGTCGCCCCAGCCGTCAAGGGCGGCCAGTGCCTCAGCCGTAAGCTGATAGATATCCGGGATATCCTGGATAAGCCCCTGGTTCACCAGCTGCTCCACCGCCTTTTTGCCCAACCCCTCGATATCCATGCCGCTCTTGCCGGTGAAATGGATCAACCCCCGTACCCGTTGGGCAGGGCAGTCGGGATTGGGGCAGCGGGTTATCGCTTCCTGCCCGGCCCGAACCAGCGTAACACCGCATTCCGGGCAGGTGGTGGGCATAACGATGGGCTGCTCCCGGCCGGTTCGATTCTCGATCACCGGTTTGACCACCTCGGGGATCACGTCGCCTGCCCGCTGCACCAGAACGGTGTCGCCGAGCATCAGCCCTTTTCGGTGCAGCTCGTCCTCGTTGTGCAGGGTGGCTCGGCTTACCATGACCCCGCCGACCCGCACCGGTTCAAGGATGGCCACCGGGGTGATCGCCCCGGTCCGGCCCACCCCGAACTCGACCGCCACCAGCCGGGTGGTGGCCTGGGAGGCGGGGAACTTGGCGGCAATGGCCCAGCGCGGGCTGCGGGCCTTGGCTCCCAGGCGCTCTTGCAGGGCAAAATCGTTGACCTTGACCACCATGCCGTCGATATCATAGGGAAGCGTTGGGCGGTGGTCCTGGAGCTGGGTGAACTGGCTGACCGCCTCCGAGATGCTCTGGCAGAGATGGACCAGGGGGTTGACCTTGAAGCCGAGGCTGCCGAGATACTTGAGCAGTTCATGTTGATTTTTGCAGGGCAGGGCCGTGGGATCGCTCACTCCATAGACATACAAATCAAGGGGGCGGGTTGCGGTTATTTTGGGATCAAGTTGGCGCAGGGAGCCGGCTGCGGCATTTCGGGGGTTGGCAAAAAGGGGCTCCCCGGCCTTGCCCCGCTCTTCGTTGAGTTTCTTGAAATCCGCCAGGCCGATAAAGACCTCGCCCCGCACCTCAAGCCGCGTTGGGGCAGTCTCTCCATCCCGAGTCGAAAGCCGTAGGGGGATGGTGGGGATGGTTTTCAGGTTCTGGGTGATCTCCTCGCCGACCAGGCCGTCCCCACGGGTGGAGCCAAGGATGAACAATCCGTCTTCGTAGACCAGCTCAACGGCCAGCCCGTCGAGTTTGGGCTCGGTCATATAGGCAATCGGCTCCCGGCTCTGCAAAAAGCGAAAGAGACGTTCTTCAAAATCCACCAGATCATCGGCCCCAAAGGCGTTCTCCAGGCTCAGCATGGGCACGGAGTGGGCCACCGTGGCAAACTGGGCCAGCGGCGCCCCGCCCACCCGCTGGCTGGGCGAGTCAGGGGTGACCAACTCGGGATGCTGCTGCTCCAGCGCCACCAATTCCTGGAACAGCCGGTCGTACTCGGCATCGGCAAGGAGGGGGTCATCCAGGACGTAATAGCGGTGGGCATGGAGCTGCAACTCCTGCCGCAAGGCCTGTAGGCGTTGGCGGATGGCGTTTTTGCCGGAGATGTTCAGCAAGGAGAGCTGGGCCATCAGGCAGGTTTTTTCAGGAGCTTACCGCCCTTGGCGATATTTTCGTGCTGTACCTCGTCCACAAAGATCAGGATGGCATCTTCGGGTTTTTTGGTTACCTCGGCGATCACCTTGGTTACTCCGCGCACATTGCCTCTTTTTGCTCCCTGCTCAAGGTGCCTGCAAGGCGGATGCTGACATACGGCATGGCGATACCTCTTTTTATGTTCTGGATGCTCCCAGCCAGGGAGAAAGTTTCTGCCACTATACCGCACACATCAGGAAAAATGAAGCAGGAGAGTGGGGTCGGATTTTTCAGACGCAGCGGCTAAGAAAAATCCCCGTTTTTTTCAAAAAATGACTAGATTATGGGCTTAAGCAATGAGGAAAAAAATGACGCCATTGATACTTGTGACCAACGATGACGGGGTTCGGGCTCCGGGCCTTGCCATCCTTGCCCAGGCCTTGCAGGGGATCGGCCAGGTCGTGATTATCGCCCCGGACCAGGACAACAGCGCGGCCAGCCATTCGCTCACTATGAAGCGGCCACTGCGGGTGAAAGACTTGGGCCAGAATCGGTATTCCGTTGACGGCACCCCCACCGATTGCGTGACCCTTGCCATCGGCAAGATTCTGGTGCGCAAACCCCAGCTGGTTGTTTCCGGCATCAACCCCGGGCCGAACCTGGGCGACGATGTCAGCTACTCCGGCACGGTTTCCGCCGCCGTGGAAGGCACCATGCTCGGTGTGCCCTCCCTGGCGGTTTCCCTGGCAGGGGAAGAACCATTCTCTTTTGAAACCGCCGCCGCCTTTGCCGTCACCCTGGCCCGGACCATCCTCGAAAAGGGGCTGCCCAAGGACACCCTCCTCAATGTCAATGTCCCCAACCGCAGGGCGGAAGAAATAGAGGGGGTGCGTTTTACCCGACAGGGGCGGCGGGTGTATGACGGGGCCATCAAGGAAACCTTTGACCCGTGGGGCCGCCAGCATTACTGGATCGGCGGCGGCATCCCGCTCTGGGACGAGGGCGAAGACACCGATGCCCAGGCCATTCTCTCCGGGTATGTCTCCGTCACCCCGTTGCATCTTGACCTTACCAACCATGCGGCCCTGCGGAAACTCGGGGCGGAATGGAAGCTGAGCATTTGAGGTAAGGCCCTATCTCCGCAGCCTCCTGAAACTCACGGCTGTTTCCCCTCCGCCTGGTCGACCAGAGCGCATTGCTTGAGAAAAGGCTGGTCGCTTTCTTTATGAATTTCCTGGAGGAGATGGTCCGGGGTGTGGAGAAATTCTTCGGCTCGCCTGCGGGGGTCAAAAAATACCTTGTTGAACGGCTCGATGAGGTTCAGATGCTCCCAGCGGGTCACATAATATTCAATAAGTGCAGGGAGTTCGGTAAAGATGGTCGCCTCCGGGTCGGGATCGGAAAAGCTTGAATGCCGCAATTTGGCAGCGCTCAAGGTCTGGGTCTCGTAGAAATTTTTTAAAAACATCAACTCGGCCGGCATGCGGGCTTCGATGCCAAGTCGGGTTATCAGCCGCACCAGCCGAGCCATGATCCCCATGCCGAATTGTGCCACAGGGAGAGGCAGGTAGATCTCCCGTGGGGTTTTCAGCTCAAGGTAGGACTTGATGGTGAGGATGAGTTGGCTTAAGGACACGGGGTTCGGGTCGACAAAGTTGTAGGTCTGGCCGGAAAATTCGGCCCGGTTGTCCAACATCTGGGAGATGAAATAGGGCAGCTTCCGGGCGTTGGAGTAGGAGTGCATGGCCCCCTGGGTGGTAAAGAGCACCGGCATGGACCGGTCGACAATGGCAAAAAACAACCGGTGGAAGCCTTGGATTTTGTGGTCGTGGGCGCCATAGACGATGCCCAGCCGGATACAGGTGTAGTCAAGGCCCCCGACCTTGCGCAGATGTTCAAGGGTCAGCTCGGCCATGAGCTTGGCTTTGGTGTAGTTGGGCAGGTTCGGGCTCAGGGGCAGGCGGTCTTCTTCGCCCAGATTCTGGCCATTTGGCAGGACCGCAGCTGAACTCAGGTGGATGTAGGGAATGCCCAGCTCCTGGGCGGCCTTGGCCAGATAGACCGTGCCGAGATAGTTGGTCTCGTAGGCAAGCTGCGGATCGCTGTCAATGGCGGCAATGGCGCAGTTGATGATGAAGGCGGGTTTGGCCCGTTCAAAATAGCGGCGGATATCGTCCGGGTCGCGCAGGCTGAGCTTTTTGCTGTTGGGGGCAAGGACGTTGAGTCTCCCCTCGGCCTGGGTTTTGAAGTAATAGAGCAGGGTGCCGCCGATCAGGCCCGAGCCGCCGAGGAGCACTCCTGTTTTTTCAGATACGGATGGCGTCATATCGGGTCTTTGTGGGGATTGTTTGTTGATGAAGGCCGCCCGGTTTGTCAGGGATTTTTTCAGTGACAAGGGCAACGAGACACATTACTTACTATTGAGAGTAGCAACAAGGGGTTGGCCAGTCAACAGGAAGCGCGTTCGGCCTATAGTGTGTAAGGGAAAAGGGATGGCGGTTTATAAACGACAGGAAGTGCATACGCTGCTGAAGGGTGTGGAACGCGGGGAAACCGCGCCGGTCTATCTGCTCTTTGGCGAGCGCTATCTCTGCCAGGAGATCGCCAATGACCTGATCTGCCGCCTGCTGCCCGATGAGGTCCGCCGCCAGAGCAGCCTGAAAGTCGTTGATGGCGACCAGGAAGAGGTGGGCGCCACGGTGAACATGCTTAAGACCTACAGCCTGTTCGGCACCAGGCAGGTTATCCGGGTGATGGACTCCCAGATTCTCTATTCCAAGGTTGTGGCCGGCGCCCTCTGGGATAAGGCCCGCAAGGGTTGGGACGGGAAAGAGTCAAAGAAGGCCCTGCGTTTTCTGACCCAGATGCTGGCCCTGGCCGAGCTTGTTCCAACGGATTGGGAAAAAGAGGAGATGGCTACCTGCACTCCCGGCCGCTGGCAGGAGCTGTTTGGTTTTGCCAAGCCCGATGAGCTTGCTTGGGTGCAGGAGGCCTGTGCGCTAAGTGATGGGGCGGCTTCCGCAGCCACGCCCAAGGCGGACGGGGCGGAGCTGCTGATGGCGGCCCTGGAGACGGGGGTTCCTGCGGGCAATACCCTGATTTTGGTGGCCGAGGCGGCGGACAAGCGCAAGAAGCTCTTCAAGTATCTGGAAAAAAACTGCGTGGTGGTTGATCTCTCGGTGGATACCGGGGCCAGTTCCGCGGCGCGCAAGGATCAGGACGCCCTACTCAAGGATATCGTCCAGCAGAGTCTGGCCCGGTTCGGCAAGAGGCTGGAGCCGCGGGCCCTGCCGGTGCTGTTGGAACGGGTGGGCTTTCATCCGGTGGCCGTGGCCATGGAGGCGGAAAAACTGGCCCTGTCCGTGGGCGAGGCGGAGACCATCACCATGGAGGATCTCAACGCCATGGTTGGCCGGACCCGGGAAGAGGCCCTGTACGAGCTGAACGAGGCCTTTGGCAATCATGACCTGGCCGCTTCGCTGACCATCTCTCAGCGCCTCCAGGAAAACGGGGTGCATCCGCTCATCGTGGTGGCGGGGCTGCGCAATTTCCTGCGCAAGCTGCTGCTGGTGCGGGCCATCATCGAGTATCCCGCCTTTGCCTATTCGGAGGGCATCTCCTATGCCGCTTTTCAAAAAGGGTTGCTGCCCCAGTTGCAAGAGGCCCTCGGCCCGCAGCAGAAGGCGCTGGCAGGACACCCCTTTGCCGTATACAAGAGTTTTCAGCAGGGAGAGCGGTTTACCCTGGCGGCCTTGAACCAGGCCCGCACCGATCTGCTCGAAGCGGAATATCGGCTGAAAGGCTCAGGGCTCCCGGAATATCTGGTTCTGGAGAATTTTCTGTTCTCCGTCTTGCAGGCCCCGAAACGGCTCAGGCAAGGCGGGGTGGCCGGATAGGTCTTGCCATTGTAAAAAATGCGTGCCGGGCATGCGGAACAAAAAAAGATGATTATTGTTATCAAAAAGAAAGAGCTGGGATTGATTGGAAGGGAGCAGGGGAAGTATGGGTGGTGCGGGCAGGCAGAGTGAAGGTTCGGTTGTTACCGAAAAAAAACAGCAGACCAAGCGGCCTTCGATGTACAAGGTGCTGCTGCACAATGACGACTATACCACCATGGATTTTGTGGTGATGGTGCTGGAAACGGTTTTTCATAAAAGCGGGGAAGAGGCCACCCGGATCATGCTCAATGTCCATGAGCAGGGCCGGGGGGTGGCTGGGGTGTACCCGCGTGATGTGGCGGAAACCAAGGTGATTTTGGTGTACGACCTGGCCCGCAAGAATGAATACCCCTTGAAATGTTCTATGGAAAAAGCGTAACGGGTTTAGGAGCCGTTAAGAAATAACCTGTACAATTCTGGCCGCTAATTGTACGGCTCCTTATGCCGTTTTTGCCACACGAAACATCCAACATTTTTTACAACGGTTTCCCGTGAGGAGCGCGAGATGATAAATGCGAAATTGGAAATAGCCCTGGTGCGTGCCATCCGGGAGGCAAAGATCCGCAGGCACGAACATGTCACGGTGGAGCATATCCTGTACGGCCTGTTGGATGACGAGCTTGCCGCCAGGGCGATCGTAGTGTGCGGCGGCGATCCCGAGGGCATGAAGAAACGGCTGGAGGATTTTTTTGCCTCCAACCTGCCCATGGTCAAGGAAGGTCTTCCCCACGACCCCATTCAGACCCTCGGGTTTAACCGGGTCTTGCAGCGGGCCATTGCCCATGTGCAGAGCTGCGGGAAAAAAGAGGTGGATGCCGGGGATGTGTTGGCCGCCATCTTTGCCGAGGCCGAGTCTTTTGCCGTCTATTTCCTCCATTCCGAGGGGATCAGCAAGCTGGATGTGACCGAATATCTCTCCCATGGCCTTGAAGGGGAGGAAAAGCCCCTGGAGGAAAAGAAGCCGGAGGAGAAGAGCGCTGAAAAAACCAAGGAAAACGAGGCGTTGGAGAAATATACCGTCAACTTCAGCGAGCGGGCTGCCCAGGGGTTGATCGATCCCCTCATCGGGAGGACCAGTGAATTGAAACGGGTGATGCAGACCCTGTGCCGCAGGCGCAAGAACAACCCGTTGCTGGTGGGCGAGCCGGGCGTGGGGAAAACCGCCATTGCCGAAGGGCTGGCTCTGCAGGTGCACGACGGCAAGGTGCCGGATTTGTTGCAGGGGGTGGAAATCAGGCTTCTTGACATGGGCGGGCTGCTTTCCGGCACCAAGTACCGGGGTGATTTTGAGCAGCGGCTCAAGGCGGTGATCTCCGCGGTGGAAAAAGAGCCGCATATCATCCTCTTCATCGACGAGATCCATACCATTGTCGGGGCCGGGTCAACCAGCGGCGGCAGCATGGACGCCTCCAATCTGCTCAAACCCGCCCTTCAGGCCGGAACCCTGCGCTGCATCGGCTCGACAACCTATGAGGAATATAAGAACTACATCGAAAAGGATCGCGCCCTGGCCCGGCGCTTTCAGAAGATTGATATCGAAGAGCCCAGCGTGGCCGAAACCTGCGCCATCCTGCAAGGGTTGCTGCCCCGCTATGAGGAGCATCACGGTATCACCTATTCGGCTGCGGCGGTAAAGGCCACGGCGGAACTGGCCAGCCGGTACATCTCCGACCGTTTTTTGCCGGACAAGGCCATTGACGTGCTGGACGAGATCGGCGCCGCCTTCCGCTTGGCCGCAACCCCAACGGACAAGCGGCGGACGGTGACGGTGCGCGATGTGGAAAAGGTGGTCTCCCGCCTGGCCCGGATTCCGGCAAGAAGCCTCAGCGGCTCCGATCTGACCCATCTCCGGGAGCTGGACACGGTTTTGCAGAAGAATATCTTTGGTCAGGACCAGGCGATCAGCGCCCTGGTCACGGCGGTGAAGCGTTCCCGGGCCGGGCTGAAACAGACGGAGGGACCCACCGGCTCCTTCCTCTTTGCCGGACCCACCGGGGTCGGCAAGACCGAGGTGGCCAAGCAGCTGGCTGCGGCGATGTCCGTGCATTTTGAGCGGTTCGACATGAGCGAGTACATGGAAAAACATGCGGTTTCCCGGCTCATCGGCGCGCCTCCCGGCTATGTGGGCTTCGACCAGGGCGGGCTTCTCACCGACGCCATCCGCAAGCATCCGTACAGCGTGCTTCTGCTTGACGAGATTGAAAAGGCCCACCCGGACCTGTTCAGCATCCTGCTCCAGGTCATGGATCATTCGACCCTCACGGACAATGCCGGGCGCAAGGCGGATTTCCGCAATGTGATCCTGATCATGACCACCAATGCCGGGGCCCGCGAGTTGAGCGAGCGGGCCATCGGCTTTACCGGGGACAGCAGGGGCAGAAACGATCGCGCCTTGAAAAATCTCTTCTCGCCGGAGTTCCGAAACCGGTTGGACGCGACCATCACCTTCAACCCTCTGGATGCCGGGCTCATGGAACGGATCGTGGACAAGATGATCGTGGAGCTGCAAGCGCAGCTGGCCGAGCGGAAGGTGACGATCAGCCTCAGCCCCGGTGCCCGGACCTGGCTGGCAGCCAAGGGCTATGCGCCGGAATTCGGGGCGCGGCCGCTCAGGCGGCTTATCCTGCAAGAGGTGGGGGATGCCTTGACCGAAGAGCTGCTCTTTGGCCGCTTGGTCAAGGGGGGCAGCGTGCGGATCGGGGTCAAGGGTGACAAGCTGACCTATCTGTACGAGGGCAAGGGCCGGGAAAAGAAAGAAGAGAGGCCTCGCAAGGATGCCCGCCGAAAATTAGGAGCCGTTACGAAATAATCTGTGCTTTCTTTATCCTTTTGTTACGGCTCGTTATGCCGTTCTGGTCATCCAAATGGCGACATTATTTTATTATTATAACGGCTAATGCGAACTTTTTTTCAGGGGAGCTGTCTTGAAAAAAGGGTTGGCGCACTGTAGAAAGGCTGCGGTGCGCTGTTTTCATATCCAGAAAGAACGAGTAGAGGGAGGAGCGTTGAGCGTATGGGCGATGCAATGAAGTGGCGGAATTTTCTGGTGAGCGGGTTGTGTCTGATGGCGCTTGTTGCCTGCAATAAGCAAAAGCCCGAGACCAAGGCAGCGGATCAGGCTGCGGCCGAGGCGGGAAGTGGAATCCAGCAGCCAGCTAACCCCGCCGGGGCAATCAAGGGCAAGGCCAAGGAGGTTCTGTCCGGCGGCGGTTTTACCTATGTGCTTATTGGTGCGGAAAAGGGGGACACCTGGGTGGCGGTGCCGCAGACCAAGGTTGCGGTGGGCGAGACGTGCAGCGTTGCCGAAGGGCAGGTCATGCAAAATTTCCCCAGCAAGAGTCTGAACCGGACCTTTGCCGAGATTGTTTTTTCTCCAGGGATTGAAGGTAAAAAATCAGAGATAGGCGGTGACGCCCATGGCGGAGAAACTGCCGCCCCTGCGGCAGGAGCTTCCGCAGCGAAGTCTGCAACGCCTGGAGCCGCAGCACCTGCGGGTGCTTTCGGTGCAGCCATGCAGAAAGAAGGCGGCGCAGCACCCGCATCCTCTGCACCTGCCGCTTCCGGCGAAACGGCTCCGGGCAGCGGCAAGGCCGTGGTGCCTTTTGTGGAGTTGAAGGTTGCCAAGGCCAGTGGCGAGAACGGCTTCACCGTTGCGGATATCTTCGGCAAAGCCGCAAGTCTGAACGGCAAAAAGGTGAAGATCAAGGCGCAGGTGGTAAAGGTTTCCCCGGAGATCATGGGGAAAAACTGGCTGCATCTCCAGGATGGCACCGGCGATCCCTTGAAGAATACCCATGATCTGGTGGTGACCACGACGGGCAAGGCGGAAAAGGGCGATATCGTCACGGTGGAAGGCGTACTTGCCGCGGATAAGGATTTCGGCGCGGGGTACAAGTATGCGGTTATTGTTGAAGACGTGAGCATTACCCGTTAACCGCAAATCATGCGGGACACTTCCCCCAAGAGGGTCGCCGTCGTCGGTCCGGGTGCCCTGGGCTGTCTGCTGGCGACCACCCTCTGTCGGACAAGTGGAGATATCTGGGTGCTGGACCATGACAGCCAACGGGCTGCCCTGCTCCAGCACTCGGGTCTTACCCTTGAACGTGCCGGTCGTATCGAACATTTTCCGATCCAGGCCACAGCCGACGCCCAGCGGATCGGGCCGGTGGGCTTGGTGCTGCTCTGCGTGAAATCCCCAGCCATTGCTCGGACTCTCCCTTCTCTTCTCCCCCTGTTCACGGAAAACACCCTGCTGCTTGCCTGGCAAAACGGCATCGGTCATCTGCCGGTCTTGCTCGAAGCGCAGCTTCCCGGCGCTGTGGCCCTGGCGGTTACTTCCTTGGGTGCGCATCTGGTGGGGCCGGGGCGGGTACGTTTCGGAGGGGCGGGCGTAACCAGCCTTGGATTTCTTGGCGAAGCTTCGCCGGAAGCGCGGCAGGCCTTGCAGGAGGCTGCGGAACTCTTTCGGAGGGCTGGTCTGGAGATGCGGGGTGAGGCTGATATTCTGGTCCAGGTCTGGAATAAGCTTCTTGTTAATGTGGGGATCAATGCCCTCTCCGCCATCAATAACTGCGAAAACGGCGAGCTTCTGGAGAATGAAAGGGCGCTTGCTTTGTTGCGGGCTGCCGTGTTGGAAGCGGCCAGGGTCGCCCAGGCCAAGGGGATTGCCATTGCCCCGGATCCGGTGGCCCGGACCATCGCGGTCTGCCAGGCCACTGCTGGCAATATTTCTTCCATGCTACAGGATGTGAGGGCCAACAGGCAAACAGAAATCGAGGCCATCAACGGCGCGGTGCTGGAAGAAGCCAGGCGATTGGGTATCCCGGCGCCGGTCAACACGGAACTTTTTGCTGCGGTAAAGGCCTTGGAAAAAGGGTCTCTGCCGGGATAAAGGAAGCCTTTCGTGGTACTTCTGTCGTGATTGTCCTTGACAACTTCCGGTATTCTAATAAAAATGATAAGTTTCGTGGCTGCCGCGCAGTCTGTTTTTTCACCGAAAATTATGGGGACTTGGAATGTCAAATTATCTCTTTACCTCGGAGTCTGTTTCAGAAGGCCATCCGGACAAGGTTGCCGATCAGATCTCGGACGCGATCCTTGACGCCATCCTGACCCAGGATAAGCACGCCAGGGTCGGCTGCGAAACCCTGGTCACCACTGGCATGGCTATAATCGCCGGGGAGATCACCACCTCGGCCTGGGTGGACATGCCCCAAGTGGTGCGGGAAACGGTGCGGGAAATCGGCTACAACTCCTCGGATATGGGGTTTGACTGGCAATCCTGCGCTGTGCTTACCAGCATTGACAAGCAGTCCGCCGATATCGCCATGGGCGTCAACGAGGGCACCGGGATTGACCTGGACCAAGGCGCCGGCGATCAGGGGCTGATGTTCGGCTTTGCCTGCGACCAAACCAAAGTGCTGATGCCCATGCCCATCACCTACGCCCACCGACTCATGAAGCGGCAGGCTGAGGTGCGCAAGGCAGGGATTCTGCCCTGGCTGAGGCCGGACGCCAAGAGCCAGGTCACCATTGAATACGAAAACAAGAAGCCCAAGCGGGTCGAGGCCATTGTCCTCTCCACCCAGCATTCCCCGGAGGTTGATTATGAAGATCTCAAGGAAGGAGTGATGGAGGAGATCATCAAGGTCATAATTCCGGCCGAGATGGTGGACAGCAACACCAAGTATTTCATCAATCCCACCGGGCGTTTTGTCATCGGCGGGCCGGTGGGCGATTGCGGCGTAACCGGTCGTAAGATCATTGTTGATACTTACGGCGGCATGGGCTCCCACGGCGGCGGCGCTTTTTCCGGCAAGGACCCTTCCAAGGTCGACCGTTCTTCCTCCTACATGGGCCGCTATGTGGCCAAGAATCTGGTGGCTGCGGGGATCGCCACCGAGATCGAGGTGCAGATCGCCTATGCCATCGGCATCTCCAAGCCGGTGTCCATCAATGTCAACTCTTTCGGCACCGGCAAGATCAGCGATGAGCGGATTAAGGCGCTCATTGACGCGCATTTTGACTTGCGGCCCAAGGCGATCATCCAGCACCTTAATCTCCTGCGCCCGATCTACAAAAAGACCGCCGCCTACGGCCACTTCGGCCGGGAGCGAGAAGAATTCACCTGGGAGCGCACCGACAAGGCCGAGGCCTTGAAAGATGCCGCCGGAATTAAGTAATCACGACCATCTTGCGCCAAGCGCAGTCAGGAGAAAACAGCGATGAAGGCACCAGCAAAAAAAGCACCAGCAACAAAGGGTCCGGCAAAGAAACAGACCGATTTCAAGGTTGCGGATATGAGTCTGGCCGATTGGGGCCGCAAGGAAATCCGAATCGCGGAAACCGAGATGCCTGGGCTCATGGCCCTGCGCGAGGAGTTTGGCAAGAAGAAGCCTCTCAAGGGTGCACGGATATCCGGCTCCCTGCACATGACCATTCAGACCGCAGTCCTGATTGAGACCTTGGTTGCGCTGGGTGCCCAGGTGCGTTGGGCTTCCTGCAACATCTTTTCCACCCAGGACCACGCCGCTGCCGCCATCGCCGCGACAGGCGTCCCGGTCTATGCCTGGAAAGGGGAAACCATCGAGGAATACTGGTGGTGTACGGAAAAGGCCCTGACCTGGCCGGACGGCAATCCGCCCAACATGATCCTCGACGACGGCGGCGACGCCACCCTCCTGGTGCATAAGGGTGCCGAGTTCGAGAAGGCCGGCAAGGTGCCTGCGGCCAAGAAAACGGACAACGAGGAATGGCAAGCCGTGCTGGCCGTGCTCAAGCAGGACTTTGCAGCGGACAACAAGAAATGGGCCACTGCTGCCAAGGCTATCCGCGGCGTAACCGAAGAAACCACCACCGGGGTGCATCGCCTCTACCAGATGGAGAAGGGTGGCTCTCTGCTCTTCCCGGCCATGAACGTCAATGACTCGGTGACCAAGTCCAAGTTCGACAACCTCTATGGTTGCCGCGAATCGCTGATGGACGGCATCAAGCGTGCCACCGACGTGATGGTGGCCGGCAAGCTCGCGGTGATCCTCGGCTATGGCGACGTGGGTAAGGGCTGCGCCCAGGCCTTCCGAGGCTTAGGGGCTCAGGTATGGGTCACCGAGATCGATCCGATCTGCGCGCTTCAGGCGGCCATGGAAGGCTACCGGGTTATGACCATGGAAGAGGCTGCATCCCAGGGCGATATCTTCGTCACCTGCACCGGCAACGAGAAGGTCATCAACTATGCCCACATGAAGGCCATGAAGGACGAGGCCATTGTCTGCAACATCGGCCATTTTGATTCTGAAATCGATGTGGCCTCGGTGCGTAAGTACACCTGGGAGAACATCAAGCCCCAGGTGGATCACATCGTTTTCCCCGACGGCAAGAAGATCACCCTGCTGGCCGAAGGTCGCCTGGTGAACCTGGGTTGCGCCACCGGCCATCCGAGCTTCGTGATGTCCGCCTCCTTCACCAATCAGGTGCTGGCCCAGATCGAGCTTTTCGCCAACTCCAAAAAGTACCAGAAAAAGGTCTATGTGCTGCCCAAGGTGCTGGATGAGAAGGTGGCGCGTCTCCATCTCAAAAAACTCGGCGTGCATCTTACCGAGCTTTCTAAGGAGCAGGCCGCATATATCGATGTGCCAGTGGGTGGGCCCTACAAGGCAGACCATTATCGTTATTGATTTTTAGGAAAACTGTTATGTGGAAAAGGGGTGCCGGGTTTACGGCGCCCTTTTTCTTTTTGTGCTTGCCCAAAAGAAGAAAAAAGCACACCGCCATTTGTCCAGCCGTAGGTGGAATGCGCGGAGGTTCTGCCCTTTGTGGGTACTCCTCGATGTTGCCCGGGAGTTTACAAATTCGACTGCGTGGCAATGGGATTGTAACAGCTATGAGGACAAGGGCCCAGGCGCCCGGCTCTCCCGGTGGGCGATGGCGATCTTTTCCACCAGGGTTTCCAGATCGATGGGCTTGAGGCAGTAGTCGCTGGCCCCGCATTCCAGGCCGTGCAGCCCTGTCTCCATGCTGGCGTGGCCGGTCAAGAGGATAACCGGCAGGGTCGGCCATTTTTCCTTGATCTCCCGCAGGCAGTCCATGCCGTCGCGGTCCGGTAGCATCACATCCAGCACCACCACCTCGGGCCAGCCCGAGGCGATAATCTCCAGTCCCGCAGCGCAGGTCAGGGCGGTTTTTGCCAGGTAGCCGCGGCGGATCAGCCTCTTGCCGGTTGTTTCCACGAAATCGATTTCATCGTCAATGAGCAGGATCTTGAGTTCTGTGGTCATCTCATCCCTCCGGTGGCCTGTCCAGCAGGGTGTGCAGGTCGGTCATGATTTTTTGTTGGTAGCTTGCGGCCATGCCCTGGTCCGCCATGACCATGTCGATCTGGCGGGTATGGATCAGCAGGTAGCCGAGAATTCTCAACCGTTCCAGGAGATAGGTCCCTGGTTTCTTTTCGATCCGGGCGGTCATGGCATCCACCTTCTGTTCCACCCGAAAGCCGAATTCACCCAGAATCTCGCTGATCAGCCGGATGCGCAGCAGGCGGCGGTCTTGGTCCGCAGCCCCTCCCTTGAACTGGAAGCTCACATAGTTTTCCGTGAGAAACTCCCCCAGATTCGCCTCCACCAGGGCGAAATGATAGCCGAGCCGGACGCTCAGGTTGCAGAAGTTCTTGGAGATGAGAAA
>JBAZCG010000029.1:0-33271 GCA_041671085.1 Desulfurivibrionaceae bacterium | reverse complement strand
ACGGGATAGCCTTACAGATCATGATACAAATCGCGCCATGCCGGATTGACTTGCTCGATCAACTGAAGTTTCCAGCGTCGCTTCCACTCCTTGATAGCCTTTTCGCGAGTGATCGCCGAGTCCATGGTGTCATGAAGTTCATACCACACCAGAACATGCACCCCATATCGTTTGGTAAAGCCTTCGACAAAATTGCTCTTATGTTCCCACGCCCTCTTTTGCAGGTCAGAAGTCACGCCCACGTACAACGTCCCGTTCCTACTGCTTGCCAGAATGTAGACACAGGGTTGTTTTACCATTTCTCAAAAACCATTTATTCCCTGTCCCGTCACCCCGGCGAAAGCCGGGGTCCAGAAAAAAATCTTGCGGCACGGAAAGACACGGAATAGGACCTTCAGACCATAACCTTTTCCAACCACGGCAGACCATGGATATTGAGCTTCTCCATGAAGGGGTCCGGGTCCAGATCCTCCATATTGAAGACCCCTGCGCCCCGCCATTTTCCGGTGAGCATCATCATCGCCCCGATCATGGCCGGGACCCCGGTGGTGTAGGAGATGGCCTGGGAGCCGACCTCGCGGTAGCATTCCTCGTGGTCGCAGACGTTATAGATGAACATCTTCCGGTGCTTACCATTCTTGACCCCTTCCACCTCGCAGCCGATGCAGGTTTTCCCCTTGGTGCGCGAACCCAGGGAGGCAGGGTCGGGCAGCAGCGCCTTGAGAAACTGGAGGGGGATGATCTCACGGCCCTCGAATAGCACCGGTTCGATCCCGGTCATGCCCACATTTTGCAAGACCTCAAGATGCTTGAGGTAGTTGTCGGAAAAAGTCATCCAGAAGCGGATGCGCTTGAGCCCCTTGAGGTTTTTCGCCAGGGATTCCAGCTCCTCATGGTACATGAGATAGGCGTTCTTGGGACCGAGCACCGGAAAATCGTAGCTCTGCTTCACCGAAAGCGGCTCGGTCTCGACCCAAGCCCCGTTCTCCCAGTATTTACCACGGGCTGTGACCTCGCGGATATTGATCTCGGGGTTGAAATTCGTGGCAAAGGGGTGGCCATGGTCGCCAGCGTTGGCGTCGAGGATGTCCACATAATGAATCTCGTCGAAATGGTGCTTGGCGGCGTGGGCGCAGTAGACATTGGTGACCCCCGGATCAAAGCCGCTGCCCAAGAGGGCCATGAGCCCTTTTTCCTTGAAGCGCTCCTGGTAGTCCCACTGCCATTTGTAGCAGAACTTCGCCTCATCCGGCGGCTCGTAGTTGGCGGTATCCAGGTAATCCACCCCGGTTTCCAGGCAGGCATCCATGATGTGCAGATCCTGGTAGGGCAGGGCCACGTTGATCACCAGCCTCGGCTTAAAGCGGCGGATCAGGGCCACGGTCTCGGCAACGTTGTCGGCATCGACCTGGGCGATCTCGATATCGCGCCCGGTCCGCTCCTTGACGGATTTTTGGATATTTTCACACCGGCTCAGGGTTCGACTGGCGAGGCAGATCTCCGAAAAAACCTCCTCCACCTGCGCGCATTTGTGGACCACCACACTGCCGACCCCTCCGGCTCCGATTATCAACACCTTGCTCATGGATTCTCTCCTTTGCCTTGGCTCTGCCATGCTCCGACGCAAGCCGAAAAAAAATCTTTCCCCTGAATCCAGCCACTATACCTGAAACCCTCCTCTTTTGCACCTGCCGGGCTGGTTTTATCGACAAAAAAAACGGCAATCACCACCTGAAAAGATTCCAACACAAGCGAAAGCGATCGGCGACGATGGCCGCCTACACCCATTTGATTTCTGTCACGGCCCTGTGACTTTTTTTCATTTTTGCGAATTCATCCTGGTTGACAAGGCAAAACGGAAGGTGTATATCTTGCCACGACATAAAGAGACGGGCCGTTAGCTCAACTGGTAGAGCAAGTGACTCTTAATCACTAGGTTTGGGGTTCGAGCCCCCGACGGCCCACCATCTTTCTCATGAAACCCACGGCGAACCCATCAGCCAACGTGTTCGCCTGCCCGCCTTTTTTCCATGACCGTTCATCCTGCTCCTGCCCGAAAAAGTTTCTCAAACGGTCAGGCCCGGCATATTTTCTCGAAGGTTCCCTGCGGAAAAACCTTTTTTCATTCTCCCCAAATATGCCATGGTTCCCTGGCAACCATCCGCGACTCCGTCATAACCCACCATCTCCACTGAGAGGATATTTTGGTAAGAAAAATCATCAATCGCTTCCGTGACAAACTGAAAAAAATCATCACCGGCCGGGCAAAAAGCAGTGCCCCTGCCGTCGCCCCGCAAGAGACGCAACGCCCCACCTCTCCGCGCCGGGGCAAAAAAAAGGAGCCCAAGCCGCCCCATATCCCGGAGAATCTCCGACCGCAGGCAGCGCTCCCCGAGACCGACCCAACCCCGCCCTGGGATGCCTCTCAATTTTTGGTTCCCAAGGTCGAGGGCAAAACGCGCTTCCACGACCTTGACCTGCCCAGCGAGATCATGCATGCCATCTCCGATCTGGGCTTTTCCTATTGCACCCCCATCCAGGCCCAGATCCTGCCCCACACCCTGACCGGCAAGGATGCCACCGGCAAGGCCCAGACCGGCACCGGCAAGACCGCCGCTTTCCTGGCCACCATCTTCACCCGGCTGCTGCGGACCACGCCCCCTGGCAAAAGGCGGCACGGCTCACCCCGCGCCCTGATCCTGGCCCCGACCCGCGAGCTGGTTCTCCAGATCGTCGAGGACGCCCGCGAGCTCACCAAGCACTGCAACGTCACCACGGTGGCGATCCTGGGCGGCATGGACTACCAGAAGCAGCAGCGCCAAGTCACCGAACATCAGGTTGACATCATCGTGGCCACGCCGGGCCGGTTGCTGGATTTCAAGCGCCAGCAGTACGTCCACCTCGACCAGGTGGAGATTCTCGTCATCGACGAGGCGGACCGCATGCTGGACATGGGCTTTATCCCCGATGTCCGCCAGATCGTCCACTCCACCCCCAACAAGGACAAACGCCAGACCCTGCTTTTTTCCGCCACCCTGACCCCGCAGGTCATCAGCCTCGCCTCGCAGTGGACCACGAACCCAGCAACGGTGGAGATCGAGCCGGATCAAATAGTGACGGATACCGTGGAACAGCTGGTTTATCTGGTCAGCAGCCGGGAAAAATTCGCCCTGCTCTACAACATCATCACCCGACAGAACCTGGAGCGGGTCATGATCTTCTGCAACCGCAAGGACGAAACCCGACATCTCGCCGAAAAACTGGCACGCTACGACATCCATTGCGCCATCCTCTCCGGCGACATCCCCCAGCACACCCGCACCAAGACCCTGGAAAACTTCCGGGGCGGCAAGATCCGGGTGCTGGTGGCCACCGATGTAGCCGGTCGGGGCATCCATGTGGACGGGGTGAGCCATGTCGTCAACTATACCCTGCCCCATGACCCCGAGGATTATGTGCATCGCATCGGCCGCACCGGCCGGGCAGGCGCCCTGGGCACCTCGGTGAGCTTTGCCGACGAATCCGATTCCTTCCAGCTTCCCGATATCGAAGAGTTCATCGGGGCCAAGCTGCCCTGTATCCAACCCGATCCGGAGTGGCTGTCAACCCCGCCTCCATCCAGGCCAGCGGTTAAAAGAGATCCCTCTTCAGAAGCGCCCCGCAGTCGGCCCAGCGGCAGCAGACCCCGCCCCGGCGGAAGAAGGCCGCCCCCACGCTCGCCGAGATCCAATTCCTCACGCTGATCCCATGGCCACTATTACTTTAAAGGATATCGGCCTGAGCTTCGGCGGTTTGCCCCTGCTCAACGGCATCGATTTGCAGATTGAGCCCGGCGAACGCCTCTGTCTGGTGGGTCGCAACGGCGAAGGCAAATCCTCGCTCATGAAGATCCTGTCCGGGGAGATCGAACCGGACAGGGGCGAAATCACCCGGCAAAAAGGGCTGCGCGTAGCCCGGCTCACCCAGGAAGTTCCGGCCACCTTAAACGGAACCGTCTACGAGGTGGTGGCCGGAGGGTTAGGCGAGATGTTCGCCCTGATTTCCCGCTACCACGCGGTGAGCCACCAACTGCAAACCGACCACTCCGAAGCGGTCCTGGCCGAACTGGAAGAGGCCCAGCATGCCCTGGATGCCGCGGACGGCTGGCAGGCCCAGCAGCGGGTGGACACGGTGCTTTCCCGATTGCAGCTCCCAACGGACCAGGAGTTCACCACCCTTTCCGGCGGGCTCAAACGCAGGGTCCTCCTGGCCCGCGCCCTGGTCAGCGAACCGGACCTGCTATTGCTGGACGAGCCCACCAACCACCTGGACATTGAGGCCATCAACTGGCTGGAGGAGTTTCTCTTAGGTTTCTCCTCCACCCTGCTCTTTGTCACCCATGACCGGATGCTGCTCCAAAAAATCGCCACCCGGATCGTGGAGCTTGACCGGGGAAGGCTCACCAGCTGGCCCGGCAACTTTGCCACCTATCTCCAGCGCAAGCAGGAAGCCCTGGACGCCGAAGCGAGCCAGAGCCATAAATTCGACAAGAAACTGGCCCAGGAAGAGACCTGGATTCGGCAGGGGATCAAGGCCCGCCGCACCCGCAATGAAGGCAGGGTCCGGGCGCTGATCGACCTGCGCCAGGAACGCTCCGAACGCCGGAGCCAAACCGGCAAGGCCCGCATCCAGATACAAGACGCCGACCGTTCCGGCAAGCTGGTGGCCTCGCTCAAGGATGTCTCGTTTTATTACGACGGCACCCCCATCATCAAGAATCTCTCCGCCACCATCATGCGCGGCGATAAGGTGGGGATCATCGGCCCCAACGGGGTGGGCAAGTCCACCCTGCTCAAGCTCCTGCTCGGTCAACTTACCCCCACGGAAGGGTCCATTACCCTGGGCACCCGCATCGAATCCTGCTATTTCGACCAGAACCGCGAACAGCTCGACCCGGAAAAAACCGTGGCCGACAACGTGACCGACGGCGGAGACACCGTCATGGTCAACGGGCAGCCCCGCCATATCATCAGCTACCTACAGGATTTCCTCTTTGCCCCGGACCGGACCCGTTCGCCGGTGCGCGTTCTTTCCGGCGGGGAAAAGAACCGGCTCCTCCTGGCCAAACTGTTCACCCAGCCTTTCAACGTGCTGGTGATGGACGAACCCACCAACGATCTCGATGTGGAAACCCTGGAGTTACTGGAAGAGCTGCTCCTTGATTTCGAGGGAACCCTGCTGCTGGTCAGCCATGACCGGGCTTTTTTAAACAATGTGGTCACCTCCACCCTGGTTTTCGAAGGCGAAGGGAGGGTGGAAGAGTACGCAGGCGGCTACGACGACTGGCTCATGCAACGGCCCCAACCCCAGGCCCCATCACCGACCACTAAGCCCGAGAAAAGCGGCAAAAAAGAACCGGCCAAAAAGACTGCGCACCGGAAGCTCTCCTACAAGGAAGAGCGGGAGCTTGAGGCTCTGCCCAAGCGGCTTGAGGACATGGAAAAGGAGAAAGAGGAGCTGCACTGGCAACTGGCCGACCCGACCCTGTACCAGAAGGACAGCTCCGCCATCCCCAAGACCCAAAAACGGTTGGAAGAACTTGAGCTGGAGCTGAAAAAGACCTATGGACGTTGGGAAGCGCTTGAGGCGGTCAAGACCGGCGAGGCTTAAGAGCCAACTCTATATCAAAGCGGCAATAATTATGCTGGATGTAGGAGCGGCTTTAGCCGCGAAACCAAAAGACATCGCGGCTAAAGCCGCTCCTACCAAGAATATCTTTTTAAGCTGGAAAGGGTCATGCCGATGAAGATCATCCTCATCGCCGCCATGGCCAAAAACCGGGTGATCGGCAGGGGCAACACCATCCCCTGGCACATCCCCGGCGAGCAGCAACGCTTCAAGGCCCTGACCATGGGCCACACCCTGATCATGGGCCGAAAGACCTTTGAGTCCATCGGTCGCGCCCTGCCTGGCCGCAATACCATAATCATCAGCCGCAACCCGGAATATCGGGCCGCAGACTGTTCGGTGGCGCAAAGCCTTACCGCCGCCATCGCCCTCTGCCCCACCGAGGAGACGCTTTTCATTGCCGGGGGCGGCGAGATTTACCAGGAGGCCCTCCCCCTGGCCGAATCCATCTATCTTACCGTACTCGACCGGGAGGTGGAGGGAGATATCCTCTTCCCTGAGTTTGACACCAAGCAATTCCGCACAATCTCGACAGAACGGGTGGAAGGCCAGGAGCCTTACACCTTCACCGTTTTCACCCGCCCCTGATCATTTCTGCTTCAGCACCTCATCCACATCGATAAACTCGCCATAGAGCTTCTGCGCGCAGTCCGGGCAGATCCCGTGGCTGAAGGTCACGTCCGCATGGACGCTGAGATACGACTCGATCTGTTTCCAGTATCCCGAATCATCCCGGATATTCTTACAGGAGGCGCAGATCGGCAGAAAGCCGCTCAGGGTTTTCACTTGGGCCAGAGCTTCCTGCAACTGGACGATCAAGCCTTCCCGCTCCTGCTCCAATTCCGTGCGCTCTTCAATCTCCTGGGCCAGCAATGCGTTCTTTCCCGCCAGCAACCGGTTGGCGCGCGCCACCCCTGCCAGCATGGTATTGATAGAGGCCGCCAGCCGCCTGATTTCCACCGGGCCTTCAATCCCTACCCTGCCGTCAGCGTCAGCCTCCTCGCCTATTCGGGAAACAGAATCGTTCAACAACACCACCGGCCTGACCACCAGCCTGTCGAGTAGAAGCATCATCACCAGACAGATCAGGACGCTGATCCCGAAAAACAGCCAGCCCAACAAAGAGATTGCCCGCTGCCCCCGCTCATAAACGCTCCGCTGGAGGGTTGCCTCCATCAGCAAGGCTGGCTTGCCGACAAGGTCATCAACCAGTAGGGCGCCGGTCATGCTTTTTGCCCCATTGGCGGAAATGGCCATCCTTTCCCCGGAGGCCTGAATTTTTTTAATGGTCTCCAGTTGCCGCGGGCTTTCCTGGGCTTCGACCAGGGTGGTTACTTTAAGGAAAACTTCTTCGCTCTGGGCGATCAGCCCTATTTCCTTGGCGTCAAGGGCGCGGCCAAAGACCAGGGCTCCCTGCACCGGCCCCTGCTTGGTGCTGGTCAGGATGGGCCGCGAGACAAAGAGCATCGGCCCCTGGGGAAAAATCACGATCCCCTTGCGGACGCTTTCCGCATCCGCATGCCTGACCAGTTCGGGATGGGTTTTGAAAAAATCCAACAACGCATCTGGAACCCCGACCTTTTCTCCCCGCTGACGGTCATAATTGATCAGGCAGGCCGGGGCGCCATCCGGGGCAAAGAACCCCATCAGGTCCAATTTCGCACTGGCAAAGGTTTCATCGGTGAGGTTTGTGGCAATGAATTCAGGGCTTGGCTTGGCGACAAAGGCATGGGCATCGTCCCACCACGCCCAGTCGCGGTTGAGGGTGTCCAGCACCTCAAGACCCGTGGCCAGCTCCTTGCCGATCTGGGTCAGGCAATGCCTGGCCGTGTGGATTTCCAGCTCTTTGAAGCTTTGCAGGAGAACATATTGGGAAACGGCGTGGAGAAGCAGGAAGGAAGAGAAAAAGGTGGCGGCGAGAATGGCCAGGGTCTTTTTTCTGATGGTGCCAAGCACCATCAGACGGCGCAGCAAGGTCTTTGGTAAACCGTTTGAATGCATCCGTCCTCCCCCCAGAGAATGGCGCTGCCCACACTACCCGGATGCACTATACGAAAAAAGCCGAGAGACCGCTCCTTTTTTTAGATTTTTCCGCAAATGATTCAGCCAGATATACCTATCGCACCGTAGGCTTGGAAGTTTCCCTGAAGCCCCTCCCAGGGTGTGCAATTCCGGACGTTGGGCACAACAATCCGTGTCACCCAGGCGAAAACCGGGGTCCAGATCTTTCGCCGGGATGACGGTTCAGACCCGGGTCAAATGGCGGTACTTGATCCGGTGGGGCTGATCGGCGGCATCGCCCAGACGGGCCTTGCGGTCGGCCTCATATTCGGAGTAGTTGCCGTCGAACCAGAGCACCTGGGAATCCCCCTCAAAAGCCAGGATATGGGTGGCGATCCGGTCGAGAAACCAGCGGTCATGGCTGATGACCACCGCGCAGCCGCCGAAATTCTCCAACGCCTCTTCCAGGGCGCGCAGGGCGCTGATGTCCAGATCGTTGGTGGGCTCGTCCAGCAGGATGACGTTGGCCCCCTCTTTAAGCATCCGGGCCAGATGCACCCGGTTGCGCTGCCCGCCGGACAACAGCCCCACCTTTTTCTGCTGATCGGTGCCGGAGAAGTTGAACCTGCCCACATAGGCCCGGGAGTTCACCTCGCGGTTGCCCATGGTGATGGTTTCCTGGCCTTCGCTGATGGCCTGCCAGATCGTCTGCTCCGGGTCCAGCACATCGCGGGACTGGTCCACATAGGCGAGCTTCACCGCCTCGCCCAAGCGGATGGTGCCGGAATCGGGCTTATCCTGGCCGGTGATCATCTTGAACAGGGTGGTCTTGCCCGCGCCGTTGGGGCCGATCACCCCGACAATGCCGCCGGGGGGCAGGGAGAAGGTCAGGTTTTCAAAGAGCAGCCGATCGCCGAAGGATTTGCTGATCCCCTCGGCCTCGATGACGATCTTGCCCAACCGCGGGCCGGGCGGGATGTAGATCTCCAGATCCTGGGTCCGCTTCTCCGCCTCCTTGCCCAACAGCTCCTCATAGGCTTGGATTCTGGCCTTGGACTTGGTGTGCCTGCCCTTGGGGCTCATGCGGATCCACTCCAGCTCATGCTGCAAGGTCTTACGCCGCTTGGACTCTTCCTTTTCCTCCTTGGCCAGCCGCTTTTCCTTCTGCTCCAGCCAGGAGGAGTAGTTGCCCTTCCAGGGGATGCCCTGGCCCCGATCCAGCTCCAGAATCCAGCCCGCCACGTTGTCGAGGAAGTAGCGGTCATGGGTCACGGCGATGACCGTGCCTTCGTAGCGCTGGAGATGCTGCTCCAGCCAGGAGACGGTTTCGGCGTCCAGATGGTTGGTGGGCTCATCGAGCAGCAGGATGTCGGGCTTTTTCAAAAGCAACCGGCACAGGGCCACCCGCCGTTTCTCGCCGCCGGAAAGCACCGAAACCTCCGTATCCCCAGGCGGGCAGCGCAGGGCGTCCATGGCCATGTCCAACCGGGCGTCCAGATCCCAGGCATCCAGGGTATCGAGTTTTTCCTGCACCACGGCCTGCCTGGCAATGAGCTTGTCCATGGCGCCATCATCCATGGGCTCACCGAACTTGTTGTTGATTTCCTCGAACTCGGCCAGCAAATCCACTGCCTCCTGCGCCCCTTCGCGCACGATGTCCAGCACGGTTCTGCCCTCTTCCAGGGTCGGCTCCTGCTCAAGATAGCCCACGGTCAGCCCTTGGGAGATGTGGGTCTCGCCGTTGAATTCCTTGTCTACCCCGGCCAGGATTCGCAGCAACGACGACTTGCCCGAACCGTTCATGCCCAAGACGCCGATCTTGGCTCCGTAAAAATAGGAAAGGCTGATATCTTTTAAAATCGGCTTCTTGTCGTAAAATTTGGCGACACGGACCATGGAATAAATGATTTTATTGGGCTCAACGCTCATTGGGGCAACTCCTTATCTGGGCAAGAGAATTTCAGGACATGATTTCAGGAGCAAGGATAGCACAGAGTGGAAAAAGCTTCACTTTGAAAAAAGGAGGGAGAAAACTGCGGAAACTTCTACTGTTGATCCAGGATTTCCCGAATGGCAGCGGCCAACTCGGCAATATTCATCGGCTTCATGATGAAGCGACGAATCCCGAGTTTGAGGGAATCCTCTTCCGAAGCCTGGGAGCTGTATCCGGTGGAGAGGATGATGGGCAGATCCGGACGGATCGCCAAAAATGCCTTGGCCAGATCCATACCGGAAAGATGGGGCATGGTCTGGTCGGTCACCACCAGGTCACAGGCAGCAGGATCGGCCCGGAAAACAGCCAGCGCATCCTCGCTGTCGGTAAAGATCTGTACCTGGTAGCCAAGCTGTTCCAGAGCAAGTTTCTCCATGGCCACAATGGCCTGCTCATCATCAATGACAAAAATACGCTCGTTGCCCCGCCCGGATGAAACCGCACATTGGTGGGGGGCGTCTTGCCCCACACTGTCCCGCACCTGCGGAAAGAAAATTCTGAAGGTCGTGCCTTGGCCGATGCTGCTTGCCACGGAAATCTTGCCGCCGGCTCCCTTTACCAGCCCATGCACAATGGCAAGCCCCATGCCCGCGCCCTTGCCCTGCTCCTTGGTGGTAAAATACGGCTCAAAAATGCGAGCCAGCACCTCTTGCCCCATACCCTCCCCGGTATCGCTCACCACCAGGAGAACATAGTCCCCTGCCGCAAGCCCCTGGGCCTGGGCCTCCTCTTCCTCCAAGGCAGTATTTTCGAGAAGCACGCTCAGGGTGCCCCCTTTGGCCTCCATGGCATGGGAGGCATTGGTGCAGAGGTTCAGGATGATCTGATGAATCCGGGTTGGGTCGGCCAGGACAAACCCACAATCGGCACCTATCCGCTGCTGGACATCAATGGACGAAGGAATGGAAGCCCGCAACAGTTTGAGCGCCTCCTTGACCACAAATTGGATCCGCAGGGGCTTCATTGTCTGCTCGCCTTTGCGGCTGAAGGCCAGAATCTGCTGCACCAAATCCTTTGCCCGGTAGGTAGCCTTCAGCACCTCGGCAAGACAGTGGTCCGGATCGCTTTCCGGAATCATTTTCTGTTTCGCCAGCTCGGTATAGCCCAAAATTGCGGCCAGGATATTGTTAAAATCGTGGGCGATCCCCCCGGCCAGGGTGCCGATGGCCTCCATCTTTTGGGCCTGCCGCAGCTGGGCCTCAAGTCCGCGACGTTCTTCCTCTTCCCGAAGACGCACTATCTCGGCTGCGGCCTTGACCGCCACAATTTCCATGATCTCCGGCAACCTTCCTGCAGGCAACATCTGCCGAGTCGAGAAGATATTGAGTACCCCCAACGCCTTCTGCTTCTCATCCCGCAGCGAGATGCCCACACAGCTTTCAGCCTCCATCTCCGCAAGATCTTTGTCCTCGGGGAAAAAACGGCGGAGCTCCTTGGGATAACTCTTGAATCCCTCACGGACAACCCCCTCGCAGGGCGTCCCGGCAAGAGGGTAGCTAAAATTTTCCTGTTTCTCTCCCCGCCCGTAAAAAGAAAGGGTCTGCACCTTGCCATCGACCAGAACGCCGACAAGGCCATAATCAGCGCCAAGCCAATTACAGAGGCCCTCAATGATCCGATCAAAACACTCCGCTCCTGTGGCGCCAACCATCCCACGCACCAGGGCGTCGATGGCACTGTCCGCCTGCTGTCGTGCCTTTCTTTCTGCTGCTTCTCGCAAGCCCCGGATAATGGCAGGGGCCAGTCGGACAAGCTTGTCCTTCATCACATAGTCGCAGGCCCCAACCCGCATAATTTCCACAGCCGTTTCCTCACCGATCGCGCCGGAAACCAGGATGAAGGGGAGATCAATCCCCTTTTCCTGCATAAGTCTCAGCGCCGCCAGCCCGTTGAACTGCGGCATGGAATAGTCGGAGAGAATCACATCCCAATCCTGCCTGGCAAGGCAAGCGGCCATGGCGGAGGAGGTCTCCACCCGCTCATAGCTTGGCTCAAAACCTCCCTTACGAAGCGCACGCACCACGAGGGCCGCGTCATCCTCGGAGTCTTCCACCAGCAGAACGCGCAGGTTCTCGGCCATGCTCAGCCCCTCACCATGGGAGGCGACTGATTCAACACCAGCCAATACACGCCCAGTTGCCGGATCGCCTCGCTGAACTGCTGAAAATCCACGGGCTTACGAATAAAACTGTTGGCGCCTAAGGTATAGCTTCGGATCTTGTCCTGTTCCTCGTTGGAGGTGGTGAGGATGACCACGGGCAACAATCGGGTCCGCTCATTTGCCCTGATCTTTTCGAGCACTTCCAACCCGTTTATCTTGGGCAGATTGATATCAAGCAAAATGACCTCGGGCATGATGTTCAGATCTCGCCCCGCGTAACTCCCCGTGCCAAAGAGAAAATCAAGGGCCTCGGCCCCGTCCCTGGCCACAACCACCTCGTTTAAGATATTGTGTTTCTTCAGGGCCCGGAGGGTCAGAGCCTCATCATCCGAATTGTCCTCGACCAATAAAATCATATTCGTCCTCATGCCTTAGTTTCCTTGTCAGTCATCCCTATCACACCGAGAAGTAAAAAGTCGCCCCACTCCCCACCGCACCCTCAGCCCGGATAGTGCCGCCATGCCGATGGATGATCCTTTGCACCGTGGCCAGGCCGATGCCGGTTCCTTCAAACTCCTGGGGAGAATGCAGCCGCTGGAAGGCCCCGAACAGCTTGTCGGCATAGGCCATGTCAAAACCTGCCCCGTTATCCCTTACAAACAAGAGATCTTTGCCGTCTTCCTCCTGCCGGCCAAAGGTAATCCGCGCCTCTTCGGTTTTAGCGGTGAACTTCCAGGCATTGCCCAACAGATTATCCAAAACCGCCCGCAACAAAATAGCATCTCCAAAAACCGTTATGCCGGGAGTAAGCTCAAAAACAACCCGCCGCGCGGGCGCCCCGCGCTGGAGCTCTTCGGCAATCTCACCGGCCATGGCGCTGAGATCGACCTCTTGCCGATGAATCTCCCCCCTGGAAAGCCTGGACAACTGCAACATGTCGTCGATCAGGTCGCCCATCCGGAGGCAGCCTGCCCGTACCCGGCTGATGTAGTCTTTTGCCGTATCGTCAAGACGTTCACCATAATCCTCCAGCAACGCCTGACTGAAGCCGTCGATGCCGCGCAGGGGTGCGCGCAGATCGTGGGAAACCGAGTAGGCAAAGGAGTCGAGTTCCTTGTTGGCCGCGGCGATCTGGGCAGTGCGTTCTTCCACCCGCACTTCAAGCACTTCATTCGCCCTACGCACCTCTTCCTCGGCCTTGCTACGCTCGACAACCTCCTGTTCGAGTTCATGGGTGCGCACCCGCACCATTCCCCTAAGCCAAGCGTTGAAAAACAGCAACCCGGCAAGCACCAATAGCCCGGAAAAAGACGCGGCAAAGAGGATGTAGAGGAGGTAATACTGGTGTTCCATGGGCGCCCGGATCGATTCAATGGCCCGGATCTCACCGGCCTTCTCGTTAAAACCGCCCTGCCCCGGATAGAGCAACTGGAGACCCAGGGGCGCATCCTCCCGGTCCCCATGGCATTTCAGACACTTCTGGTTGTTCACCAGAAAAGGCAGGGCAACATAAAGGTAGTCCTTGCCATTGATCCGGACTATCTCCCGGTAGTCTTTGATCTCCTTGTTTTCGTTGAACATCCGGATGAGTTTTTCTTCCAGCACGTCCGCCTTATTCACCGGATTACGCGGATTGAGGGCGGCCATCTTGTAGTAGACTTCTTCAAGGCCAGCAGCCTTGCGCTCCTCATTGTATGCCTTGTGCTGATTTCTGACGATGAAAGACGAAGAGAGGATTTCCGGGGCGTAAAACTTTTCGGCGACAGAGCCTTCCGCCTTCAATTTGTAGAAAGAGGGATGCATGACTTCTTGGATATAGCGGTGCAAGCCTTTGTGGGAGAGCAGTACGGCCTGGATGTTTCTTTCCGCCTCGTTGAGCACATAGAGACGTGCAAGATAATACAGCCCTGCGGCGACAGCGCAGGTAACCCCCAGCGCCACCACGATTATTTTCCAATAGTGGTACTTCGATTGCGACGCGAACCCCTGCAATACTGGCACCATAGCTCCTCCATGAAAAGGTAACTTCAGTATAGGACCGGATTCATTGCGAAATCAAACAAAAAAATGATGTGACAAAAAGGGTTAACGCAAGAAGCCAATCAGAGAGACACCCGGTTTCGCCCCCCTTCCTTGGCTCGGTATAACGCCTGATCCGCAGCCTTGATCACAGCCTGGGGGGTCTTCCTGGTTTCGTCGGGCTGGGCCATGCCGATGCTGATGGTGAGCGAGACTTTTTTTGTGGAATCCCCGCCCTTCTGTCTGCTGTCTGAGTTTTTCCCGGCCCGCGCCTCGCTCCTGACCTTAAACCCGGTATCAGCCACGGTCTGACGCAATGCCTCCAGGTGGGGCTGGGCCTCTTTCACCTTTTTCCCTGGAAAGAGGATAGTGAACTCCTCGCCGCCATAACGGAAGGGACGGCCTCCCCCGCCGACCCTTCCAAGCAGCCCAGCCACCATAGCCAACACCTGATCACCCACATCATGGCCATAGCGGTCGTTAAATTTCTTGAAAAAATCAATATCCACCATGGCCACGGTGTAGGTGTTGCCCAGCTTGAGCAGAGCCTCGTTCAAGGCCCGGCGGGCGGGCAGAGTAGTCAACTCATCCCGGAAAGCCATCCGGTGTGCGACCTCAACGGCTGCGACAATGAGGATCAAGGCGGCCACACTGAAAAGAAAGCTCTGCCGTGCAGGATTTCCGGCCAACAGGGCAAAAAGCGAACAGACCATGGCCCAAAAGAAGCCATGCTCCAGCAGATCGCGGTTACGCCAAAAACGCAGAAGCAGGACCAGTGCCGCCAGGGCGCAAACCACAAAGGCCGGGAAAAAGAGTCGGCCCACCAGGGGCAGGAAAACTGTCATAGCCTCCAACTGCCGCACGATGAGCGGCCCGCGCACCCCGAAAAGCGCAACCAGCAGCAACGGTTGAAAAAGAATGCCGGCAAACCGGCGCAACCCCTGGCCGGTGACAATACCCCGTTCGCGCCAGAAGGCAAAAAGGAGTAAATTAAGGGGCAGCACCAGCAGGGCCATATGGAACACATACCTAGCCAAGAGCTGGTCGATCTGGGCAACCCCTCCGTAACGCCGCAGCAGCAGATCAGCCAGGAGCAGCACCAAGGTGCCGAAAAGCAGGCGGCTACGATTGAAGCGCCAACCCAGAAAAACCGCGACAAGCCCCAAGGTCGGGGGGAAAAGCCAGGTGATCCCAAACAACCATTGAGCCAGGCCATCGTGCTGCAAGGAGGCCAGCGCCGCAGCGAGCAGAAAGCCGCCCGGCGCCAGATACAAAAAAAATCCTTGCCAGAAGTACATGTTTCCTCCAGGGTGTTGTCTCGTCAAAAATCACAATCGTATACAGCCGAGCACCGGAGAGGCTGCCTACTTGAGCTGAAACTATGCGCCTCCGCTCTTTTCGTCAACTACATATGCGAACCCTTCCTTTTTTTTGCAAAGCAGGGCATGATGGACAATCATGACCGCTCAACACCCACACCCCAAGCCGCAAGGCCCGACCATCGACCAGGAAAAATGCACCGGCTGCGGCCTCTGCCTTACGGTGTGCCCGGACCAGACCCTGTCGCTGCTGCACGGCAAGGCCGTAGTCAGCGGAGATCGCTGCCTGGCCTGCGCCCATTGCCGCGCCGTCTGCCCGGCCGAGGCCATCACCGTGCCGGGGCTGGAGCTTGATCTCTTTTTCCAAACCTTTACCGCAGACCCCCAGTATCTTCCCCCTGGCCAGGGAGACACTGCCCAACTGGTCCGCCTCATGCTCTCCCGGCGCTCCTGCCGCAACTACAAAGACCGCGCCCTGGACCCGCAACTACTTGAAGACCTGGTGCGCATCGGCACATGCGCACCCTCCGGCACCAACAGCCAAAGCTGGGCCTTTACCATCCTGCCGCAACGACCAGCGGTGGAGAGCCTGGGCAACCTGGTTGCCGCCTACTTCGCCAAACTCAACCGGCTGGCGGCCAACCCCTTATTGCGTGGCCTTCTCAGCCTGGTAGGCAAGCCGGCTCTGACCAATTATTATCACCGCTACCATCAGACCATTGCCCTTGGCGTGCGGGAATGGGAGGAGCAGGGCCGCGACCGGCTCTTCCACGGAGCGCCTGCCGCCATCATCGTCGGCTCTCGGCCCGGCGCAAGCTGTCCGGCGGAAGACGCCCTGCTGGCCACCCAAAATATCCTGCTGGCGGCCCACACCATGGGCCTCGGCTCCTGCCTGATCGGCTTTGCCGTGGCAGCCATGGCCAAAGCTCCGAAGATCCAGCGGGCTCTGGGGATTCCCGAAGAAGAGGTCATCCATGCCGTCATTGCCCTGGGTCATCCGGCCGAGCCGTACCAGCGACTCACCGGCAGAAAACCGATAACCCCACGATATTTCGCTAAATGAACAGCTAAGGACACCCCATGGAACACCGAATCATCGAACTGGAAACCCGGTTGGCCTTCCAGGAAATCGCCCTCGAAGAGCTCAACAGTGCCCTGATCGACCAGCAGACCCAGCTTGACGCGGTGGAAAAAGAATGCACCCGCTTGGCCCATCTGCTGGCCGAGATACTTTCCCCCCGCGACGCAGACCGCCCATGAGCCTGTTCACCCTCACCGTCGGCTCGCAAGCCTCCCTGCGCGGCGCCTCAGCCACCCTGGCCGAGGCTCTCAAGCAGCAGCTGACCATCGACAACCCCGAGTACCTCGAGGCAAAGAAATACAGCCGCTGGATGGGCAAGAAGCTCAAGCCCCACCTCTATTTCTACAGCGAGCACAACGACACCATCACCTTTCCCCGAGGCTACGCCAACCACGCCATCCTCCTGGCCCGGAAATTCATGCGCCAGGACCCGCAAATCATCGACCAGCGACACACCGCTCCTCCGATGGATTTCCGCTTTCTCGGCGAGCTGCGACCCTACCAGGAAGAAGCCATCGCCGCCATCACCCGCCATGACTTCGGGGTGTTGGAGGCAGGCACCGGCTCGGGCAAGACGGTGATCGCCCTAGCGGTGATTGCCAAACGGCGCCAGCCCACCTTGGTGCTGGTCCACACGAAGGAGCTGCTCTATCAATGGGCGGAACGGACTAGAACCTTTCTGGGCGTGGAAGCCGGGTTGATCGGCGATGGCCATTTCTCCCTCGCCCCCATCACCATCGCCATTGTCAACTCAGCCCGGAACAGGCTGGCCGAACTGCCCGCCCATTTCGGCCAGCTCTGCGTGGACGAATGCCACCGGGTTCCGGCCTCGCTGTTCACCGAGGTGGTAAGCGCCTTTGACTGCCGCTACCTGCTGGGCCTTTCCGCCACCGCCTTCCGCCGGGACGGCCTGACCAAGTTGATTTACATGTCGCTGGGCGACCGGGCCTTCAAGGTGGAAACCTTTGATCTGCACGAAAGCGGCGCCGTACTCAGGCCGGAATATCTCCAGCGGGCCACGGAATTCCGCTATGTGTACCGCGGCAACTACCAGGCCCTGATGAAAGCGCTCTGTAGTAACGCGGCGAGAAACCAGCTCATTGTCGCCGACATCCTCAAGGAACGGGCCACCTCGCCGGGCACCATCCTAGTGGTCAGCGACCGGGTCAAACACTGCGAGGCACTTGCCGTCATGCTCGAAAAACACGACTGCCCAAGCGCAGTGCTCACCGGCAAGCTCCCGGCAGACCTGCGCACCGCCCTGGTGGATTCCATCCGCCAGGGCGAGGTCAAGGTACTGATCTCCACGGTGCAGCTCATCGGCGAAGGCTTCGACTGCCCGGATCTTGCCACTCTCTTTCTCACCACGCCGATCAAGTTCACCGGCCGCCTCCTCCAGGTGGTGGGGAGGGTGCTGCGCCCGGCCCACGATAAGCAGGCAAAAGTCTACGATTATGTCGACCCGGTGGGTGTTTTGAGCTCCTCTGCCCAGAGCCGCCGGCTCACCTTCCAGCAGGAGTAGAGGACTTTTCACCCTTTACAAATTCTTTTCCCCCATGGTAGAAACACCTTTTTTTCGCAGGAGATACATACGTGTCATCGACAACCGTAACATTTTTAAAAAGGGGCACGGCATGAAGGCAAAACAGCTTGAAATTTTCCTGGAAAACAAGTCAGGTCGGTTGGCCGAGATCAGCCGAACCCTGGCGGAAAACGCCATCAACATCCGGGCGCTGTCACTGGCGGACACCGCAGATTCCGGCATCCTCCGCCTAGTGGTCAACGACACCACCAAGGCTCAACAGGTTCTGACGGAAAACGGCTTCGACGTTGCCCTCACCGAAGTCCTGGCCATAGAGGTACCGGACAAACCCGGCGCTCTGGACTGCATCCTCCAGATGGCTACCAAAGGCGGGCTCAACGTGGAATACATGTACGCCTTTTCCAAGAAGAGCGGCGAATCCGGCATGCTCCTGTTCCGCTTCGACGACCAGGACGCGGCGATGGCTGTTTTTCAGAAGGCGGGCTGCCGATTGTTGAGCGACGACGAAGTCCACGCCCTGTAAGTAATTAAAGATGCGGTGATCAGCCGCTCCGCCGAGGGTTTGAAAAAGGTCTTGGCTGCGGCCAAGGATTTGGCATAATACAACACATCACACCGAGGGTTGAAACATGGGAGATGCACTGGCGCTACTAGCCCTGCTAATCGGACTGGAATTGGTCCTGGGGGTTGACAACATCCTGGTCATTGCGATCTTTGTCGGCCGATTGCCCGCTGAACGGCGCAACTCCGCCAGGCTGGCCGGGCTCGCTTTTGCCCTAGTGGCGCGGATAGGCATGCTGGTCGCCCTCCTCAGCCTGGCCAACCTCACCAACCCCGTCCTGCTGGACTTTTCCCTTCGTGATTTGATCCTGATTTCCGGCGGCCTGTTCCTGCTTTTTAAGGCGGTAAAAGAGATCCACCACACCGTTGAAGCCAAGGAAGAAGGAGCCGGACCCGGCATGGTCGTGGGCGGCTTTGCTGCGGTCATCGGCCAGATCGTTTTGCTGGACATCGTTTTTTCCATCGATTCGGTGATCACCGCCATCGGCCTCACCGACCAGGCCTGGATCATCATCGCCTCAGTGGTGGTCTCCTTCGTGGCCATCCTCTTTTTTGCCCGCCCCATCGGCGAGTTCATCCTCCAGCATCCGGCCATCAAAATCCTCGCCCTCTCCTTTCTGATCACCATCGGGGTGACCATCTTCATGGAAGGGTTGCACAAGCATGTACCCAAGGGCTATATTTACCTGCCCATGGGCTTCGCCCTCCTGGTGGAGATTCTACAGATGCGCTACGAGCATAACCGCAAAAAGGGCCTTGCTGCCGGACAGGCATCATAGAATCCCGAAGGCGCATGGGCGGGGCGAAGGAACCGGCAGGAAGGGAACCTGACTAAAACGCCTCAGGCTCGATAGCGCCCTCGAACTCCTCTGCGTAGTGTTCACTGAGGAAGAAGGCGCAGCGCAGGCACCGCTCACTCTTTTGACTGAAAGTAAAAAGAGTGAGCGGTGCCGATGGTGCCGGATAACAGCGCACAGCTCTGCCCCGAACCGGGGAAGGCGGGACAATTCTCTTTCTTTTCTCCACAGTTGTGAAAATCCCAGCAGTACATGACGGGTCTCCCAAGGGGATGAACTCGGACCGTGGGCTCATCCGGTCCGGAGATCGCTACTTTCACAAAAAACTTGTCATACCCCGGGGGCAAACCCGACGTCAATACTGAATAAATACGGGGCGCTGGACACATGTTTAGCTGACAGATCGACCCGGACCAAAACACCTTTTCCTCTTCCCTCTCCAATACCGCCTTGATCTTTGTCATACGCCGACTCACTAAACCCCAAGGATCTGAATAAGACCAAGGCTTGTCTTTTGGGGTGCAAGCGGCGTATGATGAAGTACTCTTTCCGACCTCATGGTGAACACGATGCAGACAAGCAAATCTTCCCTCCGGGGCATTCTCGCGGTGTACGGCGCGATCGCCTTGCTGTGGCTATTGATAGGCGATTGGCTTCTCGCCGACAAGATGATGAGCGGGTATGCTTCAATGCTTTGGGATACGGCCAAGGATCTTGCCTTTGTGCTCTTTTCCATGGGGCTCCTCGCCTGGCTGCTGGCGCGGCACCACACGGGCAGCCTCGCATTTTTTGCCAGCTATGAAGGATTATTCCAGTCTGCCAACGACGCATTCCTCGTCTTCGACGATACCGGCACCATCATCGATGCCAACCGTAAGGCATGCGAAATCTATGGCTATCCCCTGGAGCACCTGAAAGGGCTTACCGGCCGCGATATTGTCCATCCCGACCATTATCACCTTTTTACCGGTTTTATCCAGGCAAACCAGATGGAACTGGAACAACCCATCGACACGGTTGACGTCAGGGCCGATGGCAGCAGTTTCCCGGTGGAGGTAAGGGGGGCCATTATTCCTTACCGTGGCAAATCGCACCGGTTGGCGATTGTCCGGGATATCTCTGCCAGGCGTGCGCTGGAGCGGGGAAAAATTGCCGCCGATCAGCATTTGCAAGAACAGCTTGCCTTCCTGTCGCTCAGCGCCGACCTGGGTGTCGCCTTGACCAAGGGCAGGGAGATGAAGGAGATGCTGCAACTCTGTGCGGAACTGCTGGTCCGCCATCTTGATGCGGCCTTTGCCCGCATCTGGACCTTGGAGCCCGACCAGGAGACCTTGCGCCTTGTGGCCAGTGCCGGCATATATACCCATTTGGATGGCCCCCATGGCCGCGTTCCGGTAGGCGAACAGTACAAAATTGGCTCCATCGCCTTGCACAAAAAACCGCATCTCACCAACACCGTTCTCGGTGATCCACAGATCACCGATCAAGAATGGGCGCAACGGGAAGGAATGGTGGCCTTTGCCGGCCAACCACTCTTAATCGGCGACAAGGTGATCGGGGTCATGGCACTTTTCGCCCGGCACCCTTTATCCGAGCTAGTGTTGCAGGCCCTCGGTGCGGTGGCCGATGAGGTGGCGCTTGGCATCGACCGGATGTGGGGCGAGGCAGATCTGGTGCAGAAAAACCGGACTCTTCGCACCTTGAGCGCCTGCAACGAGATTCTGGTGCGGGCCCAGGAGGAAAAAAAGTTTCTGGCGGACATCTGCAAGGCCATCATCCAGCAAGGCGGTTACAAAATGACATGGGTCGGCCTCAAAGAGAATGACCAAGCCTGCGGGGTTCGGATGGTGGCCGACGCAGGCGATGCGGCGGGATATCTCGAGGGGATCAGGGTTTCCTGGGGGGATAACGAGTGGGCTCAGGGGCCAACCGGCAAGGCCATCCGCACCGGGACAGTCAGCTACTGTGACGATGTGGAATATTGCGATGGGTTTACCCCCTGGCAGAAAGCTGCGCGGAAACACCGGGTTGGCAGTTCCGTGGCTATTCCGCTCAAACAGGATGATGGGGAGACCATGGGCGCCCTCAATATCTACGCCGCCGAAGCGCATGGTTTTGGCGAGGCGGAGGTGGCGCTGCTGCAAGAACTGGCGGTTGATGTGGCCTACGGCATCCGGGTCCTCCGGGAACGGGCCGAGGCCAGGAAGGGGGTTGAGGAAAAAACGCGGCTGGAGCAGCAGGTCCGCCAAGGCCAGAAAATGGAGGCCATCGGCACCCTGGCCGGCGGCATTGCCCACGACTTCAACAATATCCTGGCCGCCATCCTGGGGTTTACCGATCTGGCCAAATACAAATTGCCCGAGGGCAGCGACCTGCACCACGACCTCGACAACGTGCTCCAGGCAGGCCTGCGCGCCAAGGAATTGGTCAAACAGATCCTGGCCTTCAGCCGACAGGCGGAGCAGGAACGACGCCCCATCGAGGTATACCTGGTGCTCAAAGAGGCATTAAAGCTGCTGCGGGCCTCCATTCCAACGACCATCGATTTTCAGCTTGCCATCGACGAGAAGAGCGGAGCAGTGCTCGCCGACCCCACCCAGATCCATCAGGTGATCATGAACCTGTGCACCAACGCCTACCACGCCATGCGCACCAACGACTCCGGGCTGCTGGGGGTTGCCCTGCGACCGGTGGAGATCGGTGGGGAAGAGGCCAACGCCCTGCTACAGCCCGGAAAATATCTGGAGCTGACGGTCAGCGACACCGGCTGCGGCATGACCCCGGCAATCATGGAAAGGATCTTCGACCCTTATTTTACCACCAAGCCACAAGGCGAGGGCACCGGCCTGGGACTGGCCATGGTGCATGGCATTGTGGCACAATACGGGGGCGAGATCAGGGTGGAGAGCGCGCTCGGATACGGGACAACACTACGGGTCTATCTGCCGCAGGCGGAGCGCAAAGCACCGGACCTTGAACAAATCATTGCCCAGCAACTGCCCGGCGGCAACGAACGGGTGCTGGCGGTGGATGATGAGCCAACGGTGCTCGCCATGCATACGGCCATGCTGCAACGGTTGGGGTATCAGGTGACTAGCCTATCAAGCAGCCAAGAGGCGTTGGCCGAGTTTGCCAATCGGCCTCAGGAGTTCGATCTGGTACTCACCGACATGGCCATGCCAAGCATGCCGGGCGATGTGCTGGCCCACAAAATCAAGCAGTTGCGGGCGGATATCCCGATCCTCATGTGTACCGGATTCAGCGAAAAACTAACACCGGAAAGAGCCGAGGCCATCGGGATCGGCAAAATCATTATGAAGCCGCTGCTGTTCCGCGAGCTGGCCACCTCCATTCGGGAGTTTCTTGATTCCTGACCTAGTGCCAACGAATCTTGCATGCCCGGCTTTTAGGGGGAAGCTCAAAGGTGAACTGACTCCGGGACGGCCCCATCCCAGTCATCAGGCAGGGAACTAAACTCAATCATTTCAATGCGCTTCGACATACGACTAGCCGCGAGATCAGCGGGACAGAGAATCAAGGCCTGAAGAAGACCTGCCTTTGCACCAATAAAATCACGATGCAAATACGCATCAAAAGCCTGTTGGTATGTTGCATAATAAGCTTCCCGTTGGGGATCCATGCGATCGTCAGTCCCTCCGTAAACATCATGAACCTTCACCGACTTGCTTTTCCCCTTTACCTTGAGAACATCCAGAGGGCGTGTGCGAAAAAGTCCTGGGCTGAGCTGAGCGAATGTGGCTTCGGATATCATGACTGAGGTTCCGTACAACTTATTTGCCTCCTCAAGGCGTGAAGCCAGGTTGACCGCGTCACCGATGACCGTGTAATCCATGACCCTCTGCGAGCCCATGTTGCCAACCAACATATTCCCGGTATTAATTCCCACACGACAATACAAAGCAGGTTGCCCTCGCTTTCTCCAAATTTCACGAAGTTCCTTGAGTCGACGTTGCATTTCCACCGCCGCCCTCACCGCCTGATCGGCATGTCCGGATTGCGCCAGCGGGATGCCAAACTCGGCCATTATGGCATCTCCCTCATATTTGTCGATAATGCCGCCTGCTTGCAAAATAATATCCGACATCTCTGTAAGATATTCATTCAGCAGGCATACAAGTTCAGCCGGAGGCATCTTTTCGGAGAGGGTCGTGAAGTTGGCAATATCGGAAAAAAGAACGGTTGCCTCTTTTTCCTCACCGCCCAGCTTGATTGCTTCCGGGTTGTTCAATAGTTCACGAACAACCTTTTCCGGCACATAGCGGCTGAAGGTCTTGCGGACAAAAGATCTGTCCCTAGATTCGAGCATCTGAAGCGTGGCAATGCCCACCGCAAGGACCGCCAAGGTGAACACTCCGGTTGTTGCGATGGGGAAAAGACGAAAATGGATGAATTCGATCCAGGTAAGCCCGAACAGTCCACTAATAACAATAAACCCACCGCCATACAGGAACGCCGACCGTCTCTGCATAGCCGCACATCCTAACAGCACAGAGATAAGAACCCACACTCCAAACACTTGCAACAATGGCCACTTGCCATAAAAAGTTGAAGTCAACATCCCATTCAGCATGGCGGCATGAAGCGTGACCAAGGGAACCCCACGTTCCAAAGGGGTATCCCCCAAGTCCGCAGCACCAATAGCGGTATCTGCAACCAAAACAAAGGCTCCCTCGAAAAATTCCGCCAAGTTCCCCCGCATCTCCTCTTTATCGAAATTTTCTAAAAGCGTATGGGCGGCCATGACAGGAAAATCCTTTCCCATTGTCTCCACAAACGGAATAAGCGCACGACCATACGCATCAATAGGGATAATCACCCTAGCATCCTCACCGGGATCATTCTTGTGGGCCGGGATGATGATCCGTCGCCCCCATTCCACTTCAACCTCGTTGAATCGTGTCCCTAGCCAATCAAGAAATATGGCCAGACTCAAGGTAGGAAAGTATTGGTCATCCACCTTCAGCAGCATGGTCATATGCCTGTACACGCTGTCCGGGTCAGCGTCGACGCCGATGTTTCCCGCACCCAAAGCAACACGGGCAAAATCGTCATATTGCATCAATGCATGAACGGCATAAGAGGGATGGGCCGTCCCTTTCTCCGTGGGAGAACCAAGAAAATCGCCGCGCAAACGCTCACTTGCCACCCCGGACTCCCATCTGAATCGCGATGCCTTTTCGGAGACAGCGAAACCGTATGGCAAGTAAACCCGCCCCAGTTGCTTCAGAGATACGGTGAACTGCTGATCGGAATCTGGATTGCTGGGCCGGGCGAAAATCACATCGTAGGCTACGGCTTCAGGGTTTAAGCCGCGTAGCGCGTCGTTCACTCTGGCCAAATCCTTACGGTCCAAAATATTTTTCTGGAAGTAATTGTAAGAATTATCCGTTATGGCCAGATAAACGATGCGAGGCTGAAAAGAAGGCTGAGGCCCATGTCCCCGTTGTACCGCCTGCCGATAAAAGGAGTCCAGAAAGCGGTAGTCATACGAGCTCCACCCTCCATCCGTACCAACAAGCGTGAGCAAGGCAAGGACAATAGCCAAAAAGGTCCCACTGGCGATAGCCAGTAGTTGTTTCTTACTTCTTAATCTGAAATTCATACTGTTTGACTAAAACTCCGTTACCGGAAAAAATTTGCAAATTGCTCACGACCGGATCAGTGTTCTGATTGTCGAGCCCCCCCCGCACATTTCCCGCGATGGCAAATGGGGCCTCATCGTTAACGGCCAGGTCGATCTTGCTGTTTTTGGAAAGCTCGTTTTCAACCTCTTGCCATTTCGCAGGCGAGAAATCCTTGCTGACCATGGCGGAAAGTTCCGGAAGTTCATGCGGACTACAGATAATGGTAAACCGCTCGTAAGGGCTAACACCATCAACCTTGTAAAATGCCTGCACTGAAGGCAACACCAGGGTGGAGCTCTCGAGTTTCTGCGCAGTCATGTTGAGCAACTGGACCTTCTTCCCATCCGTATGCACCAAATAGAGATACAAAGCTTTTTCCGGATGCACATAGATGCGGAGGGAATCCCCGGCCTTCAGAATTTCACGCGATCTGGCAGTACTTGTCCGTTCTCCTGATTTTACCAGTATCCCGATCTTGGCCCGGACCCGCTGCGTGTCCGCAAGGGCTGGGGCACCGCAACATGCCATGACACAGATCATCCCACTCAAAAACACCGCCATCAACTTGCGCCGACCAACCATAACGTCCTCCTTGTTCATAACCAATTCCCAACCAAAATAAAGGGAGCCCAATAAAACGGATTATGGAAACCTTCCCTTCGCAATAGCGCTATCTGTGCTCGCCGTAACGCTTCGGCCTTGCTCACCGTAGGATCTTTCAGGTTGAAGTAAAAATCGGAAAACAATTTTTGCGCGGCTTCATCCGACACCGGCCACAGGGTGCCCAGAGCGCTCCGCGCTCCGGATTTCAGGGCAACGCCCGATAACCCCAACGGTGAACGATCATCTCCCTCCGCCGTCTGGCAGGCACTCAGAGTGATCAGTCCACCGGATGCTCGGCGAACTGCTTTGGCTTGATCAAGGCCTCAAGCTCGTTCATGCTCAACCGCCTATCATAGGTCATGATAAAATTCTGCTCGGGCGCCCCGCCAAAATAACCATGGGAAGCAATATGCACCACCTGGAAAGGCTGAGACTCCAATTCGCTAGAAAACCGCTGTAACTGGAAATCCTCATTGAGCAACACCTGGGCCGGGAGTTGCCGGGAAAGGTCCTCGATCTCCTTGTCAACACCGGGAAGAGCCAGCATCTGCCTGACACCCTCCATCCCGCCTTCCGGACTTGGTGCCGCACCCCCCGCCGATGCCGGCACCTCCAAATCTCCCATCTCCACGGAAAGGCCGCGGGTCCCACCCCTGGCAAGCTGTCTGGATGCTGCCTGCCGCAGGCCGCGCAAAAGATTGGGGGGAAGATCCTCAACAACCGGCCCTGGATTGCTCATCCCTGCCAGCAGAGCCTTCATCTCACCACGCAGTAAAGGACCAGGGTCCAGCAGGGTGAGTCCTGGCGTGGTGACCAACGCAAAACGTTCCACAAGAAAGCGTTGTCCATCCCAGAGAGCGGCGATGGGCAGCAGGCGGAGCACTCCGTCCGGGGCAAAAACCAAGGTATCAATTGTGTGCTCTTCCAGTAAAGGGAGCACCGGTTTTATCAGCCAGGCATGGATCTGCTTTGCAGGCTCCTCGTAAAAAAGATTGCCGCGCATGTTATGGGCGAGCCGGGTCGTGACCTCCTCCAGTTCTTTCTTGGGTACCACCACGCTCTGTCGGTAAATATGACCGCTGATATCCACCAGCAGCTCCAATCTCTCCGGGAGCACAATAGGGTAAAGCACTGCCGTGGTTGCTGAAAACGATTCAATATCCCTGCTACGCGACGCGATGCAGCGGTCTCGGAAATAGTCTTGCATCTCGGAACGCTTGATCCGCTCCACCGTATCCCGCGCTTCGCGAAGCAAAATCTGAGCTGCCGCCTCGCCCTGCTCCAGGGAGGATTGCTGCAAGAGCATATCCGCCAGCCCGAAATAAATGGGGGCCAGCATCTCGCGGAATGAAGAACGCCCGTCCTGATAGGTAATGGGAAGATCCTGCCGGATTACCTCGATGTGGTCCACGGCGCGACGGTAGGCGGCGAGAGCGCCTTGCAATTTTCCCTGTCCATACAATAGACGGCCCAACTGCCATTCCCAGCGCAGGAGCAGTTCATCGGAACGCAGCGCCTGTGCTGCGGCCTGCGCCTGCTCCGTGAGATTCTGCGCCTCGGACACCCTCCCCTGTTCTTCATAGAGGGCGCCTAGTTCACCGGCAGCCAAAGAATGCAAACGCAAAGCCTCCGTGCCGGCGGTCTGCCGATACGCTGTAACCAAGGTCTCGTACCGCAGGGCAAGAACCGTATTTCCAGACCCTCTTTTTTTCGCTTCCGCCGCGATTCCCAGAAGGATTTCCGTCTGCTCCTGCGCGGAAGCTATGCCTGCAGCCTTCTGCTGGGCAGTCCGGAGGGTAGCCAGGGCTGCGGCATCATCAAGCATTACCTGGGCCAGATTGCGGTGGATTGCCGCCTGCAGCCCGAGGTCATTGGCCTTGTCGGCCTGCGCCAAGGCCTGCCTATAGAACCCCTCTGCCTGGCTGCGTTCTCCCTTGCCGGCCAAGAGTGCAGCCAGCCTATTGGCCGAATTTGCGATAAGGAGAGGCCGATTCAGCGCTTTGGCCTGCTCCAGGGCTGAGCGAAGCAGGGCCTCCGCCCGAACCGGATCATTTTGCAAAAACATGGTGTAGCCCAAGGCCGAGACAGCCATCGCTTCGAAAACCGGGGTGTTTTGCTCCTGGGCTTCGGCAAGAGCGGCCTGGAAATAATCCCCCGCATCCCGATACTGGCCAAGGCGCTCAAATTTTTCCCCCCGATGGAGCAACATCTTGATCCGATCTGTCCCTTTCAGACCGGCCAATGCCCCATCTTTCAGGAACTTCACGGTCTGCTCTCCCTTCCCCGTATTTTCTTCGGGACAGGCGGCTGTTGCCGGTGAGGCAAACATCCCGGCAAGCAGTAAACCCAGTAAAAGATATCGGAATCCGTTGCGTATCATGTGCTTCCTTCTCATCTGATCAAAAAACGTTGTAACGCAGAAGAAAATGGATCCCGTCATCCTGCAGGTCATATTCTTCCTTGACTGTGGCCGCCTTAATATTATGAGCCCAGTACAGCTCGACGCTAAACTGTTTATTCGGGGTCCAAAGCAGTCCCAGACCCACCGAATGCAGAGTGTTGTCGCCGGCACTTTCGTCATTATTCCAGGCCATACCGAAATCCATGAATGGCCCGCCCTGCAGAATATCCATCTGGCTACCAGCTTCTTGTCGCTGAATAAGCGGATAGCGCCATTCCGCAGACAGCACATAACCATTGTCGCGCACCAGCTCGTTCTCCCGATATCCCCGGACCGAACCTGCTCCACCTAGGGCAAACTGCTCAAGCGCAAGGAGCGTATCATTGCTGAGCTGGACATCACCGCGCAAAATAATCTGCCCGAAGCGCTCGCCCAGCCGATGGGCATATTGGGCCTGACCGAGCCAGGCCATAAACCTGCCGTCCGGAACGTCGCCGTCCTGGATGGTGGCGTCGAACATATTCAGCCCGAAATTGAAGGTAGAGCGCAGAGCCAGAGCACTGCTGGGAGTCCGGTCAAGCCAGGACTGAAAAAAACGAAGAACCGTAACCCTGCTTTCCCCGTCTTCCACGCCTTGAGAAAAAGAAAAGGGCTCCCCGAGCAGCCAAGTCTTGCTCTCTCGGTTCGCAAGGGTCAACCCCAGTTCCAGCCTGCTACGCTGGTCACGAAAAAGTGGCTGCGCAAGGGTTAGCTCAGCGTCACGCGACTCACTTTTGATATCGAGATTGCCAAGAGGCTCTTCGACCACACTGTTGCTGTTCCTGCTGTAGCGCAGAGAGAGCCGCGTTTCATAGGCATTGAGTGGCAGGGAAAAACCGAGCCCGTAGTCGTCCGTCCCCTCGCTGAGCCCGAAGGAAGCATCGAGCATATCCCCATAGCCGGTCAGATTCCGGAGCCAACCCGAGAAGGTGCCCCCCATGGAACCGGTGCTGGGCGGCCGGTGGTTGTCAACGCTGAAGCCAAGTCCGTATGGAAGGGCACGGTGCACATCGAGATCAAGAATGCCCTCACCAGGGGAAGCGCCAGGCCGCAGACGGCCGTCCAACCTTTCGATGAGAGGGTCCTGTAGTAAAAGCTGGAAATTGTCCTGAAGTTCCTGTGTGTTGAAAGGACGTTCGGCATCTGGCCAGAGTCGTTTTTGCACATACGCGGCCCGAAGGCGTTCGTTGCCCTGTACATCAATGCGGTTCAGCTTCCCTTCCTCGATGGTGTAACGCACCACTCCGTTTTCCACCTTCCGACCCGGCATGATGACCGCACCCGAGTTGATATACCCGGCATCCACATAGAGCTTGGTCAGGCGGTACCGCAGCTCTTCAAGCTCGGCCATTCCTACCCTCTTGCCGACAAGTGGCTGGGCCAGCGCCTGCAACTCGGCGTTACTGAAAACGGTATTCCCTTCAAAGGCAACACCCGCAAGTGCAAAGGCTGGTCCACCCACCGTTGCCTCAGGCAAAACAGGCGCCGGCGGCAGGGAAAATCCGCCTCCCGGCTTTTCCGGAAGATACTGAGGCATCTCCGGCCGGTTCTTCACCGGCTGACTGGTGTCCACCTGGCCGGAAATTCCCTCGGCCAGACATAAAGCAGGGAAGAACAGCGGGGCAAGACACAGACCTACCCGTAACAGCAACCCCTGAAAAATTGTTTTATTCATAGACTCTCTTTCTCCTCAACCACGGGTCTGATCTCCCCCATCGACGAACGCGCAGAAGGATAAGCGTTCCGGATGCCAACGCTCTTCAATACCCCCGGCATGTTTTTTCGTCATCTCCATCCGGAGACAGAAGCCCGGCAAGTCGACCACCGCTGAAATATGCAATTACAGGCTGCTCCGGTCCCGCATAAACCACACCGTTTCCACCAAACATCAACGAACTCGCCTTGCCCCCACTAAAGGTACGACATGGGTCAAAAGCCAGCTGTACAGGCGCAAGCAGGGAAGCACCCAAGCTGCCCAAGGAACCGCTGATGTTCAAATCCGGTGAGGTGATGGTGATCTCCCCCTGCTCCCCCCCTGGGGCTGCCGCCTGGATAACATTACAGCCGGAACCAGCCTGAAACACCTGGCGCTCATTGCCGCCCACCAGAGGAGGGATTGCATGGGGAGTGATGAGGTAAGGGGTGTCAACAAGAATAGTGCCGCCGCTTGCCCCCTCTGCTGTATTGGCTTGGATGAACCCGCCCTCCATAATCAGAGCGCCGGGACTCAGCACGATATTCCCCCCTTTGCCTCCTCGGGTAGAAGTGCTGATCTGGCCGTCACGCAGCACCACCATGCCGAGGCCAACAGCAGTGATGGCACCACCATCACTGCTGTTGGCCTCGGTGGTGATCCGACTTCCCCCGCTGACAACCAGACGTTGAGTGATATTCAAATCAATGGAACTGGCAGGGGCATTCCCGACTGATGAGGCATTGAGCGAAGAATCGCCGCTGAGTTCGAATGTTCCGACATTGACACGAAGGTGCCCCGGGATGAAATGTGCCAAGCGGTCACCAGAAATAGTCCCGTGATTAGATATGCCGATCTCTCCGCCATTCAACACCTGGGCATGATCAGCGGACATCACAATATCACCCGCAAGGCCGGTTGCATCAAGGCCTGCCTGACTACTAATCCCCGTGGGCAAGCGACTGCTCCCACCATCAATACGCAGACTCCCGGCGGATACATTCACCGTTCCCGCATTCCCTTGAGAAAAAGTGCCGCTGCTGATTTCCCCACCGTTCAATAGTGACGCTTCATCTAAGACAGCTACAGTAACACTGCCGGCATCTCCATTGCTCCCAGCATTGGCATCACTCGAAATCCCGGTAAAAAACCCACTGCCGCCCCGATCAATCAGCAGGTTCCCGGCAGAGACATACACCAGACCCGCATTCCCTTGAGAATAGGTATCGCTGGCAATAATCCCGCCGTTCAATAATTCCGTCTCACCGGAGACCACCACCGTCACACTGCCGGCATTTCCATTGCTACCAGACTTGGCATCACTCAAAATCCCGGTGGTATAATCACTGGCCCCTACATCAATATGCAGACTCCCGGCAGAAACATTCACTGTTCCCGCATTGCCTTGCCCATAAGTATTGCTGCGAATAATCCCGCCGTTCAATAGTTCCGCTTCTCCAGAGACTGCCACCGTTACTCTGCCGGCATTCCCATCGCTACCTAACTCAGCATCACTTAAAATCCCGGTGGAAAAACCACTGACCCCTCCGTCAATCTTCAGATTCCCTGCTGAAACATACACCGATCCCGCATTGCCTTGGGAAAAAGTGGAGCTGGAAATCTTCCCTTGATTCAATAGTACCGCCTCGCCAGACACAGTCACCATCACACTGCCGGCATTTCCACTGCTACCAGGATTACCCAGGCTCGAAACCCCAGTGAAATAGTCATTGATTCCATCGCCATCAATCGTCAGGTTGCCAGCAGAGAAATGTACCTGCCCCGCATTGCCTTGCGAAAAAGTACCGCTGCTGATCTCTCCTCCGTTCAATATTGCCGCCTCACCAGACACAGCCACCATCACGCTGCCGGCATCTCCACTGCTATCAAGCTCAGCATTACTCAAAATCCCGGCAAGAGAGTCACTGGATCCACGCTCAATCCGTAAAATTCCGGTTGACACGTTCACTGTCCCGGCATCACCTTGAGAAAAAGTCTCGCTACGAATTTGCCCGCCGTTCAATAATGACACGCCACCAGATACAGCTACGGTCACGCTCCCGGCATCTCCATCACTCCCGGCAGCGGCATCACTATAAATCCCAGTTAAAAACCCACTGGCGCCTCCATCAATCTGTAGGTTCTCGGCAGAGACATGTACTGAGCCCGCCTTGCCTTGCGCATAGGTGTTGCTGCGAATCTCCCCTCCGTTCAGTAATGACGCTTCACCTGATACAGCTACCGTCACACTACCAGCATCTCCATTGCTCCCAGCATTGGCATCACTCGAAATCCCGGTGAAAGTCCCACGGCCTCTCCGATCAATCCGCAGGTTCCCGGCATAGAGATGCACCATGCCGGCATTACCTTGCGAATAGGTATCGCTGCGGATCTGCCCACCGTTCGCTATTACAGTTTCACCGGTAATCGCCACCGTCACACTGCCGGCATTACCACTGCTACCAGGATTGGCATCACTCGAAATCCCGGTAACATAATCACTGATTCCCATATCAACTCTTAGATTGGCGGCAGCGACATGCACCGAACCCGCATTGCCTTGGGAAAAAGTGGAACTGGAAATCGTCCCACCGTTCAATAGTGTTGCCTCACCAGATACAGCCACCATCACACTGCCGGCGTCTCCATTGCTATCAGCATTGGCATCACTCGAAATTCCGGTAAAAGAACCACAGCCCCCTGCATCAACCATCAGGTTCCCTGCCGAGACATGCACTGTTCCCGCATTACCTTGGGAATAAGTATCGCTGGCAATGATCCCTCCATTCAATAGTGCCGCTGCTCCAGAGACCACCACCGTCACACTGCCGGCATTTCCATTACTACCAGACCTGGCATCACTCAAAATCCCGGTGGTATAATCGCTGACTCCAACATCAATATGCAGACTCCCGGCAGAAACATTCACTGTTCCCGCATTGCCTTGTCCATAAGTATTGCTGCGAATAAACCCGCCGTCCAATAGTGCCGCTTTTCCGGAGACTGTCACCGTTACTCTGCCGGCATTCCCATCGCTACCTACTTCAGCATCACTTGCAATCCCGGTCAAAACACCACCGACTCCTCCGTCAATCTTCAGATTTTCTGCTGAAACATGCACCGTTCCTGCATCTCCAACTCCATACGTGCTGCTGCCGACATACGCGCCATTAACAATATTCAGTAACCCCGACACATCCATATGCACCGATCCAGCGCACCCGGCTGCTAGCGCATCGGCAGTTACCTCTGTTTTATTCACCTCAAGAGCCGTGGCACTGATCCTGATCCCACCAGCGCCATCGCTTGCCCCCGTATTATCAGCATATAAAGTAGAAGAACTACTAAAGCGTGAACCCCCGGCGTCAATGCGGATGGTTCCACCGCCATCCCCGCCGGTATTTAAAGCAGAATGATCAATGTGCAGTGTCCCTCGGCCCTGAACAGGGAGGGCACCGAAGACCGGAATCGCGCCGACAGAAGTACCCATGGCGGTAATCCGTAACTCGCCACCAGGAACATTGATGTCGGCGGTATCCAGTTCCAGGTTCCCCCCCGAGAGGGTAACCGTACTGCCCGGCTGGAAGGTCAGGGTACTCCCATCGACAACCAGATTCCCGGACTGACGGCTCAGATAGCCGAAGGACTCCGGATGGGCCACGCTCAAGGTGCTACGGATGGGGCCTGTGGCGCTGAACGCGTTGCCATCGGCAAATCGTATCTCATCAGCCGTGCCCACATGGAAGGAGGCGGGGACATCCACCTGGGCATGGGGGCCAAAGACCACACCTGCCGGGTTGATAAAGTA
>JBAZCG010000028.1:0-33430 GCA_041671085.1 Desulfurivibrionaceae bacterium | reverse complement strand
CGGTCTACCTGGAAAAGACTGATCTGCCCGGGGTAAAAATCCATCTCGATGAGAATGGCCGCTGCCCCTTTGTCACGGAAGAAGGCTGTACCATATATCCTTACCGGCCAACAACCTGCCGCTATTATCCTGTGGGGATGTCTTATTTCCATGCGGCAGGCAATGAGGGCACTGCGGCGGAGGAATTCTACTTCCTCGTTAAAGAGCCTTACTGCAAAGGGCACGAAGAACCGAAGGAGCAAACCATTCGCCAATGGCGGATTGAGCAGGGGATTGACGAGTCAGACGAGATGAACCGAGAATGGATGGAAATTGTCATGCGCCGCAAGTCCTTCGGCCTGCAGGCAACCTTGAGCGAGCCAGCCCAGAAGATGTTTTTCCTGGCCAGCACCGATCTTGACAAATTTCGGGATTTTGTTTTCAACAGCTCCTTCCGAGACACCTATGACGTCGACGAGGAAACACTGGCCAAGATTAAAACAGACGATATAGCCCTCATGAAATTTTCTTGCAAATATCTGGCCTCTTCCATCTTCGGAACCAAGGATCTGATAATAAAGGCGGAAAAAGTCAAGGAGCGGGTGGAACAGAACAAAAACAATCAGGGAGACGTGGAGAAACAGGCTATGGAAACCTATGAAGCACTTCGACGCGACCACGATCTGCTCAAGAAAAAAATCGAAGGACAGCAAGAGACGGACAAGAAAAGCTGATCAACCGAAGGGGAGGGCAATCGTAAAGGTGGCGCCCTCCCCTTCCTTGCTGTCCACAGAGATTGTTCCCTGATGGCTGTCAACGATGTTTTTGACGATGGCCAGTCCAAGCCCGGTTCCCCGGTTTTTATCGGTATAAAACGGTGTGAAAATCTGTCCCTGTTTTTCCAGGGACATCCCCCCCCCGGTATCGTTGACCACGAGCAGCGCCATGCCCGTTGCTTTCTCATAGCTGGTGCTCACGCTAAGTTTGCCCCCTTCCGGCATTGCCTGCACGCCGTTTACCAGAATATTGAGGCAGGCTCGGTGCATCAGCCCCTGATCAAGGAATATCTGCGGCATATCCTGGGCCAGCGAAGTTTCCAAGACAATTTTCTGCCGCTCCAGTTCCGGCTCCATAAACGTAAGGATCTTACGAACGAGATCATTTACTGAGGTTGGCACCATCTTCGGCTCCTGGGGACGGGCAAAATCCAGAAACTCCCGCACGATTCCATCAAGCCTGCCCGTTTCCTCCACGATAATTTCTGCCAGATGTTCATTGCCCGGCGCCACGCTCTTGAGGCGTTTCCCCAGAATATCCGCAGTGCTCCGAACAATGCCCAACGGATTTTTTATTTCATGGGAAACCGAGGCCACCATCTCGCCGAGGGTGGCCAGCCTCTGGCTTTGGTGCAGCTGCTGCTCAAGGCGCCGACGCTCCTCCGCCCGGGCGTCAATGATCCGGTCCGCCCGCGCCACGATGAAACCAAGCACCACAAAAAGGCCCGACATAATCAGCATAGAGGTAAGGATAATGGAGCCCTGCAATTTTGTAATCGCCACGATATCCTCAGAGAGATCCTGAACCACCTCGATAACCCCCATGATGACATCCCCTTTTTGGTTGTTCGCCTGATACTGACGAAAGGGAATGAAGGTGCTCAGCTGCGAGGAAATGGGCCGCGCGCCAGGAAAAAGGTTCAGCAGGGATCCGGCTGAGCGGACCACGGAGTTGTTCTCACCCGCCAGGGCCTTACGGTACTCAATGCCGCCCTCGCCGGTGTGGCCAATGCGGGTGGCCACCGTGCTGTACGAAATGATGTTTTCCCTGGAATCAAAAATGGTGACCGCCTGGATACGCATCCCGTGCGTGGCGTTGCGGACCACGGCATCAAGCCGGGCAAATTGCTCGGGATTGCGCAGAGCGATCTTCCCATAGCGCACCACCGTGGGTAGGACAAATTGCTGGAATACTTGATGGCTGAGATTCTCGGCAACAACAAAGGCATAAGCCTCGCTCCGCTCCAGGAGAACCTTTTTGGCATGGTTCGAAATGATCCAGGAAAGGACCAGGGTAAAGAGGAGAAACACCGCAAAACCGCTGTAGGAAAAAAACTTGACCAACCGAAACGGCTTCAGGCTCGCAAGACTGGCCGCATCATCCTCCATCTTTTTTCCTTTAACCATGACATACCCCGCATCGCCTGCACTGCAAGGGGTCACAGGCAACCGTTGATTTTTCTTCCAAGGCCTTCTGATACTCCGCCCAAAGATACCGCCGATCGATCCCATGATCAATGATCTCCCAGGGGAAAAGCTCCTCCTGACCACGCTGACGCATGGCATAGTCTTCCGGGTTTAGTCCGCAGCCCTGCATGGTCTGGCGCCAGTTTTTCCCACTTTGCAGCATGGCGTATAGGGCCAGGCCGGCCTTGCGGTCCCCGCGGGCCAGCACCGCCTGATAGAAGGCGTTCCCTGGTTGATCAACAACCAGGCGGGTATTTGCCATGCCGGCCACGCCCTTGCGCAGGAATTTTATGCTATTCTTGAGCGCTGTCAATGGGGCAAAACCATGAAACTGGAAAGGGGTCCAGGCCTTGGGCACAAAGCTGTTGACACTGAGGGTTATATTGCCCAGGCGCCCCGTTTCCCGACCTACCCCCAGCAAGGTCTTGCGGACCTTGTCCGTCAAACGCAAAAGTTCAGCCAGATCGTCCTCGGTTTCCGTGGGCAGGCCGATCATGAAATAGAGCTTGAGATGATTGATTCCTGCCCGAGCCAAAGCCTCTGCCGCGCACAACACGTCCTGCTCGCTGATTCCTTTATTGATTACCCGGCGGAGCCTTTCCGAACCGCCGTCCGGCGCGATGGCCGCGCTTTTCAACCTGCTTTGCGCAAGGAGATGACAGAGTTCGCCGCTGATGGCATCAGCCCGCAGGGAAGAAAAAGACAAGGCGCAGCCCTCGCCCAGCAGGTACTCGGCAATCCGGGTGAGATCCTCTCCCCGCGCCATCTCCATCCCCAAAAGGCCCACCCGTTTTATGTCCTCGGGCCGCTCGGCCAAGGCGGCAAGGATGCTTTCCGCCGACCAGAGGCGGGGAGGGCGGTAGACAAAACCGGCGGCGCAGAATCTGCACCCACGGCTGCAACCACGACCAAGTTCAGTCAGGAACAGATTGGCGAACTCCGCTTCGGGAGAGAGCAGTTTTGAGTGTCCGGCCACCGGGGATTTTTCCAGCACCACGCGCCGCACCCGACTCGGCACCCCCGGGTCAGCCTCGATGCGGGTCAAGATGCCGCCTTCCCCGTAATGCATGGTATAGAAGCGCGGGACATAACAGCCGCTGAACTCCCGAACGATCCCACGAAGCAGCTCTTCCGGCTCTTCGCCCTTCAGGTGGTCGGCAAGATGCGCCATGAGCTGCGGAAGAATCGGCTCCGCTTCTCCAACGACAAAAAGATCCACAAAGGGTGCCAGGGGCTCGGGGTTGATAAAGGAAGCTACGCCGCCGCCTATAATCAGGGGTTGACCAGGCCGAAACCTGTTGGTGTTTGCGGAGCGCTTTTCAGCCAGAGGCTCAATTCCACCGGCAGAAAATAGAGCCAGCAGATTGAGAAAGTCCTGTTCAAAACTCAAGGAGCAGAGCAGAATCGAGAAATCGCGGAGTGGCCGGCCCGATTCCAGGGAAACCGGGGACTGGTTGTCCTGATAAAAAAACCGCTCGCAGACAAAGCCGGGCAGGCTGTTTACCAGGGCATAGACGAGCTGGAAGCCCAGGTTGGAATTACCAAGGCCGTATCTGTTTGGAAAGATGAGGGCAACCGGCAGCAGCCCCTTCCATTTTTTGCGTTGCGTCCCTTTTTCGCTGGCAAGAAAATCACCGGGTGCAGGTTGGCGCTGACGCATGGAGGTCCATCTCGAACCTGCCGGAGAGAGACAAAACGCCCCGGCAGTGGTTGAAAGCGGGCAGCCACTGCGCACCGCTTTTTATTGATTTTCCAAAAAGGCGAAGTCGAAACACCTTGTTGTTTACCCCAGGCAAAGGCGCGGCGCAAGCCTCCAACTGTAACTGTTCAGCAGCGCCGCTTCGCTGCTGCCACAGATGCGAGGCAGAGGCCCGCGAAGTGTGCTGCTGCACTTGAGCAGGCCGATGACAGCTAAGCGAGCACAGCGAGACTGCGAAGCAGATGTGGTGCTGCCGGACAGTTACCTATCAGCTTTCATTCCTGCGCAGAAAGGTCGGCCGATCATAGTCCTGCTCATTCCGGATATTATTGGCATAGGATCTATGCATGCCGTTGGCCACGGCGCGGCCTGCGGCCATGCCCTGCTCACCTTTTCTGAACGGCAGGGGCTGCGCAGCCGGCTCCCGTTTTTTCGGCATGAGCTTCACTCTGTCGGACAACTCTTCGATTTCCTCCACGGTATCGCGAATACCGGTGGCAATAACCGTTACCTGCAACTCATCACCCAGGTTCTCGTCAAAGATAACGCCCAGAATAATATTGGCGTCTTCATGCACTTCCTGATAGATTTTCGTGGTTGCCTCGGTCACCTCAGGCATGGTCAAGGTCTCCCGACTGGCAGAAATATTGACCAATACACCCTTGGCGCCGTCGATGCTGATATCCTGTAGAAGCGGGCTGTTGATCGCCATGTTCACCGCTTCCACCGCCCGATTTTCGCCAACCCCATAGCCTGAGCCCATGAGCGCCTGCCCCATTTCGTTCATGATGGCCCGTACATCGGCAAAGTCGGGATTGATGTAGCCGGGAAGATTGATCAGATCAGTGATCCCTTTCACCGCCTGCACCAGGACATCATCGGCCATCTTCATCCCGTCGATGAAGCGGGTTCCCTTCTGGCTCATGGAAATCAAACGGTCATTGGGAATGGTGATGATGGTGTCCACATGCTCTTTGAGATTCTTCCAGCCAAGCTCGGCGTTTTTCATCCGGGCCCTGCCTTCAAAGGCAAAGGGCTTGGTCACTACGCCCACGGTCAACGCCCCCAACTCCTTGGCAATCCGGGCTATAACCGGCGCAGCCCCGGTCCCGGTTCCGCCCCCCAAGCCGGCGGTGACAAAAACCATGTCACAGTCCTTCAACTGCTTGCGGATTTCATCGATGGACTCCTCCGCCGCCTCGCGGCCCCTTTCAGGATTAGCCCCGGCCCCAAGACCCTTGGCGATATTCTTGCCAAGCTGCAACCGGACATCGGCCTTGGATTTCTCCAGGTCTTGGATATCGGTATTGCCGGCAATGAACTCCACCCCAAGGATGTTGCTGTCCACCATGGTGTTGACCGCATTACCACCGCCGCCGCCAACGCCAAAAACCTTGATCTTTGCCCGTGACTCTGCTTCCGCGAATTTAAAAGTCATATCCTGCTCTCCCTGTTCAAGGTCATTGACCTACTCCCCAACATCGCCTGGCGCTTGATAAGCGTGTTTATACTATCCCCTTAAACCAGTCTTTCATCCGACCGGTGACTCTCCCTACCACTCCTCCCTTGGGCCGTTTGAATCTCTCCCCCGGCCCATTCTTCATGCCATAGATAACCAGCCCGACACCCGTTGCCCACTGCGGCGTGCCCACCACATCCACCACCCCGCCGATATTTTCCGGGCGGCCGATGCGGACCGGCAGGTCAAAGATCTGTTCGGCCAGCTCTTCCATGTTGTCCAAAAGACAAGAACCGCCGGTCAGCACCATGCCGGCATTGACCATTTCCTTGTACTTGGAATCCAGCAGCTCCTGGTTGATGAGGGTGAGCATCTCCTCCACCCGGGGCTCAAGGATCTCTCCCATAACCCGCCGGGAAAGCTTCCGGTTCTTTCTCCCCCCCACGCTGGGAACCTCGATGACCTGATCCTTGTCGATCAGCGAGGCCAAGGCGCTGCCGTACTCCTCCTTCAGCCTTTCCGCCTCCTTCTGCGGGGTGCGCAGCCCGATGGACAGATCGTTGGTAAGATTCTGGCCGCCTAACCCCAGGACAAAAGTGTGCTTGATGGTCCCGTCGGCAAAGATCGCCAGATCGGCAGTGCCGCCGCCGATGTCCAGCAACCCGACTCCCAGCTCCATCTCTTCCCGGGTCAGAACCGCACCCGCCGAGGCCAGGGGCTCAAGGACCACATCCGTCACCTGAAGTCCGGCGCGGTTGCAGCATTTAACGATATTATGCACCGCGGTTGCCGAACCGGTCACGATATGCACGTCGGACTCGAGACGGACTCCGGTCATGCCGATGGGGTCTTGGATATCGGCCTGGCCGTCCACCATGAATTCCTGGGGCAGCACATGGATCACTTCCTGGTCCGGCGGGATGGGTACGGCCCGGGCTGCATCCACCACCCGGTCGATGTCATCCTGCCTGATCTCATTATGCTTGATGGCGATCAGACCGTGGCTGTTGAAGCTCTTGATGTGGCTCCCGGCAATGCCCACATACACCGAACCGATCTCGCAGCCAGCCATGCGTTCAGCCTCTTCCACCGCCTGTCGGATCGAGTGGACGGTACTCTCGATATTAACCACTACCCCCCGACGCAATCCCACCGACGGATGCCTGCCGATGCCGATAATGTCAACCCGGTTATCATGGACCTCGCCCACCACCACGCAGATCTTGGTGGTGCCGATATCCAGTCCGACAATCAGATCACCACGTTCTTCATGTGCCATTTGCTCACCTTTGGTCGATCTCGCAAAAAGACGCGCCACCTACGGTTATCACTATCCAACCCTTTGCTTCTTTGCTACGAACCGAGGCCGGTCGGGAGAAGCGGTCGTCTACACCGCCTCATCAAAACCCACCAACACTTGGTTTCGCCCATAGTCCATTCTGACATAGGCTGCTTTTTCAAATTCCTTGCTCTTATATAACTTGTACAGCACCTTGGTCAGCCAGAAGTATTTGGTGCCGACATTCCCTGCTCCCAAATGGATGGGAAAAGGCCGGTCCACCAGATAGAGAGTGACATTCTCGTCCCCGTCCACATGCAGTTCCGAAATATTCTGCTTGGGCAGGATTGAACTCCCCTGCCCCGCGTATTTAATGAACTGCAGGGCCTCGCCCAGTTGCGAATCCTTAAGAGTTCGCGGCCATTCATCCCTTTTCAGCCCGGTGATGATGGGATAATCCATATCCTCGGGCGGCAACACCTGGGCAAAGGCAACCCCGTTCTGATCAAGGTAGAAGAGGCCGTTTTCAAGACTCACAATGGCAACCGGCAGACGTTCCTTGACAATAATGGTCAATCGGTTGGGCCAGTCCCTTGCGATCTCCACCGACTCGACCCATTCATGAGCCGTAATCCCTTCCTTCACCCTCTTGATATCAAGTGCCAGCAGATTGCTGTGAACATCCACCCCGCTCATTTCAAGAATGAGGTTCTTGGTGGTCCGACGGCAGCCCTGGATGTTGGTGGCGGTTATCTGGAAAAAATCCGAACGACTCATGGCTTTATAAACGATAAAGCCAACCACGGCAAAGCCCGCCACCAGCAAGAGAAAACCGACGCCAATAATGGCCAGTTTTTTTCTAAGATCCAGGCTTCGGCTTTTTGGGCCGCTCCCGTAGCGTTGCTGTATTGGCTTTCCCTTTCGCAAAACCGTCTCCGCCCTTTTTTTCTTCTTGTTTAAAGAATATGGACTTCCGGCTCCAACCGGACACCAAACCGTTCGAAAACCTTTTCCTGCACAAGCCGCATCAGGTCGAGAAAATTCTGGGCCGTGGCCGAACCGGTATTCACCAGAAAATTAGCATGCACCTCGGAAACCTGGGCGCCACCGACGCGAACGCCCTTTAACCCTGCGTCCTGGATGAGCTTTCCGGCCGCGGGCAAGCCTGCGGGATTTTTAAAAAACGAACCGGCGTTGGCCAAACCCTGCGGCTGCTTTTCTTTCCGGTCGCGCATCAACTCACCGCATTTTCTGTCAATGGCCTGCCGATCCCCTGCCAGCAACAAAAATTCCGCAGCCACCACGATCATACTCTCTGTTTCCAAATGCCGGTACGAAAAGGCCAGGTCGTCTTTTTTCCTTTCCACAAACTCCCCGGACTGGCGCAAGAAGGTTACCGAAGAAAGGGCATCGCCCATCTCCTTGCCCCAGGCTCCGGCATTCATGACCACCGCCCCGCCCACTGAGCCGGGAATGCCCGCGGCAAACTCCAGCCCCGCTAACCCTTGGGCGGCAGACCAGTTGATCAGTTTCATCAGGCTACATCCTGCTTCAACCTGCACCAGGGTCTCACTGACCTTTTCCCCTGCTCGCTGCTCAATGGCTGCGAACTTACGGCCCAACACGACAATAACCCCATCATAACCCGCATCAGAAACCAACAAGTTGCTGCCCCGGCCAATGACCCGCCGACAAACACCCAGTTTCGCCAGCACTGCGAGGAGGCTCTGCAACTCTTCCCGATTTGCCGGCGTCGCGACACCCTTGGCCGGGCCGCCCACCTGTAGGGTGGACCAGCGGGACATGGGGCTGTCCCATTCGATCTCTCCGGACCAGAGGCCGCGCAGTTTCTCCGGCCAGTTGTCCATCCCTTTTTCCATCGGCTTCTGCCCCTGGAATTCCAAGACCGCACCCCTGCCGGAATGGTCTTGCAGATTGCAGTCCCTAGCAGGCAGCAAGCCCCTGCTCCAGTTTCTGCAAGAGTTCCTCTCCGGCTTGGTAGATGTTGCCTGCACCCAGCGTCAAAACAATATCCTCCGGCTGCACCATGCCCCGCACCGTGCGCGCCAACGATTCAACATCTGCCACAAAATGGGCGTTTTTCTGGCCGTGCAGTTTGATTTCCTGCAGGAGCGCAGACCCGCTCACTCCCTCGATGGGAGTTTCACTCGCCGCATAAATCTCCGTCAGCAGCAGAATATCCGCCTCATGGAAGGCCGTGCTGAATTCCTTGAACAATCCGGCCGTCCGCGTGTAACGATGGGGCTGGAACATCACGATGAGCCGCCGTCTCGGCCAGGCCGAACGCATGGCCGCCAGGGTTGCCCTGATCTCTGTAGGATGGTGCCCATAATCATCAATAACCATGACCCCATCGACTTCTCCCTTGATCTGCAAACGCCGCTGGACGCCGCTGAATGTTTTCAAGGCATCCCGAATGACAGCAAAGGGAATTTCCAGCTCCATGGCCACGGTTATGGCAGCCAAGGCGTTGTAAACATTGTGCTGGCCGGGAATGTTGAGGGTTATCTCCCCCAGCACTTCCGCATTCCGGCAGACCTCAAAAACCGAGATCAGGCCCTGGGCTTCCACTGCCCGGGCATGAACATCAGCCTGGCTGGTCAAGCCGTAAGTAATGACCCTTTTTTTGATCTGGGCCAGAACTGAAGCGACATTGACATCATCCAGACAAACCACCGCCGCTCCGTAGAAGGGAAGCTTCTCGATAAATTCCAGAAAAGCGGCCTTGATCTCTTCGATATCCTTGTAATGGTCCAAATGTTCCAAGTCGATATTGGTTACGACCTCAAGAACCGGCGACAGTTTCAAGAACGAGCCGTCGGACTCGTCCGCTTCGGCAACCAGAAATTCTCCCTCCCCCAGCTTGGCGTTGGTGCCCAGGCTATTCACCTTGCCGCCGATCACCACCGTGGGGTCAAGACCCGCCTCGGCCAGCAACCAGCCGACCATGGAAGTGGTTGTGGTTTTCCCATGGCTGCCGGCCACAGCGATGCCGTACTTCTTGAGGCGCATGAGTTCGGCCAGCATCTCCGCTCTGGGGATGACCGGGATATGCGCGGCCCGAGCCGTCTGGACTTCCGGGTTATTCTCCCGCACCGCCGAGGAAGTCACCACCACGTCCGCTCCTGCAATCCACTGGCCTTGATGCCCGCTGTATACCTTGCCGCCCAATCCTGTCAGACGCCTGGTAATGTCGGTCTCCCGCAGGTCGGAGCCGCTCACGGTATAGCCGAGGTTCAGGAGCAACTCGGCAATGCCGCTCATGCCGATGCCGCCGATGCCCACGAAATGGATATGTTGTGTTTTCTTATACATTTACTTTTATCCTCGACCCCTGGCCACTCAGGCGGCCAATAACTCTATACTCTTTTCTGCAATGACGGCGGTCGCTTCCGGCCTGGCGAATTGTTTCATCTGCGCTGCCATGGACTGTAACCGAGGAGCATCGTTCAAAAGCCCCAGAATCTCCTGCCGAAGCTTCGCGCTATCAAGTTCCCTTTCCTGAAACATCAGCGCTGCCCCACCACGCACCAGAAAAGCCGCATTGGTCGTCTGATGGTCATCCGCAGCATACGGGTAGGGGATTAGGATGGCCGGTTTGCCCAGCACCGCCAGCTCCGCCAAAGTGGTCGCCCCAGCCCGCGAAACAACAAGATCCGCGTCCCGGTAGGCCGCAGCCATATCGCTGATAAAGGAAGAGACTTGGGCCACAACCCCTGCCTCGCTATAAGCCGTACGCACCCAAGCTTCATCGCTGTTGCCCGTCTGGTGCCTGACTTGAACCACGTCGGCAGACGGGCTGGAAGCAAAAGCCTCCACCATCAGTCCATTAACCCGATGGGCGCCCTGACTACCCCCCAAAACCAGCACCGTCTTGCCGGGTGCCTGAGCCTTCTGCTGCCCGACCTCATGAAGCAGCTCCGCCCGCACCGGATTTCCGGTCAGCACGGCCTTGCCCTTGGGGAAAAACCCCTCGGATCCGGGGATGGAAATATATACCTGGTCAACTATTTTTCCAAGCATCCTGTTGGCCATACCCGGAATTGAATTCTGCTCATGAATGCAAGTCTTGACCCCCATGAGTCTTGCCGCCAACACCACCGGTCCGGTCACATACCCGCCCACCCCCAAGACCAGCTGCGGTTTAAAGGTGCCAACGATCCGCAGCGCCTGCCACAGGCTGATAGGGAGTTGGGCCATACTCTTGAGAGTGCCCCAGAAAGACTTTCCCTTCAAGGGCAGGCAGGCAATGGCCTTTTTTTCAAAGGAGCGCGCCGCCAAAGTCTTGTTATCAATAGCCCGGTCCGTGCTTACAAAGAGGATCCTACCCTGGGGAAAACGACGCAGCATCTCTTCAGCCACGGCAATGCCAGGAAAAAGATGCCCTCCTGTTCCTCCTCCGGTCACGATCATCCGCATGGACATTTCTCTTTTAATCCTTAACGACCAATTGCCAGGCTGTGGTTCCCAGTATTTCTCGCCTGCAGCCAGCCTTGAGCCTGCTCCATGGTGCGATGAAAACAGTCCGGGCAGTATCCGTGGGAAACGCGGCCTTCTTTACTGGCCTGTCCCTGTATCCACCCGGCCTGGCTTTTGGTTTTCTGGCACACACAACACACTATTTGCATACCTCGCCCTCGCCTTTTTATTGCCCCCAAGCCGTGCCCCCTCAGACACCAGACCGTCCGGACGTTTTGTTCGGCTGCGGAGGCTATCGCGCTTCCTGCCGACCCAACCTACTGACCGCCTGGGTAAATACCTCACCCCGATGACTGTAACTTTTGAACATGTCAAAACTTGCACAGGCCGGAGACAACAGCACCGCATCTCCCTTCTCCGCCATGGCCGTGGCCAGTCGCACCGCCTCGCCCATTTCTTCGGCAAAGGCTATCCGGGTGGACTTGGCAAAGGCTTCCGCCATTGCCTCGCGAGCCTCGCCGATCAGGACCATGGCCCGAACCTTTTCCTGCACCAGGGGGAGCAACATCTCGTAGCCGCCGCCCTTATCCCGGCCTCCGGCGATGAGCACCACCGGCTGTTGCATGCCAGCCAGGGCGGAAAAAACAGCTCCGACATTGGTGGCCTTGGAATCGTCGTAGTAGGTGATTCCCTCGATCTCGTCCACCCGGGCCAGCCGATGCGGCAACGGGGCAAAGCTGGACAGACTTTTTCTGATATCTGCCGGGCGGCATCCCATTGCCCGGACCGCCAGAATCGCCGCCATGGCATTTTCCGTGTTCGGCGCCTGGGCAAGCGGGGTTCCCGCCAACTCGTATTCCTCATCCGTCGAGGCAATTCGGACCGCGGTCCCGCTGAGATATGCTGTCACCTCGTTCACGTTGCAGGAGCTGTATTGCCGAATTTCCCCTAGCAGCGACCAGGGGCTCTTCTTCTCCGCCTCCTTTGCCAACCACCCGGAAATGGCAGGATCGTCACCGTTGACCACCGCCACGTCACCGGGCCGCTGGTTTTTAATAAGCGACATCTTTGAATCGACATACGCCCCATAGGATGCATACCGATCCAAATGGTCCGGGGTAATGTTGAGCAACACCCCCACCTGGGGCCGAAACTCCCCGGCGCTGTCCAGCTGGAAGCTGCTTACCTCAAGAACCACCACCTCACAGTCCTGCGGCCCGGCCAGGTACTCGGCCAGGGGAATCCCGATATTCCCACCGACAAATATCTTCTTGCCGCTGCCGACAAGAAGATCGCCTATCAAGGTGGTTACAGTACTTTTGCCATTGGTGCCTGTTACCGCCACCACCGGAGCCGCAAGAAAATCCTTGGCCAGGGCCAACTCACCCACCACCGGGATGCCTTTTTGCCGTGCCGCCGCAAGCGCCGCGATCCCGAGCGGTACGCCCGGACTTACCAAAATGCAGTCTGCCGAAGTTAAAAGCTCAGAGGTATGGCCGCCAGTTTCTACAAAAACTCTTTTCTCCTTCAGCCACCGAACCAAGTCTCCTTCAAGGTTCTCCTGACGACCACCCTCTGAAACCGATATTTTCACGCCAAGCGTGAGCAAAAATCGTACTGCGGAAACCCCTGATTTGCCAAGACCCACAACTACGACATGGGCTCCCGGTTTCAGTATTTCCTTGAGATTTCTGCTCATTATTTATCTTCCGCCTATTTTTCCCTAACGCAACTTCAGCGTCGCCAGGGCACTCAAGCCCAGGACAATGGAGATAATCCAAAATCGAACCACGACCTTTGGCTCCGTCCAGCCTTTCTTTTCAAAATGGTGGTGAAACGGGGCCATGAGAAAGATCCTTTTTCCGCCGGTCATCTTGAAAAACCCCACCTGTAGGATAACGGAAAGCGCCTCCATGACAAAAACCCCCCCGACTATGGCCAGCAGCATCTCCTGCTTGATGATAATCGCCACCATGCCAAGAGCCGCTCCCAGTGCCAACGAGCCCACATCTCCCATGAAAATCTGGGCCGGGTAGGCATTGAACCAGAGAAAACCAAGGCTGGCCCCCACCAAAGCGCCGCAGAAAACGGCAACCTCGCCGGCCCCCGGCACATAGGGAATCTGTAGATATGCCGCCAGCCCCGCATGCCCAGCCAGGTAAGAAAAGAGCAGATAGACACTGCTCGTCACCACCGTGGGGCCGGTGGCCAGGCCGTCAAGTCCATCGGTGAGATTCACGGCGTTGGAGGCGCCGACCACCACCAGAGTGGCAAAAATCACATAATAGGTGCCCAAGTCGGGCTGGATATTTTTTAAAAACGGGAAGCTCAGATGTCCGTCAAAATTCGGGTTGTTATAGATGAGCAACCCCGCCACCAAAGCGCCGAGTATCTGCCAAAAAATCTTGCCCCGCGCGCTCAAGCCTTTACTGTTCTGCTTCTTTATCTTGCGGTAGTCATCGTACGCGCCGATCCCCCCGAACCAGAGGGTTACCCCGAGAATGATCCAAACAAAGTAATTGGCCAAATCGACCCAAAGCAGGGTGGTCACGGTCACGGCAAAAAGAATCAGCAGGCCTCCCATGGTGGGCACCCCACGCTTGCTGAAATGGCTGGCCGGGCCGTCGTCCCGCACCACCTGACCGATCTGGTTTTCCTGCATCATTTTGATGAAGCGGTTGCCGACCAACAGCAGGACAAGAAAAGCGGTCAGCGTGGCCCCGATGGCGCGGAAGGTGATATAACGAAAAACATTCAGCGCGCTGAAGTAGGCATGGAGCGGATAGAGAAGATGGTAGAGCATGCCGGCTATCCTTAACCCTGCTTCTCAAGCAGATCGTGAGTGATTGTCTCCATCCGCATCCCGCGCGAGCCTTTAACTAGTATCCAGTCCCCAGGTTTCAAGGAACCAGCGGCGATACCCTCGCGCAACCAGTCGCTCACCTGTTCCTTGTTCGTGAAAACCATAGCTTTCTTTTTGCTCATCCCACCCTTCCAGGCAGCAGCAACCAGAATTTCGGCAAAGTCACCGACAACCAGCAAGGCGTCGAAGTCGATCCGCGCCACAGCCCTGCCGATGTCCTGATGCGCAGCGACACTCTGCTGTCCGAGCTCAAGCATGTCTCCGAGGACAACCACCTTTTTATGGCTACGATCCATCTGGTGCAGGGTCTCAAGCGCGGCCAACATCGAAGAGGGATTGGCGTTGTAGGCATCGTTCACCAGCCTGATTCCACCGATGAGCTTCTGTATCTGAAGCCTTTTCTCAAAGGGCGCGAAGCTCTCAAGCCCGGCCACGATATCCTTGAACTTCACCCCCGACGCATGAGCCATGCCCGCCGCAGCCAAGGCGTTTTGCACATTATGCGCCCCAACGCTCCGGACTTTGACCCGAGCCTCGTTGGTGCCGATTTGGAGGGTAAAAGCCATCCCGCGTTCACCCAGACTACGCAGGCGAAGACCCCGGATATCGGCCTTGGGGCTGCGGCCAAAGGTGATTTTTTTCTGACTGCACCGCCGAGCTATGCCCCGCACCCTTTTGTCATCGATATTGACCACCAACTTGCCCCAGGCCTTGATCCCGGCAAAAAGCTCGCCCTTGGCCCTGGCCACCCCGGAGATGTCGCTGAGCCCGGCAAGATGGGCCTCCTGGATATTGGTGATGCAGGCGATGTCCGGGTCCGCTATTTCGGTGAGCCGGGCAATCTCGCCAGGCTGGTTCATACCCATCTCCATCACCGCGAAATCATGGTGAAATTCCACCGGCAACAAAGAAAGCGGCAGCCCGATCAGATTGTTAAAATTGCCTTGCGTCTTCAACACGTTGTATTCCCGGGTCAGAATCGCAGCGATCATCTCCTTGACCGTGGTCTTGCCGCAGCTTCCGGTCATCGCCACCACCTGTAAATCCGGCATCAACGATCTTCTATAAGCAGCCAGATCCCCGAGGGCACGGAGAGTGTCCGCTACCAGCACCACCGGGACCGGCGGCATCTTTTCGGGCGCCGTATCAACCACCAGCCCGGCAGCCCCTTTTTCCACAGCTTGCGCAAGATACGCATGGCCGTCAAAGTTCTCACCACGCAAAGCCACAAACAGATCCCCCGGTTCGATTGCCCGGCTATCCGTGCAGACCCGCCGGAACCCCGCCTTGGTCCTGCCGGAAAGAAATCTGCCCCCCGTGGCCAAAAGAACCTGAGACAGCGTCCAGACAGGATTCTGCATGGTGCCACAATCAGGATTCTTTTCCGTTCTTCCGTTTTTCATGCCGCGAGCACCTGTTTTCCGCACTGTTACCAAATTCATCATGCCTCCCCCTCTCTGAGATGCCAATTTCCTCCGACCATTACCAGTTGATCACCGCCGCCTGGGCTGCGGCTTCCAGCCTGTCATCGAAAAAAAATCTCCCTTCCGGGGTTATCTGATAGGTCTCGTGTCCCTTACCGCACAGCAGCACCACATCACCGGGCCGGGCATGGCGGATGGTTTCCCTGATTGCCTCTCGACGAGAGAGAACAACATCATAACCCCGCATTGCCTCCCGCGCCAAAAGAGCCTCAAGACGCACACGCGGCAAGGGGATTTCCAAAATTCCCGTCTCAATGTCCCGCAGGATGGCGGCAGGTTTTTCACTCCGGGGATTATCCGAGGTGAGTACAACCACATCGGCCATCGACCCGGCAACCTTGCCCATCAGAGGACGCTTCCCACGGTCGCGGTCCCCGCCGCAACCGAAAATCACGATCAAACGACCAGCGGTGAGGCGACGCATGGTCTGCAACACATTGGCCAAAGCATCAGGGGAATGGGCAAAGTCAACAAAAACGCTGACCCCTGCCGGGGCAGGAACCCGCTCCAACCGTCCGGGCGCGGCAGCGGCCTGGGACAGACCAGCAACAATTTTCTCCCCGGAAATCCCCAGGGCCACAGCCACACCAACCGCACCGAGGAGATTCTTCAGGTTAAAGGTTCCAACCAGATCGGAACGAACCTCCAGTTCCCCTGCCGGGGTGATCAGTCTTGCTACCGTTCCGGCCAGACTCTCCCGAGCCTCCCGCACAGCCACCGTGGTTCCGCTAAAACCACAGTCAACCAAGGTCCGCCCCTTTTTCCCCGTGTAGCCCAAGGCCTTGTCTGCCCGCAACTCTTCCCGCAACCGCCGTCCCCAGTCGGTGCCGGCGTCGTCATGACTGTCACGGAGAACCACCGCCTTGCCTTCGGCTTTCAGATACTCGGTAAAAAGCATCTTCTTGCTCGCAAAGTAACTGTCCATATCCCCATGAAAATCAAGATGATCCCGGCTCAGATTGGTAAAAAGAGCCGCATCGAAGAGGATTCCCGCCACTCTTTTTTGCTCAAGGGCATGCGAGGAGGTCTCCATGATCACATGGGTAACACCGTTATCCGCCATCTCAGCCAATATCCGGTGCAGACTGACCGGATCAGGGGTGGTAAACGGGGCAGGAATTTCTACCGTGTTGTACCGATAATTCACGGTGCCGATCACCCCGGGGTTCCCCCCGGCTTTGCGGATGATCGACTCCAGAAGGTAGGTTGTCGTGGTCTTGCCGTTGGTGCCGGTGATCCCGATCATCAGCATCCGTCGGGCAGGATGACCATGGAAACTAGCCGCCGCCTGCCCCAATGCCTTTGGCGTATCGGCAGCCTCCAAGCAAGCAACCTTGGCATGCTTCCATCCCCGACAATGCCCCTTGTCAACCAATACCGCAGCACAGCCTTTTTTTACAGCGGCCTCCAGATAGTCATGGCCATCCACGGTCAATCCCGAGATAGCAACAAACAACGCACCAGGACCAGCCTGACGGGAGTCGGCGGTGATACTGCGTATCGTTTTGTCCTGTAGCCTGTCCAGGTTCATGATCTCCATCTCTTCGGCCAGTTTCCGTAAAGATACTGCGGCAAATTTATTGCTTTTTCCCATGTCAGTACCCGGCTTCTTCCGTTACTGCATCGCTTTCATGTGTAACACACACTGCTCAACGCCCTTCAAGGTTGCCCCGGCCAGAGGATATTGGCTTGCCACCTGTCCCGACCCGGCGATCTGCAATCTCACCCCATACGGTTGCAGAACCTGCATCGCCTTTCTCCCGCTCAAACCCCGCACATCAGGCATAACAAGCCCTTGCGGCCCTTGGGCCAAAGCCGCTGGCAGGGTGGATTTGGCTTGAATCATTTCCATTTTTTTGTAATAGCCGGTTTCGCGTACCGCCAGCTCCCTGGCGGTGGGAGGCTTCGCCTTGTTCTGGAGAGCGATTCTGGCCTGCGGCATCATCTCTTCAGCAATATCACGAACCGGCGATTTGGCCTGCGAATCGAGATGAGCGCCCTCAAGCACAATAATCATGGCGATTTCCGGGTGTTCCAACGGGGCCATCCCCAAGAGGATACTCTCCATCACCGGCTGGCCTGTGGCCGGTTTTTCGCCGCCCTCTTTTGCCGGCTGTGCCTGGTTCTGCGGAGCAATATTTTTTTGCAGCAACGATTCGATGACAAAATTACCCCGCCCAACCACCGCCACCTTCTTCACTTCACTTCGAATGGCCGCACTTACCTCGGGCCGTACGGCAAACTCCCCAATCCCCTGCCTTACCGGCACATCCCACACCTGTTCATCCTGCCAGACAGCACGGAGCACATGGGGCGTCATCACCAAGCCTCCGTTGAATAGCCTACAAAATGCCGACAGCAACGCCAGGGGAGTTGCTGTCGGAACAGAATCTTTATCAGCGCGTGGAACGAGACCTTTTGCCGACCCGGGGGGGGTGACCACTGGAATCCCGGCACTTTTGTTCGCCGGGCCAACACTTACATCCTTTGCAGTAAACAACGCCTCGGGCAAATCCACTTCACCCTTGACGGTCAGTCCTATCCTGTCTGCAAAAGTGTTGAACTCATCGCGTCCCACTACGGTCTGGCCTAAGCCAACCCCCTCCGCAGAAATATACCTGCCTTCCTGCACCACATTCCAGGCACCCCGCTGAGCCGCTTCCGGCTCTGGAGCTGCCTCGCCTGCCGGCACCCCGCTTTTTTCCTGGGCAACTTTGTTATCCAAAACAGCCGCCGCCTGAAAAAGGCGGTCCATTGCGCCAAGATCAAGAACATCTTCAATGGCCCGATTCCTTCGCACATCAGCGCTGAATTCCCAGAACCTATTGGGATCATAATCCGGCAGACTGGCTAAGCCAATAATCTCCCCTGTATCCGGGACCATGAGCACAGCCACCCCTGCTTTGGCCCCCGTGCTTCCAACAAGGGCTTTCAATTTCTGCTCCAAAATATTCTGTAGGTGGATATCAATGGTCAGGATAAGACTAGCACTGTCACTTCCCTCGGCTATTTTCCTGCTCACCCCGGCAGCCGCCAGTCTTGGCTCATATACCCCGCCACCCCGCAAAACACTGTCATAATAAAACTCGACCCCAGCCAACCCTTGTTCATCCTTCAAGAAACCTATCACATGGGCGCCCAACTGGTTCCCCGGATAAAACCGCTGCACCTGGTTGATGCGATAGACCCCTTTCAGATTGAGGTCTGCGATTTTTACTGCTTTCTCACGGGAAAGATCTCTGCCCAACCAGGCAAAACTTCTTTCCCCCTTCAAGGCCAAAAGAATATTTCTTTCATCCAGTTCAAGAATTTTTGCAACCTCACGGGCAACATCCTCTGGAGCATCAAGCTCCAATGGCCTTGCATACAGAGAGCTCCGTTGAAAGCTCACTGCCAACTCCATGAAGTTCCGATCATAGATATTTCTCCGGCCACCGCCGGTGACGGCGTTGGCCTGTTCTTCCTTGTGCCCGTCGCCAGCTGCTTGCTGATCACTGCTCTCAAAAAACTGACTTTTGATGGCCACCCCCGCAAACACCACCGCCAGGAGCAAGAAAAATCCGCCCACCATGGCCGGACGTCTGTCTCTCCCCTCGATTGCCCGTTTCTTCATGCCGGGCCTTATGGTCTTCTCATCTGCTTTTCGGAAGGCGGGAACAATCCCAACTCTCCTGCCGCAGCTTCGATTTTTCCCTGTTGCAACAGCGCTTCCTTTTTCGCAGAGAGCTCCACATTGGCTGCGCCAAGTTCAACTTTTTCCTGTTTTCCTTTGTCAAGCCGGCTGAGCCCGTCCTGCAAAGCCATGCCAAACCAAAGACTACTGACGACTCCCAACATCAAGGCGACAGCTGTTATTACCCCAATAACCTTGAAGGGCTGTTCACCATTCGATCGTCCCCCTCGCCGGCCGGAAACCTTTTGCCTGTTGCCACCCACGCCGGAATGTTTTTTCGCGTAATCCCGCATCTCAGGTGCGTCCTCTCGCCGCAACCCGAAGCTTGGCGCTTCTTGCCCTGGGGTTGCGCAGGCATTCAGCGCGACCCGGGGTAAGGGGCTTCTGGGTGATCACGTCGAGCAGGGGATTTTCCCGAAAAGCCTGTTTCACTAAGCGGTCTTCCAGGGAATGAAAGGAGATGACACAGAATCTGGCGCCGGGCGCAAGCAAATTAGCGCCATCGGCCAGAATCCGCTCCAGGCTGTCTAGTTCGCGGTTCACGGCGATGCGCAAGGCCTGAAAAACCTTGGTGGCCACATGAATTTTCTTGGGCTGGAACCGTTTAGGAATGGCCTGATCCACCAAGGCGACAAGCTGATCGGTGGAAACAATCTTCTCTTTCCGCCGTGCCTCTACAATCCACTGGGCAATCCTTCTCGCCTGGTACTCTTCACCATAGTAGAAAAAAATATCCGCCAGCTCTTCCTCGGAAGCCTCGTTGACCAGCTCGGCTGCCGTGGTGACCTGACGCTGATCCATCCGCATATCAAGCGGCTCGCTGCCCTTAAAGCTAAAACCACGACCGCTTGCATCAAGCTGCAAAGAAGAAAGACCCAGATCGAGCAGCAGGCCATCAATTGTGCCAATGCCAAGCTCCATCAGGGTCTCCTTTATCGAGGTGAAATTTTCATGCACAAAACGGACACGGCCTGCAAAGCGGGCCAGCCGTTCCTGCGCCAGGGTCAGAGCCGCAGCGTCCCAGTCAAACCCCACAACCTGCCCGGTGGGTCCGCAGGTCTCAAGAATTCTTTCCGTATGGCCTCCCAGGCCCAGATTGCCGTCAACATACAGACCTCCATCCTTCGGGGCCAGACAGGTGACCACTTCCTCGAGCATGACCGGGAGATGTGATGGCTGCATACCGGATCAGAACAGCCCCAATTCCTGAAGAACCTGCTCGAAATTCTGAAAATTCTGGGCGGTCGGCTTATTCTCGGCCGCCCAAACTTCCTTATCCCAGATTTCAAAATAGGTAATCATGCCGTTGGCGACGATTTCCTTCTTGATGCCGCAATCTTCCCGCAAGGTTGCAGGAAGCAGGATTCTCCCCTGCTTGTCCAGGGCGCATTCCTCGGCGCCGCCGATCATGTACCGGATCAACTTGACTGTTTCCGGGCTTTTCTGCCCTTGCGCCAAGAGGGCCGCCTCCAACTCTTCCCACTGCGGCAGCGGGTAGGCCCGAATGCAGTTGTGCCAGGGAATGACCATCAACCGCTCGTCGCCTTGACTGCGCAAGGACTCGCGGAACCTGGTCGCGATATTCAGCCTGCCCTTCGCATCGAGGACATGCTCGGAGCGACTGCGGAAACGACAGACTGGATTTTTCACATTCCCTTCAACCACACGTAGCTCCTTCTTGCTCCCCGATTACCCACTTTACACCACTTTATGTACCCTTATAGTGAAAAGGACCGATCAGTGTCAAGGAAAAAACAAGCGGAACAGCTTATTCTTTCCCCTTAATTAAAGCATTAAAAACACTATATATGGACGCTACTTGACAGACAAACACCACAGAAAGTATCACATGGAAAGATTACCCATATTCCACCCAATCAAATATTTTTTTGTGGGGCAAGGTGGGGTGAAATTTCAGCACAAGCCGGATTTTTTCCGAAAAAACACAGCCCGCCCGCCAAGGCCATGCCGCGACCCACTCCAGCTCTTTATCTTGCTGATTTTTTGGTTTTTCCTTGCCTTTCCCCCAACTTTCATTTAAGGTGCCTCTTTTTTTCCCCAACCGGGGCCGAACCCTTTTGCATGGGAAGTCAAAAAGTTATGGATCAAAGTAAAATCAGAAACGTCGCCATTATTGCCCACGTTGACCACGGAAAAACCACCCTGGTCGACCAACTCTTCCAGCAAAGCGGCATGTTCCGGGAAAATCAGGAAGTCGCCGAACGCCTCATGGACTCCATGGACCTGGAAAAGGAACGCGGTATCACCATCACCGCCAAGAATGGCTCATATTGCTTTAAGGATTACTGGATCAACATTATCGATACCCCTGGACACGCCGATTTCGGTGGCCAGGTGGAACGGGTTTTGCGCATGGCGGACGGCTGCCTTCTTTTGGTGGACGCCCAGGAAGGCCCCATGCCCCAGACCTATTTTGTTTTGAAAAAGGCGCTGGCCGCAGGGTTGCGCATCATCGTGGTAATCAACAAGATCGACAAACCCGCAGCCCGCTGCGAGTGGGTGGTTGATCAGGTCTTCGACCTTTTTGTCAAACTTGAAGCTCCGGACCACCTGCTGGATTTCCCGGTGGTCTATGCCTCTGCTAAACAGGGCTACGCCAAGCATCACCTCGCCGATGAGTCCACCGATATGGTGCCGATCTCCGAGCTGATCGCCGCGCACGTGCCCCCGCCATCAGGCGATTCCAATGCCCCCTTGCAGATGCAGATCAGCTCCCTGGATCACTCTCCCTACCTGGGACGGCTTGGCATCGGCAAGGTGACAAACGGCACCCTGAGCATCAACAAACCCATTGCCGTGGTCAAACGGGACGGCAGCATCCACTCGGCACGGCTCACCAAGATCTTCCGCTTTGAATCCGACAAAAAGGTATCCACCGATACCGCCGGGGTTGGCGAGCTGGTTGCCGTTGCAGGCATGGACGACGTTACCGTCGGCGTGACCTTCACCGACGTGGACAACCCCATGCCGATGCCCTTGATCGAAATCGATCCGCCGACCATCTCGATGAATTTCATTCCCAACGACTCCCCGTTTGCCGGGTTGGATGGAAAATTCGTCACCTCCCGTCATATCGAAGACCGCCTCCGGAAAGAGACCCTTGCCGACGTGGCCCTCCGGGTAGAGCCCATGACGGAAGGCGTCGGCTATATTGTTGCCGGCCGAGGCGAGCTGCATCTTTCCATCCTCATTGAAAAGATGCGCCGCGAAGGGTTTGAGCTCCAAGTCACCCGTCCCCAGGTCATCATGAAAGAGGAAGGCGGCGTCACCCTCGAGCCTTACGAGGAGCTGACCATTGACGTGGACGAACAGTACGCCGGCGCGGTAATCGAACGACTGGGGATGCTCAAGGGACAGATGCAGGAAATGACCCAAGCAAACGGCATGAACCGGCTGGTCTACAAGATCCCCACCAGAGGGTTGCTCGGCTACCGCTCGGAATTCATGACCGCCACCAAGGGATTGGGCATGATGAACTACGTTTTTGCCGAATACGGCCCCTATGCCGGAGACATCATCAACCGGGTCAACGGGGTCCTCATCAGCATGGATACATGCACCACCGTGGCCTACGCCCTGTTCAACCTCCAGGATCGCGGCCGCTTGTTCCTCGGCCCGGGCAACAGGATCTATGCCGGCCAGATCATCGGCGAGAATGCCCGGAACCAGGACATGGTGGTCAATCCGGCCAAGGGCAAGAAGCTCACCAATATGCGGGCTTCCGGCTCCGATGAAAATGTGGTTCTTGTCCCGCCGGTGCAGATGAGCCTGGAAGACTGCATCGCCTATATCAATGATGACGAGCTGGTGGAAGTGACCCCCAAGACCATCCGGTTGCGGAAGAGATCGCTTAACGTTAAATAAGAAGGGCGTACGCTCCTTTCTGATTGTGCACCACAAAAAAGGCCATGTCGGATGTTGTCCGGCATGGCCTTTTTTGCGTCCTTCGCAGCCGGTGTCAGGCAAATATCTGCACAAGAGAATGCCGGGGCCGCTCAAGAAAATTTCCCATTCCACCAGAGCAAATGGTATACAGAAGCGACAAAAAACAGCATGCAACGGAGATGGAAATGAAAAAGATATGCACGATACTGGCGATGATGGCGCTGCTTTTCCTGACGAGCACCTTTGTGCCCAATGACAGCCAGGCTCGCGTCGGAGGCGGAAGATCCTTTGGCAGCCGGAGTTCGCGCTCCTATTCTCCGCCTAGCCGTCCTACTTCGACTCCGAGCCCATCCCGTCAGCAAACAGCCGCACCGCAACCCGCTCCCAACCCAGCACCTGCCGGAGGCGGCTTCTTGCGCAGCCTGGCCGGCGGCGTGGCTGGCGGACTTCTGGGCGGCATGCTCTTCAGCGCCCTCGGCGGCTTTGGCGGCGGATGGGGAAGCGGCGGAGGCAGCGGCCTGCTTGGCATTCTTCTGATCGCTGGGCTCGGTTATCTGATCTTTCGTTGGTTACGGGGCAGAAAACAGCAGCAACAGGATGGATTTCAGCCCTCGGGTTATGCCCAGGAGCACAATGCCGGACAGCTGTCTCCGCAGGAAGACCTTGCAACGGCCCTTGCCTCCATCGGCCAGACAGACCCTGCCTTTGACGAGAAACGCTTCAACGAACAGGCAATGGATATCTTTTTCAAAATTCAGGGCGCCTGGATGCACCGCGACCTGACTCCAGTAGCGGGTATTCTGACGGAAGAGATGCGGAATATACTCCAGGAAGACGTTGCCCGTCTGCTGCGCGACAAGCAGATCAACCGGCTGGAAAACATCGCCGTCCGCACGGTGGAAATAACCGAGGCGTGGCAGGAGCCGGGGCAGGATTACCTCACCACCCGCATCCTTGCCAACCTGCTCGATTACACGGTGAGCGACGCCAACGACCACATCTCCGGCAGCACCACCGAACCGGTGAAATTCGAGGAGTTCTGGACCTTCACCCGGCCTGCGGGAAACAACCCCTGGAAGCTCTCCGCCATCAACCAGTCGTAACCTCCGCCCCATAGTCTTTTCACGGGGCGGCGCCACGACGGGTTCTACAGCACCACGGTCCGCTTGATGTACTTCACCACTTCCGCCGGGTCGTCCATGACCTGGAAGTAGAGGAGATCGTCCTCGTTGATGTACCCCTCGGCCAGCATCCGGTCTTTGATCCAGTCCACCAGGCCGCCCCAGAAATCAGAACCCACCAGAATGACCGGAAAACGCTTCACCCTCTTGGTCTGGATCAGGGTCAGCGACTCGAACAGCTCGTCCATGGTGCCAAAGCCTCCGGGCATCCCGATAAAGGCCATGGAATACTTGACAAACATCACCTTGCGCACGAAGAAATACTTGAAGTTCATGGGCAGGTTGGTAAAGGGATTGGGCTCCTGCTCAAAGGGCAGGTTGATGTTCAGCCCGATGGACAACCCCTCGGCAATGGCCGCGCCCTTGTTGGCCGCCGCCATGATCCCCGGTCCGCCGCCGGTGATGATCCCGTAACCGGCGGTGGCCAGATCAAGGGCGATTTGCTCGGCCAGCTTGTAGTAGCGGTTGTCCTGGCCGGTTCTGGCGGAACCGAACATCGACACCGCAGGCCGCCCGATGCTGGCCAGGGTGTCAAAGCCCTCGACAAACTCACTCAGAATCCGAAACAGTCGCCAGGAATCCCCCACCTGAAAATTATCCAGCGAATACTGCTGCCGTTCGTCAACGACCGTCCCGGTCTTGGTCAATCTCATTTCCAGTCTCCTCGCAAACAATCACAGTTCAGTAAAGATGGTCCCGCAATAACTCTCGGAGGCGCAATTATGAAAGAGCTGCCAGTGCCGCCTGAGCCGGGGCATACTCCGGGGAATATCGCAACACCTTTGCATAGAGCTTTCTGGCCTTGCCCGGCTTGGCCTGCTGCTCGAAGATCCTACCCAGCAACACGGCTGCTTCCCCCTGACGCGGGTCAAGACGGAGGCACTCCGCCAGAGACTGCATTGCCCCTTCCTGATCCTGGGTCAAGGCCTGCGTCAGACCAAAGCGATACCAGTGGGCGGCCTTGCCCCCATCCAGCTCAACCGCCTGCCCGCACAGGGCCAGGGCGATATCATGGCCCTGCTTTTCCAGGGCATAGAGCCTGCCCAGCCTGCTCAGCGAACCGGCATCCCGAGGGTTGCCGCTGACCGCGCGCTGATAGGCGGCAATGGCCAAACCGTTCTCCCCCAAGGCCTCACAGGCCCGGCCAAGCCAGCGCGCCACCACCATGGGTTCGCCGCCTTGCTGGGGATTTTTTTTGATCAGCCCCTCGCAACGCTCCAAGACCTCACGGGCCTCGGCGTATCTCCCCTGCCGACAATAGAGCATGCCCAGATGCTGCAAGAGATCGGGATGCTTGCCGTTCACGGCCAACGCCCTTTCCCAGAGCGCCAGGGCCTCCGGGGCCTGATTGTCGTCAAGACAGATAAAGCCCAGGTTGAACAGGGCCATGAAATTTTTTGGTTCAACCCCAAGCGCCTTTTGAAAACAGGCGCGGGCACCCTTGAGCCGATTGAGCTGGATGCTGGCAACCCCCATGCTGTTGAGGATGTTCACGTTGCCAGGCTCAAGCAACAGCCCTTGCCGATACTCCCCCAGGGCCTTGACCAGATCGCCCTCGTTATAATAGACATCCCCGCTGATATTGAGACTGACCGCGTCAAAAACCGCCAGCGAATCCGGGCCGAAAAAGGTCGCGTGCTGCAAGGCCTTCCGGCAGTTCAGGGGCAGGTCCGATTTCTTAAAATCATGAAAAGGAAAGGTGGCCACCCCCATGGAAAAGGAGCTGCCGCCGATGGCCTCCATCTTGCCGCGAAAATCCTTGAGCCAGGCACGGGCCGCCTTGCCGTCGAGGCCATCGAGAAAGAGAAACGCCTCCCGTTGATTGACCAACACCAGCCCCTTCTCCTGGCCAAGCAGGGTCCTGAGCCGTTTGGAAAAATGGTTGCTGGCCGGTTCCTGATCCATGCGGAGCAAGACCAGAGAGAACTTGGATTTACCGCGGTACAGGGCGCGCAATTTTCGCAGCGCCGACTCCGGGGTCTTGCGAAAGGGGTGGGACTCGATATCCTGGGCAGTGACATGGCCGCAGAGGCTGAAAGGCCCCCGCAACCGAGCGGTGCGCAGGGCCTGCCAGGCCTGCTCCAGAAGCTGTTCCGGGGCGCCGCTCTCCTCGGGGTCGTGGGGCGTCACCGTGGTGATGCCAAGATGGGCGGTGGCGAAATTCTCCCGCTTGAGCCGCAGCAGCAGCGATTCGCCTAACTGGCGGGCCTGTTCCATGTCCACCCCATACCAGAGCAGGCCGAAGATCCCGGCGCCCAGGTGGTGCAGGTGCATATCCTCGCCGATCATGGAGGCAAGACAGCTCCCGGCCCGGACGATGTAGCGCAGGCTCCGATCCGCGTCACGGGTACGCGGGTATACCTCCAACAGGGCAAGGGTGGAGGGGGCCAAGGGCGCCACGGCATCAGCCTCTTCCTGACCGAGGGCCTCAAGCTCTCCCCGCAGATGGAAGCCGTTCACCAGCCCGGTGGCCGGGTCCTGGCAGCTCTGCTTGAGCAGATAAAATTCCCGCGAAATGATATGGCTCTGCTCGTCGAGCCAGACCGTCGGCATCCCGTAGAGCTGAGACTCGCCGCCTTGCACCACCAGCAGCCCGCAGAGCGTTTCCCCGCCCCAGATGGGCAACAACAATTCCTGCTGCTCTGTATCGGCCACAGGCAGATGGTTGTCGCGAATCTGCTTCAAACCGGCCTTAAGCTCCGCAGGCGGCTTGCCCTCATCTTCGCCCAAAGGCACCAGCCTGGCCGTGTCACAGGGGAAAAAATCAAAAGCCGTCTTGGTGAACAGCGTGGAAAACCGGCGAAGATCGGCAGGGGTCAGAGGCCCGGCCTCAAAAAGCAAAGGGATGGTCATTGTTTCTTATCCTCGAAAACTTCTTTCAGACAGTTGGCCAGCAAAGGTATTTCCTTATCAGCCACGGTGCGCATATCGAGCAGCAACCGGTCATCCTCGATACGGCCGAGCACCGGCAGCGCCAGCTCCCGCAAACCCTTTTCCAGCTCATTCACACTCCGGCCCAGAGGGGCAAGGGCCACAGCCCGACTGGGCAAGGGCTGTTCCGGCAGGGAACCGCCGCCCACCATGGAGGCAATGGCCTTGATCTCCACCTTGCAGACCGGAGCAAGCTCCTTGCCGATCAGGCGGCGCAGCCGTTTGGCCCGCCGGTCGATGGCAGCCAGGGGCATGGCCAGCATGGCCAGGGTGGGAATGGCAGCAATGGCCTTTTCCTCGTCGAAGTACAGACGCAGCACCGCCTCAAGCCCAGCCAAGGTAAATTTGTCGATGCGCAGCGCCCGGTTCATGGGGTTGGCCTTGATCTGCTCGATGATCTCTTTCTTGCCCACAATAAGCCCGGCCTGGGGCCCACCCAGCAGCTTGTCGCCGCTGAAAGTCACCACATCAACCCCGGCCCGGACCACCTCGCCTACGGTGGGCTCCTTGGCCAGGCCGAAGCGGGAAAGATCCACCAGACAACCGCTGCCCAGATCCTCCATGACCGGCAGGTTGTGGCGTCCGGCCAGGGTGACCAGCTCCGCCAGCGGCACCTCGGAGGTAAAGCCGATGATCCGGTAATTGCTGGTATGCACCTTGAGCAACAGGGCGGTGTCTTCGGTAATGGCGGCCTCATAATCGCGGAGATGGGTACGGTTGGTGGCGCCCACCTCGATCAGCTTGGCCCCGGTCCGGCTCATCACCTCGGGGATTCGGAAGGAGCCGCCAATCTCCACCAACTGACCACGGGAAACAATGACCTCGCGCCCCTTGGCCAGGGTGTCCAGCACCAGCATCACCTCGGCGGCATTGTTGTTGACCACCAGGGCGGCCTCGGCCCCGGTCAGCTCACAGAGGATATCCTCCACCAGGCTGTACCGGCTGCCCCGCTTGCCCGTGGCCAGATCAAGCTCCAGATTGGAATACCGGCTGCCCACGGCCAGCAGGCTCTCCATGGCCGCCTCGGGCAGCAGGGAACGGCCGAGATTGGTATGCACCACCACGCCGGTGCCGTTGATCACGGTACGGAAGTTGGGACGGAGCCTGGCGGCGAGGAGGGCGGCAAAACGGGGAAGCAGGGCTGCCTGGGTCAGATCACCGGGCTTGATCGGCGCACCCTTGAGGATCTCCTGCCGGAGAGATTCCAGCAGTTGGCGCACCGAACTTTTCACCAGCGAAGCAGGCGCATCAGGAGCCGGGTCCAGCCAGCTTAAGAATTCATCAACCTTGGGAATAGCCCGCAGCAGGCGTTGGGTGGAAGCGGCCGGTTGTCCGGCGGATTCAGATTTTGTGGTCATTCACTCCCCAGTTCTGGCAGAAAACGGCGATTCAAGATCAAGAAACCCATAACATACTGAAAGGACTTACCGTTTTTCCGGAAAAGTGTCAAGGGGGAGGCGGCACTGGATCAAGTCGGATTATCTCGGCATCCTCCGGCGAACGACGTTCTTCAGCGAGCGCAGCCTTTTGCGATCTGCTAAAGAGCATGGTTAGCCAATTCTCTTGCATAGTGCCGCACAGTTCGGCACGTTTAGCAGGAACGGCTGAAGCCTTGCGTTGCTGTTAGAGACCCAAAGGAACCGAACTTCGCGCTGATCTTGATATCTATCAGGTGGCTTTACGAAGCCAACCGGGCCGGGCGGATCCTGTAGACCAACAAAGCTTCGCTCGCGGTAAATCACGCGTCCGAATGCAGCTTTTCGCACTTGATAAATTTTGGAAAGCTCCATCGTAAGAAGACGAAAGAATTCCGAGGGATTTGAAATCTCGACACAGTATCTACCAAACGTGTCGCCCAGTGTATCGGGGTTGAAGGACTCTGTCGTACATAAGACGAAGGCATCGGGCAACTTCTGCACTGACGTGCAGTTGCTGACGGTAATGTCGGAGCACCCCGGACCAATATGAATTCCAGTGCGTGCCGCGATCAACTCAAAGGCTGCATCACCGCTCCCACCGACTGCGTGTCCGGAGTTATATTCATGAATAGCCTCATTGGGGTCACCTTGCAATGGATCCTCATATGCTCGGCAGACCTCAAGTGTGCTCAGCCATACCATGCCTGAGACAAGAGCATCAGCCTGGCTAGCGTCCTTGAAGAACCGATACACCTTGGGCAGCGAGATATGGTTCGCCTCTCGTACCGACGGCTCTATTGCATGAAAATCACTCGCACGGCCCAATAAGCTTTCCGAAAACGCCCGGCGCTCTCTCTTCGTTCGACTGGCTCTACCCATAGTGAAAATTGCCCAACAATATTTAGACAACTTCGCATAAAATGCGGAAACCTAGTTTACGGTTTATAAAACATCCTCCTCAAAACTCCTCAATCCGTTTCCTGAACCAGCGGAGCACCGCCTCCTTCTTCTCGGCGATGTCGATCTCGTAGATATCCTGCGGGAACAGCAGCTCCGCCACCCCGGAGTCGAAGATGCGCTTCACCTCGTACTCGTCGTGGGAGACTTCCCGCTCGTAGATATAGTTGAGGTACGAGCGATTGGTGTGGACGATGAACTCCACGCGCATGCCGCCCATGCGGGCGAAGAACTTGAACATCTGGGTCTTGGCGGAACTGCCGATGCTGCCGCTGTGATGCCCGCCGCTGGAAAGGGTGTCGCTCACCTCCTCCAGGGTCATCAGCGATCCCGCCCTGGTGGCGCTCTGGGTCAGGTGTTTCTGGAAGGCCTTGACCTCGGCCACCGAATCCACCACCCCCATGAGGCCCAGCTCGTCATCCACCGCCACGGCCGGGTTCTCCTCGCCCTTGCGCAGGAGCTTCAGCACCTTGGCCTCGGACTGTTTCTTGCGGATGGAGACATAGATCGGCACCTCGGCTCCGTTGGCCTGGAAGCGTCGGCGCTTGATCAGGGTGAGCTTCTGGTTGGCCTTTCTTTCTACTCCGCGGGCCTGCTCCCGGCTGATGATCTCCACCTTGGTGCAGGCAAAGGTCTCCGGGTCATGGTCGCTCAGGAGGTAGACGATCTCCAGCTCGCCGATCCTGGTTTTTTTGCTCCAGACGTGCTCATTGAGGAAATCGAGGAACTGGCCGAACTTACCTTCCACCTCGGTTTCCCGCTCGCGCTGATCGATGGATGCGGCAAGGTTCATGAGGATCAGTTTGCGTTTGGCCTCGAAGCGCGCCTTTTTGTGGTAGCGGTCGTCAAAGAGGATGAGCATGAGATCCACCGGGCTCTTGCAGGAGTCGATCTCGTTGGTCATTTCGATGTAGGAGGCGTAGTTGGCCAGCACCTTACCCTTGAGGTAGTTGATCACCCCGTCGGCGGTGCGGGAATAGGTGTTGACCCGCAGGATCACTTCCCTGGCGTTGCCCTCGATGCCGAACATGTTGCCCAGCAGCCGGTAGGCCCGCTCGTTGGCCAGCTTCCGCCGGACGGGATCAGCGATGATCGCCTGTATCCCGGCAAAGGTGCGGACATCGAGAAATTCGAAGATCTGGTTGCGCAAAATCCGGTAGCGGGTGCGCATGCCGGCCTCGACCAGACCCTTGGCAAAAAGCCGCGCCTCCGGGGAAAGCGGTGCCAGGGCCGGCGGCCTGTCTCCGGTGGCAAAGGGGCCGGACCTGGCCAACAATGAAAAGATATTCTCTTGCGTCATGGTATTTTTCCCTTTTCTCAAGACCGAAATCATCGGCCTTGGCAACCCGCTTGGTTTTTTTCACTGTACGGGCAGGAAAGCAGCGGATCAAGAACTATATTCGGCCGCGAGCTGCAACAACTCCCGATCATGGAGCGGCCTGCCCAAGGCCAGACACTGGGCCCGGAAGGAATCGGCCAACCGCCCCAGTTGCGCCTCCTGACAGTGCAACCCCAACTGCCGCAGGCGCTCGGCCACGCCCTGCCTGCCCACCTTGGCCCCATACGACAATTGCCGCCGCGCCCCGACCAGGATCGGCTCGTAGGGCTCGTAGGTCCGAGGGTCTTTGGCGAGTCCGGCAAGGTGCAGACCGGTTTCACAGGCAAAGATTCCCGCGCCGATCACCGGCTGATGGGGTTCGATCTTCCTGCCAGAACAGTCGGCGGCCAAGCGGGCCAGATCGGGAAGCAGGGTGGTCGCATAGGGCCTGCCGCCTTGCAGGGCCAGATAGCCGGCCACCTCTTCCAAGCGGCTGTTTCCGGCCCGCTCGCCCAAACCCAACACGGTGACATCGGCCCAATGGGCTCCTGCCTCCAAGGCGGCAATAGCGTTGGCCGTGGCCATGCCGAAGTCGTTGTGCATGTGCACCCCGATCTCCACTTTGAATGTCCGCAGCGCGCGGACCAGCGTGACAATGGAGCCGGGGGTGGCCACGCCCACCGTGTCGGCAATGCGGATGCGGTCCACCCCATTTTCGCAGGCAACAGCGACGATCTCGCGCAGGAAGGCGGGCGCGGCCCGGGTCGCATCCTCAAGCCCCAAGGAAACATACGGCACCGCCGCCCGCGCCCTAGCAACCATTTTGGCCATGAGCCTGATCACAGCCGCACGATCCAGCCCAAGCTTTACGGCGATATGGAGATCGGAAACCGGCACGGAGAGGGAAAGCACCTCCGGGGCCAAGCGCAGAGCGCAGGCGATGTCCTCCTCCCGGCAGCGGCACCAGAGGCCCAGACGACTCAGGCCTGCCTCCCTGCGACAGCGTTCAACCAGGGCGGGCAGCTCACGATCCAGCGGCGAAGCGACACCCACCTCCACCTCTTCGATCCCGATCCCCACGAGATGGTGGGCAATGGCCACCTTCTGCTCCAAGGTAAAGGCAACACCCACCGTCTGGCTGCCCTCGCGCAGGGTGCTGTCCACCAATCCTCGCACATGCTCCATGGCTGTCACCTCAGATGCCCGATGCCGGCAGAAAATTCTGTGCGGCAAGATTTTCTTTCTTCCACTGCGCCCGCCAACAGACCTTGGTCCGCCAGCCGTCCTCCTCGGCCGACGCTCCAAGCATCTTTCGACTGCTGGCCTCTTCCACCCTTCCATTGGCAAAAACAACCAGAGTGTCGCCAAAAACCTCCACATCAGCCGGGTCATGGGTGATGACCACCAGCGGCACGGCGAACCGTTGCCGTATCTCCAGCAGCTCCATGCGCATCCGATGACGGAGCATGGAATCAAGGGCGGAAAACGGCTCATCCAGCAGGAGGATGGAGGGCTTCTTGATCATAGCCCGGGCCAGGGCCACCCTCTGCTTCTGCCCCCCGGACAGCTCCGTCGGATAGCTCCCGGCTAGATGGCTGATCTCAAAGGCCGTCATGATCTCCGCGACCTCCTGCCGGTCATCGGACGACAGGTTGAGATGCCAGGCTTTCTTCAACGGATAAGCGATATTTTCCCGCACGGTGAGATGGGGAAACAGGGCATAATCCTGAAAGAGATACCCAACTCCCCGCTTTCGTGCCGGAAGATTGATACCCTGGCAAGCATCAAAAAGCGCCTCGCCGCCCACCACAATCCGACCTAGCTCAGGGGTGACCAATCCGGCAATGGCCTGTATGGTAAGGCTCTTGCCCGAGCCGGAGGCACCGAAGATCACGGTGAGATCGTCCTGCGAGGAAAACGCAGCCTCCAGTTCAAAACGCCTGTCCCCAGACTGCAGGGTTTTCCGGATATCAACCTCAAGCCTCATCGCCCTGCCCTCCCTCTGTTTGCCAGCTTGTTGGTCATGACGAGGATGGTGAGGCAGACCACCGACATGATGGCCACCAGGGTATTGGCCAGGGCGTAGTTCCCGGCCCCGACCGCGTCAAACACCGCCATGGCCGCGGTCTGGGTCTTGCCCTCGATATTGCCCGCCACCATCAGGGTTGCGCCGAAATCCCCCATGGCCCTGGCAAAGGCGAGCATGGTCCCGGCCAGCAGCCCTCTTGCCGCCAGGGGCAGGGTGATGCGGAAAAAGACCTGTAGTTCGGTGTCGCCCAGGATGCGAGCGGCCTGTTCGTACTCGGTGAAAACCCCTTCAAAGGCCGCGCGGGCGGACTTAAAAAGCAGGGGGAAAGACACCACTGTGGCGGCAAGCACCGCCCCCTGCCAGGTGAACATCAGGCTGATCCCGAAATGCGCATTGAGCCATGAGCCCAGCCAGCCGTTTCTGCCCCAGACCACGATGAGGTAATAGCCCAGGACCGTGGGCGGCATGACCAGGGGCAGGGTCAGAACGGCATCAAGAAAATCCCTGCCCCAGAAGGCGAAGCGGGCGGTGAGCCAGGCAAAGCCCACGGCAAAGACAAAGGCGATCACAG
>JBAZCG010000027.1:0-33683 GCA_041671085.1 Desulfurivibrionaceae bacterium | reverse complement strand
TGACCTCGGCCAGCATAGCGAACCTTCCGGGGTTGCCGATGAGGTTGTAGGCCATCACATAGGGGAGCAACACCGCGTTGGCCAGCCCGTGCGGGATGCCGAACATGCCGCCCAGGGGATAGGCCATAGCGTGTACCAGACCGACGCCGGCGGTGGCCAGAGCCTTGCCGGCGAGGAGACTGCCGAGGAGCATGTTGGATCGGGCCTCGAGATTGCCGCCATGGGCGTAGGCCTTGACCAGATTGGAACTGATCAGGTCGATGGCCTCCAGGGCATACATGTCGGAGATGGCGTGGGCCTGGGTGGAGACAAAGGCCTCCAGGGCATGGGTCAGGGCATCCACCCCGGTGGTCGCCGTAATATGCGGGGGCAGAGAGACGGTCAGAGCCGGATCGAGGATGGCAGCCTCCGGGTACAGAGGGTCGCCGTTCATCCCGCCCTTGGACTTGGTCTTTTCGTTGATGAACACGGCGGTAAAAGTAACCTCGGCGCCGGTTCCGGCGCTAGTGGGGATCATGATTTTCGGCACTCCGGGCTTCTTGATCTTGCCCAAGCCCAGGTAATCCTCGGCCTTGCCGCCGTTGGTGAGGAGGATACTGACCGCCTTGGCCACATCCATGGCAGAACCGCCGCCCGCGCCGACCACGCAATCGCATTTTGCTTTTTTTGCCAGCTTGGCGCCGTTATCGGCCAGTTTCAGCCCCGGCTCGGGATCAACCTGATCGTAGAGCTCAAAGGCAATCTTTGCCTTGGTTAACGGCGCGGTGATCCGCTCCACCAGCCCTGCTTTGATAAGGCCCGGATCGACCACCAGGAAAACCTTGCTGCCGCCGAGCTCTTTTACCAAGCCGGAAAGGTCGTTGATCGCATCCACCCCGAAACGGATCCGGGTGGGCTGAGTTACGGTAAAAGATTGGGAATGCATGATGGTCCCCTTTTTTGTTTAAAAAACTTGCGGGCAATGATACTGTCCCAGGATAAATGACAAATGCTAAATGCGTGCAAATACTACTGTAGCGGGAACTTGAATGGCAACTAAAAAATCAAGCAACAAAGATACCGACCAGCAAGAAATCTATGTGAGTCGCTCTGAAAAAAAACGGCAGGCCAAAAACATCGAAGAGATCGCCAAGGAGCTGATGGCCTTGTCTCCGGCCCACGTCAAAAAACTGCCCGCCGACGACCTGCTAAAAACAGAGCTGCACAACTCCCGTGATCTCAAAGGCCCCGCACTCAAACGGCAGATCAAATACATCGCCAGCATGCTGCGGGAGGGCGGGTCCGACGAGGTCCTGGCCTTCCTGACGGAACGCAAGGGTTCCCACCTGAAACAGGCAGGAGAATTCCACGAGCTGGAACGACTGAGGGAAGACATTATCACCGAAGTGATCGAAGCGCGAGAAGAAGCCCAGCGGAACCAAGAGCACCTCACGGAAAGTTGGCAGTCCGAGACCATTGCCGTGGCCTGCCGTAGGTTCCCGGCCCTAGACCCCAATGGCCTGAAAAAATCAGCCCTGCGCTATGCCGCCACCCGCAAGCCTGTCCATCGCCGAGAGATGTTCCGACAATTACACGCCGCCATGGAGCGGCAGCAGTTTAGCGAGAAAACCACGCCCACCGACGAGGCATAAGGACACCATGGAATACCGCACCGGCTCGATCAAACGAGTTTTCACCGTACGCTTTGATGAAGGAGATGACTTTCTCGATGGCCTGCGCCAACTCATCATCACAGAGAATATCCGCTGCGGCTGGTTCCATGTTTTGGGCGGTCTGCGTGAGGCAGGGGTGGTCACCGGCCCCAAGGAACCGGTAATGCCCCCTGAGCCGGTCTGGGCACAGATAAACGGCGCTCGGGAGACCCTGGGCAGCGGCAGCATCTTCTGGGATGAAACAGAGCCGCGCATCCACCTCCATGCCGCTCTGGGCCACCACGGAGAAACCCTCACCGCCTGTGTGCGCAAGGGCACCAAAGTCTATCTTGTATTAGAGGTTCTAATCCTCGAACTGGACGGCATCGAGGCCACCCGCCCCTGGTTTGCCAGAGGAGGATTCAACCGCCTCACCTTTGCCTCCTGACCTATCCCTGATTTTTCCATTTGACTTTTCCCCCGGCTTTCCCGCATCATGAAAATAGTTCCCTGCAAAAAAAATCAAGCTGATGTTTAAGATAGTGCTCATCCACAATACACAGCAAGGGAGGAAAGACCATGACAATCAAAGAAAAAGCAAAAAAAACACCAACAACCGCGCCATCATCCATCGAATTCACGGTGATGGCGCCCGAGGCCAAGGAGGTTTTCCTGGTGGGGGATTTCAACGGCTGGCAGGCGGAAGGTTTCCAAATGCGCAAGTTCAAGGACGGTATCTGCCGCAAAAAAGTGCAGCTTAAACCCGGACGCTACGAATACCTTTTTATCGTTGACGGCGACTGGTGGACAGACCCCCAAAATGACGCCCGTTGCACCAATCCCTTTGGCCTGGAAAACTCGATAATCCAGATCAACAGCTAAACGCCGTTTACAAAAAAAGGCCCGTGAACACAAGGTGCTCACGGGCCTTTACTATTCTCACACGATCGCTTCGGCTCAGGCGGCGGGCGTCACCTTCACCAGTTCGTCACCGGGCTGCACGGCGTCACCCACCTTGGCGACGATCTTGCCAACCACCCCGTCCACCTCGCTGTTCACCGGAGTCTGCATCTTCATGGCCTCAAGGACCACCAACTTCTCTCCGGCCTTCACTTCCTGCCCTTCCTGAACGGAAATTTCGCAGATATTGGCGGTAAAAGGCGCCCGAACATCACCGGCCTTGGCCAGATCCTCGATCTCCTTCTTGCTCAGCTTGGCTGTTTTTGCCTCGCCAGCCTGGGCCACGGCGTTTTCAAAAACAAAATGCCGCTGGTGATGATCGATATTGAGATAGACGTTGGTTTCGGACCCGTCCTCATTCTCCTGCATGGGGCCCATCTCGACAACGTGTTCCTTGCCGGTATGGTCTTTATAGGCAATGGTTTCTCCCAGCTTGAAACCGCCCCGCCGGAAAAGAATGCTCGGCGGCAGGACATAGACCTTGCCGAACTTTTCCTCAAAGCGGAAGAAATTCACCGCATCATTGGGGTGCTGGAGATAGGTAACCAACTGCTGCTCGGTGGGTTTGTAACCAAGCTTGTCGGCCAAGGCCTTGCGCTCCTTGTCCAAATCAATATCCTCGATGACCTCCATGCCGCCATCTCGCTCAAGCACCTGTTTCCAATCCGGGCCAAAGGCCTTCTCGTAGATCCAGTCGGGCGGCGGATAGAAGGGAAACGGCCCATACTTGCCGAGGAGCAGATTTTTCAGGTCGCCGGAGCAGTTGCCGTAGCGTTCGCCGCCCTGCACGTTACTCACCGCCGTGGTCCAGAGAATTTGGGAACCGGGCGTTACGCTCCAATAGTTACCCAACTCGATCTGGACCTTGGGCAGTTCTTTGTGGAGTATCTCCGGCATTTTGTCGAGGAAGCCGCCCTTGGCCGCCTGCTCCAGACTGCTGCCCATGGCGCCGCCCGGCAGCTTGTGGATCTGCACCGTGGGGTCAAAGCCCTTGATCTGGGACTCGAAGTACTCGTAGTATTTCCGCTCGGGCTGCAACACCTCGGAGGTTTCCATGATGGCCGCCTCGTTGATACCCACGGCCTCGCGGCCATACTCTTTCAGGGTGTGGATAACGCTTAGGATCGGCGGCGGACCGTAGTAGCCGGTGAAGGCATGATCCGAAGCATCGACGATCTTAGCGCCGGACATGGCTGCGGAAACGATGCGGCCGATGTCGTTGCCATCGGTGTTATGGCCATGATAATGGATGACCATCTCGGGATATTTCTGTAGGATCGCATCCACCAGCTCGCCGAGCCGCTTCGGCGAACCCAAACCTCCGTGATTCTTGATGCAGAGGACGATTTCCTCCCCAGTAACATCCAGAATTGCCTGGACCTTCTTCACATAAAATTCATTGGTATGCTCGGGACCGGTGGAAAAACAGATGCACGGCTCAAGAATCTTGCCGGCAGCCTGCACCTCTTCAAAAACCGCCTGCATGTTGGGCACGTGGTTCATGAAGTCGAACACCCGCCAGACGTCCACATACTTGGCAAATTCCTTGACCACGAAACGGATAACATTCTGTGGGTACGGGCGGTAGCCGAAAAGATTGATGCCGCGGCACAGGGTCTGGAACATGGTCTTGGGCATCTTTTCCCGCAGCAGTTCCAGCTTGAGAAAAGGGTCCACCTGCTTGCGGAGGATATCCACATGCACCGAGGCGCCACCGGTGATCTCGAGAGAAAAATAACCAGCCTCCTCGCGGGAGGGGGCGGCCAGCAGGTCCGTGTGCAACAGGATCCTGTTCTTGTAATCCGACTGCGACATATCACGGGCGGTATTGGTGATATAATACCCATCCGCTTTTCGCATAATCTTGAGTACCTCAGTGATACCCATACCCTGAACAATGCGTTCCATGGCGACTCCTATCTTACACAGCAGTTGACTAAAAGGTGCCTTGCGCCCTTCCGAACCAACAGGTAGTTTTTAAAGTTAGACAGCGTAGGGATTTTCCCCTTTATAATGAATCTCTGCGATCAGGTGGGCCAACTTGCTGCCTTCGCTGGCCTGGTCATCGTAATTGATCAGGTGCGAATGGGTTTCAATGAAGGAGGTATCAAAATCTCCCTTTTTGAAATCCGGGTCCTGCACCAGATTCACATAGTAGGGAATCGTTGTTTTCGGACCGGTGATAACAAAGTTGTTCAGGCAGCGGAGCAACCTGTCCACGGTTTCATTCCAGGAAAAGCCGAAGACCGTCATCTTGACCAGCAACGAATCGTATACCTTGGGAATGGTAAAGCCCTGGTACACGAAGCCGTCCAGGCGCACGCCGTAACCACCCGGCGAACGGTAGACCGAAACGGTCTTGCCGCCTTCGGGCATGAAGTTGTTCTGCGGGTCCTCGGCATTGATCCGCATTTCCACGGCATAACCCCGAATATGCACATCCTCCTGGCAAAAGGAAAGCTTCTTGCCCAGGGCCACTTTGATCTGGGTCCGAACGATATCGATGCCGGTGACCATTTCGGTAACCGTATGCTCCACCTGGACCCGGGTGTTGATCTCCATGAAATAAAATTTCCAGTCCCGATCAACGAGAAACTCCACGGTGCCCGCATTCACATAGTGTGAGGCCTTGGCCGCCGTAACGGCAGTGGCGCAGATCAGGTCAACCAGAGCCTTGTCCTGGATCAGCGAGGGGGCGATCTCCACCAATTTCTGGTTGCGGCGCTGAATCGAACAATCCCTGGAGCCCAAGTGCACGGTATTGCCGTCCTTGTCGGCAATGATCTGCACCTCGACATGCTTGGGATTGATCACTGCTTTTTCTAGAAAGACCGCGTCGTTGTTAAAGGCGGACTTTGCCTCTGCCCTGGCCATGGGCAGTTCGGCCCGCAGCTGCTTTTCGTTTTCCACCCGCCGGATGCCACGTCCACCCCCGCCGGCCGTGGCTTTCAGCATAACCGGATAGCCGTATTTGTCGGCAAAATCAATGGCCTCCCTGAGACCGTGGTCGCCGGCGGAGAGATTGTCCGTGCCGGGCACCATGGGGATTCCGGCCTCCATCATGATCCGCCGGGCCGTTACCTTGTCGCCCAAGGCCTGGATAACCTCGGAGGGCGGGCCGATGAAAATGATGCCATTATGCTCACAGGCCTTGGCAAAATCAGGGTTTTCCGCCAAAAATCCGTATCCCGGATGGATGGCATCGACCCCGACTTTTTTGGCGACCCCGATGACCTTATCGATATTCAAATAATCGCAGCGGGGGCCATCGCCAATCCAGATGGCCTCGTCCGCTGTGCGGATATGCAGGGCATCCTTGTCCGGCGTTTCATAAATAGCCACGGCGATATGCCCAAGCTCTTGCACCGCCCGAATGATCCGCAGGGCAATTTCACCTCGGTTGGCTATCAAGATCTTCTTCTTCAACGGATCACCTCATTCTGACATTTTTCAGGCCAAACCCAACAAGCCAGCCCCTGTATATGAAATATCTTTATTTGACACAATCAGCGCAACACCGCAAAAAAACGCGAAAAACAGCCATCCAGCACCATCAATACCAAAACACTCAACTTTATAAATTACCATACCGGATTTTCAAGGGCAACAGTTTATGTCCACAAAAAAAGAAGGGGAAAGATGTTCCTCTGCCTGGCCAGAACCCCTGAAAAACCGGCGCCCAAGGATCACTCCTCCTCGCGCCCCTCCCTTGCAAGACCATCCAGCACTGTGGGCAGGTGAAGGCGGCAGGCCGCGGCAAAATCCTCCGGGAAATGACCATTGACCCAGCGCAACTGGGCCTCACTGAAGGCCCCCATGGAATATGGGAGCTTGGGCAGAAGTGCATAGAGCAGCCGCTGCCCGGTGGGCTTGGCCGTTATCCGGCTAGAATATTCGATACTGCTCACCAACCGGGCGCCCATCCGGGCGAGAATTTTCTGGGCAATGAGCAGAACGCGGTCCAACGAGGCGCGGATGGCCCCGTCCGCCTCCAGGATATTACCCACTTCACCCAGGGGCATGATCTGCAACTCCCACTGGGAGGTTTGCGCCTTGGGCACGAAGAGCATTACCCCGTCGTCTTCATACACGATCAGACTGGTGTTTTCGTTCTCCCTCCCGTCCATCCGCCTGTTGTTGCGGATCGCCCTGAGATAGGCGTTGAAAAAATCGCAGCCCGTCTCCTCCTTGTACCGCTCACAGAACTCGGCCACGAGGTCCCCGCAGGCATAGCTTAAAACCGGTTCAGGCGCGGCCTCACCGCCATGATACCAGGCGGAAACCGTCTGCGGCAGCATGGCGAACTGCTGGTGAATCTGCTGATGCGAGGCATGGAGCCGATAGCCGCTGGCAGAAAAATCAAACCCGTAATTCCAGCCCCACAGGGTGGCGGTGAAAGATAAGACCGGGGCATCTTTTTCCCGCAGGGCTTGGACCACTGCAAGTCGCAATTCTTCGAGTACGGCCCGGGTCATAGCCTTCCGACCAGGCGGCAGAGGCAGGCCCAATTGGGCAGCCAGATGAAGAAAAGTGCGCTGATAGTAGAGGTGCCGCAAGCCCTGCATGTCGGCACCGGAAAGATCCGCCGTGCTGTAACGGACAGCATCGTCCGCCATGTTTGCGGCATAATGCCCCCAGGGGATATAACTGTTACGGCGCAGATACTCAAAAACATGACTGCCCTGGGCCACGTCACAATACTCACCCACAATTTCGCTGCCCCCCTGCACTCCGGGCCGCAAGACCATGACTCTGCGGTAGGCTTCGGGCAGATGGCGGTTATTAACCACCACATCAAACAAGTCATGCCGGAGGATTCTGGACTGCGCCAGACCATTTGTGCCCTCTGCGTAACGCAAACCGACCGGCTCCCCTGATCCGTCACGGAGAAATTCACAGCTCATGGCAGCCAGCGTCACCAGATCCTCCGGGTCGGTGGAAGTAGCGGCCAGGGCCAACAGTACGATTTCCGGCAGCGCCGTAAAGCTTTTTCGAAGATCCTGGGCAACTCCGGCGGGCAAGATTTCCTGCAGCGCCTGGCGCATGGATACCGCCTGTGGGGCCGACAATTTAATGACGGATGGATTTACCGCCCTGGGCGCAGCCCAGGCACTGCTGATGTAAGTTACCCCCCGAAAAGGAAAAGGGTTAACGATTTCATAGATCGCATCTGCCCGATCAACCTGCAGATCACCTTCGGGAAAATTACCCTGGTTCAAATAAGGATTGTCGCCCAAAAATGCGCCAAGCGGTTCGACACAATCGTTTTCCCGCAAATTGACGACCTGATAGGAGGGCGCATGCACACCATAGACAAACTGCCCGGAAGGGTGAACACAAGAACGCACGGTCATATCAAAATCTCCGATAACTCACAGAAAGGAAAACAGCAAGGTTGCGCAATATAACCAGGAACCACGCCGGCGCTCCACAATAAAAATTGAAAAAATCTCAGCCGCGCTTGCCTTTGCCTTGAAATCTGCTACCATGAGGGGAAAATTTACGGTCTGTTTCTTTCTGCCCCATGGTGTGTTTCTCTTGATAAAAGCCTTTTTCCAAAAAATACTGCACCGCGGAAACAGCAAGCCCTCCCTACCGGAGGAATTCTTCTGCAACGCCCCCTGCATCTTCACCGATGTACTCCGGGATATCGATACCGGCCTCATCATTCTCGACACCATAGAGGAAAAGGTTTTCTTCAAAAATGCCCATGCGGTGAAAATCCTTGAGCCACTCAAGGCCGATCAGGATTATGAAGGCCTCTCCGCCCTGCTCTGTAATGACCTGGACACCTTACACCAACCGGGCAGGACCAGAAGCCGCCAAACCATCATCCACTATGAACACCGGGCCCTCGGCTATACCGTGTACCGGATCCCCGGAGACCATCGCCACATCTCGATTTTCATTCAGGACATCACTGACCGGCACCGCCTGGCCGCCATCGACGAAGCCACGGAGATGATGAACAACATCGGCTGCCTCTTCTCGGGCATCCGCCACGAGATCGGCAACCCTTTGAATTCCATCAAGATGGCGCTGGCTGTCCTACAAAACAACATCAACAAATATTCCCCCGAAGAAATAGATGTTTATTTCAACAGAATATCCGGGGAAATCAGCAAGATGGAGACGCTGCTCAAATCGCTCAAAAGCTTCAGCATGTTCGAGACTCCCAGGACCAGCGATATCGACCTGGCGATGTTTTTCGACAACCTCATGCAATTATTGGGAGCAGATATCCGCGCAAAAAAAATAGAGATCCGGATCGAGATCGCCCCGGACGCAAAACGGATAATGGTGGACCCCAGAGCCCTGCAGCATGTCGCCATGAACCTACTGGCCAACGCCGTTGACGCCATGGCGGAAACACCCAACCCGCTGTTACTGGTACGCAGCCAGAATCGCGGCAATGTCATACTGCTGTCGATCACCGATAATGGCTGTGGCATGTCTGAGGAATTGAAACGCGATGTCTTCAAGCCTTTCTTTACCACCAAAGCCAATGGCACCGGACTGGGGTTGGTGATTTCCAATAAAATGCTGACCCAGATGCACTGTGGCATAAAACTAGTCAGCGAAAAAGGCATTGGCACAACCTTCCACTTGACTTTGCCTAAGAGCACAACAAAAACACAGCGGGTGGAAGGCTGACCCAAAATATCCTGCAAAAAACCTTTGCCTTCTGTTTTCGTCTGTTGAATACGAGGTGACGATTGCGGTATAATCCATCACTTGCCGGGGCATTGCTCCATTTTCTGGGCCAGCCCTTGCTGAACGATTACAATCTCGAGGAGAATTAGATGGGGATTCGGTCACGCTTCATAATCATCATGGCAATTATTTTCGGCATCGCAACCGTGGGCATCGGTACAGCCAGCTACATGTTCAGCAAGCGCAACGCCATGCTGGAGGCGAAGAGCAAAGGGGAGCTGATCTTTAATTATATTCTGGCCACCCGGGATTTCTACACGGAAAAACAACGCCCCCTCATCATGGAGGTTTTCGAAAAAGACCGTTTTTACCCCGAGCTGATGTCCGGCTTTGTTCTCACGCGCGGCACCTTTGACATCTTCAAAAAGAATTTAACCGGCTATAATTTCAAGCAGGCGACCCTTGACCCCCTTTATCCGCCGAACAAGGCAGACGACTGGGAGACAAAACTGATTTCCATGTTCGCCAGCCAGCCCGAACTCAAAGCGCATGAAGGCACCATGCAGCGGGATGGAGAAACCTTCTTTTACCTGGCAAAGCCAATCAAGGTCGAAGGGAAAGATTGCCTGCGTTGCCATGGGGATGTGAACGACGCCCCCAAGGATCAAGTTGAGATCTACGGCTCGGCCAATGGCTACAACTGGAAGAATGGCGATACGGTGGCCGCCTACGTGGTCTACGTCTCCGTGGAAGAAGCCTTGGCCAGCGCCAAAAAGAATGCTTTCATTCTCTGCCTCCTGGGCGCTGGATGCCTATTTGTCGCCCTTGTGGGTATCTGGGTGTTTATGGATCGCTTTGTCGTCAATCCCATTGTCAGCCTAAGCACCAAGGCCGAAGAGATCAGTCTTGGCAAAAATCTGGAAACCCCTGTCACGATCAAGCAAAATGACGAAATCGGTGCCTTAGCCAGTGCAATCGAACGGTTGCGCATGAGCATGGTCCGCATCCTCAAACGGTGAGCATATGTCAATATTAAGCAAAAACAAACAGCCAAGGCCGCTGGTCTGGCATGCAGCGACCGCTCTCGGCCTTGTGCTGCTCTGCGGCCTCTCAATGCCCGCACTGTTGCCACTCTCCGCCTCGGCGGCGGATTGCAAGAAGATTGCCGAAGAAATCAGCCAGGAACGTGAACTCATTGCCCGACGCGATCTGTTGGCCACAGCCATCAAGCAATGCCCAAAAGACCCGGAAATCAACTTCATGCAGGGCTACAGCCTTGAGCGCCTGCGCGACTACAAGAGCGCCTTATCTTACTATGTCACCGCTTCGACCATTGACCCAAAACATGCCAAGGCATTTTTCGGCCTGGGCGACATTTACATGGTGACGGACAAGGTGCAGAATGCCGTAAATGCTTACGAAAAAGGCCTAAGCATCGATCCCGACAATAAACGGGCGGCAAAATCCCTGGAATCGGCAAAAATAAAACTGAAGGCCCAGCGCGGAGAATCGGTGACTTCCGAGGAGGCTGTCACCGTTCTTTTTGCAGAGAAATCCAAGGACCGGGAGGTCAGCCCCATCGAAGCCACGATTCTTAGACTGCTGATCCTTTTCCCAGACAAATCAACGGGACTTCCCGAAGAGGGGGCCGACCAACTCAGTATTGTGGGGACGCGCGCTTTTACGAGTCGTGATCTGCAGGGCGCCGTGTTTGAAGTGGTCGGCAATACGGACGACTCTGGCGATGCCGCAGTCAATCTGGCCGTTTCCAGAAAAAGGGCCGAGGCGGTGCGCAATTATCTGATCAAGAATTGCAACATTGAGGCGAAGAAGCTGCAGGTGGCGGCACACGGCCATACTCATCCCATTGTTCCCAACTCTACGGAACAAAACAGAAAGATAAACAACCGGGTTGAGTTCAAGCGGTTGAAATAAAGATGGACTCGCAAAAAGAGAAAAAGACCAGCGGATGGACTTGCCCCATCGGCGAAAGCCCGTAACACAGGTAAGCGCGGCATCTTGTTATTTCAACAAATAGGCGTGATATGTAAAAACAAGAAAAGAAGGCCTTGTTCTCTCCCAAGAGAACAAGGCCTTCTTTTCTTGTACGATTCAACGGGGCAAAAGCCTTGCCGTGTCTGCCCGGAATTCATTTTCCAGGGCGGCATCTCCGATTTCCTGACAGAAAAGATCAACCAGCTCCGGGAAGCGCTCTTGGGCACACGCCCCCCCCTGCAGCCATTTCCCGACAATCTCTTTAACAAGCATCGACGCAATGGGGCCAATGGCCCGGGCCAGTGCATCCTGAAAAACGGGGATGGCGCTTTGCAACGGTTCTTCGTTCTGCGCCTGTGCGAAATCAATGCTCCCGGCTTTTTTGGCCGAAACTGCCTGCCTGGCGGCATCCGGGTTGGCGCGAACCTTTTCCACTCCCAGGGCGAGTTCGCCAAGGAGCATATTCGTAGTCATGTTAATCAGCGTAAAATTCGCCTCTGGCTCACAGAGAATCACCAGCAAAGCGCCGTCACAAAAATTTTTCACCAGGACCTTTGCCTCGGCAAACTGCATCTCCACGGAATTGACACTGAGCTGGCAAGAGGCATTCATCTTGATAATCCGCTGTAGGGAGCCCCCCATCAATTTGAGTGTCTCATGATCATAACCGTCCGGCACATAAGAAAAAATTATATCCGGCTTATCAACAGAGACAAAAACCCCCACAACCCCGGGGAGTATTTTTATTTCCTGCAAAATTTCATCCATGTTACACGCTCCTCATTAAACCTACGACGCAAGCTGCTGGGCTTCGGCCAGGGCCGGGCCGATGGCCGCGACAATCTTGGTGGGGGAAACTCCCAACTGTACCGCTATCCCCACCGACAGTTCCGCTCCAGGAATAATCAGCAACTGTTCGCCGTTCTCTTGGGTGAGGATGATATGGGAGGGAAGATCGGCATACCCAAGAATCCCCCGAATTTTATCCGCCGCCACGGCAAGATAGGTAACAAATGGTTTAAATTCCTTATTATCAATGTTCCGCTGAACCTTGGCGGTTCCATCTTTGGCGACCAACACCATCCGATTGATGCCTTGGGCAGCGTTGAGTGTTTCTTCAAGAGTGGCTTTGCCCTGTCCCATGGCTTGTGCAATGGCTTCGGTGGACGGTGGCGCAGACGCGGTGACGAAATCAAGATCCTCCAGTTGCGCAAATTCATCATCGCCCTCTCCGGCCTGAACCGGGTTCTCACCCCGTTCGTCGCTCATTCGGGCGCCTTCAATAAGAATGAATCCCAGTGGGGCGTCAATGGTCTGTTTCCGGTTCCGACAGAAATTGTGAATTTCGATCTCAGCCTGATCCCAGCTGATAATCTCAAAGGCGGCATCAAGCCCGGTGAGGGGTTCGGCATAGGCATTGATCAGGCTGCCATTTTTAAAAAACAGCAAACCTATGCGGGTGCCGGCCCTAGCCATGATGGTGCAGGTTTTCCGATCAAGCTCCAGGAGCTGCAAAAAAGAGGACAACGACACGCCGGACACATGTCCTTTGGCGCCCGCAGCCAGACCATCTTTGATTTTTTGCAGCAGCAGCTCAAAATCAACGGGCTTTTCGATGTATTGAAAAGCCCCCAGATCCATGAGCCGGTCTTCCATTTCCGGGGTGCCGAAGGCGGTCATGACAATGACCGGCACAGAATTTTTGAGCCTGCTCATCTGGCTGACCAGCTCAAAACCGTCCATTTCCGGCATCTTCAAATCAGTGACCACCAGATGGATCGGCTGGCTGGCAAGGACAGCCAGCGCTTCCTTCCCGTTCCCTGCGGTAACGACCTCAAAGATATCGACTCGCTCCCGGCACATGGCCTGCAAACTCAGCAAAAAACCATGGTCGTCATCAACAACCAGCACTTTTTTCATAGAAACTGCCCCTGTTGCATGGGTTAGTATTTTTACGCTTGTCATTTGATGCAGGCCGCCCGGACCTGCAAGAGGTCGGTAAGCCCAGCCAACATCTTGCGGATACCGTCCTGTTTGAGGGTCAGCATGCCCACCCGCATTGCCTCATCCCGAATTTCCACAATGGGGCTGTTCTTAACGATAAGAATCTTCAACGGATCGTTGACCGTGAGCAGCTCATGAATGGCAAGTCTTCCCACGTATCCGGTTTTCTTGCATTTATCGCATCCTTTCGGTCGATACAAGGCTGCCCGATCAATCTCCGCCATAGTCAGCGCTCCCAAGGGATGCGGCCCATACTCCGCGATAATCAACTCTTTTTCCGCCGCGTCGGGAGCATACGCTTCCCGGCAATAGGGACACAGACGACGCACCAGCCGCTGAGCCAGGATGCCAAGCAACGAGTCAGAAAAATTAAAGGGATCGATCCCCATACCCAAAAGCCGGGTCACTGTTTCCGGGGCGGAGTTGGTATGCAGGGTCGAAAAAACAAGATGCCCGGTAAGGGCCGCCTCGATGACGGTTTCAGCAGTTTCCTGATCCCGGGTTTCGCCAACCATGATGATGTCGGGATCGGCCCGCAAAAAGGCCCTAAGAATTTTGGCAAAATTAAGACCGATCTTGTTTTCCACCTGCACCTGCCGCAGCCCGTCCTGGACGATTTCCACCGGGTCCTCAACGGTCCAGATCTTTTTTTCCGGTCGATTTACATAATTGAGTGCGCTGTGCAGGGTCGTGGTCTTGCCGGAGCCGGTGGGGCCAACTACGAGGATCAGGCCATAGGGCAGATCCAGGAGGCGACGCAACTCTGTAAGATTTCTTGCGGACAACCCCATTTTCTCTAACGGCAGGGCTGATCCGGCGGCAAGAATACGCAGGACCATATCCTCGTTCCCCCCGTGCGTGGGGAGGGAGGCAACCCGAAGCTCGATCTTGCCACGGCGGGTTTTAAGCTTGATTTTGCCGTCTTGGGGCAATCTTTTCTCAGAAATGTCCAGCTTGGCCAAAATCTTCAGACGGGAGATCAATGCCCGCTTATAGGTAAAGGGGATATTTTTATAATGGGAACAGATGCCGTCAACGCGAAAACGGACAGAGGTTCCTTGCTTGCCCGGCAGCGACTCAATATGGATATCGGAAGCGTTGCGGGCCATGGCATCCTCAATGATCCTGTTGGCCATCTGCACCACGACCCCATCGGCAGCACCGCCGATTTGCTCATCCTCATCCTGATACCCGTCGGACTCATCGACAAGCTCCAAGGTCTCAAAAACATCTTGCGACGCATGGCCCTGCTCGTATTTCCCGTAAAAAAAATCGATGAACTTGTTGACATCATCCTTGAGCCCCACGGCAAAGCGAAAAGCCACGCCCTTAAGAACAGAGCGGATATTATCCTGCTTGCCGAGATCGTGCGGGTTGTCGGCAAGCACAACAACTTGCCCTTCCTCCTGACCGATGGGGATAAAAACATTGACCCGAAAATAACTCTCCTTGACACCCTGAATACAGGTGGGTGCCTCCGGCGCTTCCGTTTCGAGGAACTCAACAAACGGACAGCCATAATATTCGCTTAAAGATGCCCCAAGCTGTTTTCGATCAATGCCAAAATCTCCGAGCAGGACGCTGTCCAACGTTTTGTTATGCTGCCTGGCCTTAACCCGGGCCTCGTCAAACTGAACCGAGGTCAGCAATTTATTGCGGATCAGGCCGTAAAATTGGCCATACTTGGTCGCACTTTTGGAAAGGACCGCAAGGCGCTGCCGGGCATTGCGATAGCTGGGATCAAGAGCAACCATTTCCTCCAGGGTTTTAATGGTGGAAGGCGTGGCGCCGGTGCTTTCATAGGTGAGGGCCATCTGATCGAGAAGATGAAGCCGCTCGATTTTCTGGTCGAATCCGTCTTTTTTGCTCGCGATGGTTGCGGCTGCTGCTTCAAAATGCTCAATGGCTTCAAAAGGTTTGTCAAGCTGGAGGCAACATTCGCCAATTTTTGCGTGAACCAGAGCGGGACGGTATCCGGTGGTGAGCAAGGCCCGGAGCTCGTCCCCTGCCTCGCGGTAAAAACCTGCCACCATCAGCCCCAGACAATTCTCAAAAAGATCGACCTCGGAAATCTGGCTGGCGCTCGCGGATGGGATTACGCCGGAGGCGGCCAAGCCCCGTTCGGTTTGCAGGACAACCAATCTTTCCTCAACCAGATCCCGGAGAATCAGCTCACTGTCGGGAATCTGTGACAGCAGCGACTCGCACAGGGTCAGGGCCTCATTCACAAGCCCTTGCCCTGCATACAGGTCGGCCTCGGCAAGTTTTGCCTCAATGGTTTCCTTGGTGGCCACGGTAATTGTCATGCTCATGCCACCCGGCTACACGGTCCTCATGGTTATGACCGGAACGGTTTTTCCTTTCACCGTGAGATTGCCGGCAACAAAGGTGTTAGGATCCGCCACAGGTTCCCAGCTGCAACCGGTGGAGGTGTCAAGCTGTTCTGTCGGCTCATCAAGCCAGAAGGCCAGCCCACTGTTCTCTTTAAACAGAATAAGCAGAGAGCGGTCGGCCTTGGGGGCACGTTTTCCCACACCCGAAGGCTTGGCCACCGGAATTGTCAGCGCTTTCAGGGTGGCTTCCTCGTGAAAACCAAACTCGCCTTGCACCACAGAGCCGATCTTGCCGAAAAAACCGCGTTTCAGATTTTTTATGGGCAAAAACGGACCACATTTCCTGACCCTAGCCGGGGGTTTGTCTTCGTAAGCAATCTGTTCCGGAAGAAAACCAACCGTTTTCCCGTCCCATGTAGCAAGCACTACAGCCTGCCAGGGGCAGACTGCCGCCGTTGACACTGCTGATTTTGCCGATTGCCCGACTGGGGATTCAACCGGAGCAGCAGCGTCCGCTTCATACTCCGCGCCCAGCGCCTTGATCAAATTCTGTTTTTGCTTTTCCAGACGTTCCCGAAGCTCGGTGTGGATGGCATGCAGTTTTTCATAGCCGGGCGTTTTGGCAAAAAGGTTTTCAACCGGGATGATCCGCTTGGCGATGCACTTGCCCAACACCGTGAGATGGGCATTCACCGCCTCAATCAGCACCGCCGCCGACCTGCCGCCGGACGCAACAGGAAGTTCCGGCAAAAGATCTTCTTCTTGAGGCAAGGCTTGAATCGGAGTAACGACCTGAAATGTAGCAACCGGGACCGCTGTTTTCTGCTCGGCCCGAGATACCCCTTGCACCTTGGGCGAAGCCGCATTCCCCATTTTACTGTAATCCTTGGGGATATTGGGAATAGCAGAGCGCAATTCGGAGAGGGTGGGGTCCAGCAGCGTTTTCTCGATAAGGGAAAGATCCTCGGCACCTGCCGCAGCCCGCAGGGTTTGCAACCCTTCCTGCAAAGTTTTGGGGGCGGAGGTGGAAACGCTTTGCGGGGCAATGGCCATGGCTTCAAGCAATCTGTCCATGAACGAAAAAATTTCCGTCAGGGCCACAGCCTTGTCCACCTCGAAATTGCCCTGAATTCCCGTCAGGGCGCTCCGGGCTTTTACTATGTTGCCCGCAGAGATCTCCCAGTCCAGGGAAAGCAGGGCTTCTTCAAAGGGGGCGAAGGCATCCGTCCCGTCCGCAGCGAGCAGGCTGGCCGGCACGGGTGCGGATTTTACCGGGGCCGGTGCGGCCGCGGCCGCACCGGCAAGCGTGCCCTGTTCTGCCACCAAATGCGGCGAGAACAGGTTGTCAATGGCATCATCTATCTCACCGTGAAAGTCACGATCGGGGGCTTTGTCAGTCATAAACTCCATTCTCCTTGAGAAATTGCCAGCCCGGAAACTGCAAGGAAGGCTTATTTCGTCTCATGCAGCAGATGCTTATTGGTGACATAACGCACAGTCTGTTTGCTTATTTCGCGCAAAGTTTCAAAAACCCCCATCCCCGTAACCGCTGAGGCCTCAAAGGTCTTCACCTTCAAAACGCTGTTCAGGTCGGCTTCAAGCTCTTCCACGGTCAGGGTGGGGATCGGGGTGCCGACAAGATCTCGCTTATTATACTGAATGACCAGGGGCATTTCTTCCAGCTTGAGTCCGTATTCCAGGAGGCTTGTCCGCAGGTCTTCCAGGCTTTCAATGTTTCTCTCCCGGCGCACCTGGAGAGGATCGGCCACAAAAACCAGGCCATCCGCACCTTTAAGGACAAGCTTGCGGGTGGAGGCATACATAACTTGGCCGGGCACAGTATAGAGCTGAATCCGGATATTAAACCCCCGGATTGTTCCCAGGTTTAGGGGGAGAAGATCGAAAAACAGAGTACGATCGCCCTTGGTTTCGATGGTCAGCATCTTGCCCCGGGCATTATCGGCCATGGAGCTGTGCACGGTAAGCAGGTTGGTCGTCTTCCCACAGCGGCCCGGCCCATAATAGACGATCTTACAGTGAATTTCTTTTTTGCTAAGATCAATAAGCGCCATTTGTTATCCTTCAAAAATTTGCAGAAGGGTATCGGTCAGATCAGCCACCCGGCAACGTACCAGCCCGAGGGAGACATCTTCCCCAAAAATGGTGATAAGAATAAGTTCCTCGCCAATCCGGCCAAAATGGATATTCCCGTTTTTTCCCTTATGAAAGAGCAAGGAAAAATCCTCCTCGCCGATCAGTTTGGCGATCTGGGAGGTTGCTCCCAAGCTGGCTGCAGCCAGCGCGGCCAGGGAAATGGCATCGAGATCATCATTATCACGCCCGCAATTGGACAGTATATTTCCTGCCCCATCAATGAGCAGGACATTTCGAACGCCCGCCTGAATAAGCGAGCCTTCTATGGTATTCCTGGCTTTCTCCAGAATTTCCGCAGTCAGGATAAAATCTTGCATATCCCGTTTTCTCCCGTGGTGAGGGTTTAGGTTCTCCATCACAGCAAACAGGGGTAAGGTTGCCGCACACAAAGGGGCGAAGCACCTGCCATAAGGTGGCTTCGAAACCGGTTGAAACGCTGTGTATCTGCTGAATTCCCGACAAAATACGTCCCTATCGTGTACATGGAAAAAAAAACCGTGTCAAGCGGAAAGCGTGAAGGAATAAGGCACTGATTTCAATAAAATATAAAGGAGACACAAAAAGCTGGCCGCGTTTCGTGCAATGACCGGGCCACGCCTATTTTTTTTTAGAATTCCCCCTTCTTCTCTCCTTGTCTAATCTATTGAGAATGGAGTATCGTATCGGTTCTGAAAAATCTAAAAAAATAGAATAAACCGGTTAGGCGACAAGGATTTTCACCATGAACAAACCTGGCTATTTTGGACAATGGGGCGGCGCCTATATCCCGGAAGTGCTGTACGAAACCTTCAGGGAACTGAGGGAGGTGTACGCCAAGGCCAAGGCAGACCAGGCCTTCTGGCAGGAATACCTCGCTCTCATGAGCTCGTACTCCTGCCGCCCCACCCCCCTTACCCGTGCGGATAACCTGAGCCGCCACTTCGGCGGGGCGCAGATTTTCATCAAGCGCGAGGATCTCAATCACACCGGTGCGCATAAGGCCAACAACGTCATGGGCCAGGGGTTGCTGGTCAAGCGCATGGGCAAAACCCGGGTGATCGCAGAAACCGGCGCGGGCCAACACGGGGTGGCCTGCGCCACCATGGCGGCCAAGTTCGGCTTTGCCTGCACCATTTACATGGGCGAGGAAGATGTGCACCGCCAGCGGCCCAATGTCTTCTGGATGGAAAAACTCGGCGCCACCGTGGTTCCGGTCACCACCGGCAGCCGCACCCTCAAGGACGCCATCAACGAGGCCTTCCGCGACTGGGTTTCCAACATGGACACCACCCATTATGTGATGGGCACGGTCTGCGGGCCGCACCCCTTTCCGGAGATGGTGGCCTGGTTCCAGTCCATCATCGGGCAGGAGGCGCGCAAACAGATCCTCACATCCCACGGCAAACTCCCGGCCCGGGTCTATGCCTGCGTGGGCGGCGGCTCCAACGCCATGGGCATCTTCCAGGGCTTTCTTGATGATACCGAAGTGGAGTTGATCGGGGTGGAGGCAGGCGGCAAGGGGCTTGACACCGGCCAGCACGCCGCAAGGCTTGCCAGCCAAGACGCCTCGCCCGGCGTGGCCCAGGGGTATAAAACCATGTTTCTCCAAGACTCCGACGGCCAGATGCGCGACACCCATTCGGTGGCCGCTGGCCTCGATTATATCGGGGTCTCTCCCCTACTCACCGACCTCTGGGAAAAAGGGCGGGTCCGCTTTGCCGCGGCCACCGACCAGGAGGTCATGGCGGCGCTGGATCTCACGATCAAAAAGGAAGGGATCATCCCGGCTCTGGAATCCACCCATGCCTTTGTCCAGGCCTTCAAGGAGGCGGGAGAGCTGAGCCGCGACCAGGCCATTATCATCAACCAATCCGGCCGGGGCGACAAGGATATCTTCACCATTGCCCACGCCTTTGATGATCCTTCCTGGAAGGAATTCATCCGGAAAAAGGGAGAGGAATATGCAGCTCGCTGACCAACTCCGGCAAACCCGGAGCAAAAAAGACATCCTGCTCATGACCCATCTGGTTTTGGGTTATCCCTCCTTTGCCGTTAACCGCGAGGTGATCCACCAGATGGTGGCAAACGGGGTGGACGTGATCGAGCTCCAGATCCCTTTTTCCGAGCCCATGGCCGACGGCCCCATGATCATCAAGGCCAACCAGGAGTCCATCGCCAACGGAACCAAGGTTGCGGACTGCCTTGCCTTTGCCGCAGAGATGGCGGCTCAATACGATATCCCCTTCCTGTTCATGACCTACTACAATATCCTCTTCAAGTACGGCCTGAAGGATTTTTTGCACAAGGCCAAGGAGATCGGGATCAGGGGCTTCATCATTCCCGATCTGCCGCCGGAAGAGGGCGAAGAGTATCTCCGGCTGGCCCGGGAGTTTGATCTTGCCCCCATCCAGATCTTTGCGCCCACCAGTACGGAGGAGCGGATGCGAACCCTGGCCGGACATGGAGCCGGTTTCATCTACTGTGTGGCCCGGAGAGGCGTCACCGGCAGCAAAACCGAATTCGATGCCTCCTTTGATGAATACCTGGCCCGCTGTCGCAGGGCCACGGACCTGCCGCTCGCCGTGGGTTTTGGCATCAGCAACCGGGCAGACGTGCAGATCCTGACCGGCAAGGCCGACCTGGCGGTGATCGGCACCGCCACCATCAGGCTGGTAGAAGAGAAAGGGGCAGAGGCGGTGGGTCCTTTTATCGCTGGACTCAGGGGCTGAGACAAGAAATGAAAGCCAAGGCTCCGGCGAACACAATCCTGGCCAGCGAGATCGCTCGCTTCCATGAGCTTGCGACTCAAAGCCTTGAATGGGTCTGGGAAACAGACGCCCATTTGAATTTCACCTATTGCTCGCCAAGCGGCAAGGCCCTCTACGGCTATGAGCCCCGTGAACTCCTGGGCCGCAATGCCATAGAAACGCTCATCCCCCCCGAAGACCGGGAGACCCAGCGAGAAATCATCGAAGAGATCCGCCGAAGCCGAAAACCCTGCAAAGGCCTACGACGACGGTCAATGCGGAAAAATGGCACCGTCATCCCCATCGAAACCCACTTCCTCCCCATGCTAGCCGGAAAAAAAGTGATTGGCTTCCGCGGCATGAGCCGGGACATCAGCGAAATCCTGCTCCTGGAGCTCCGCCTCGAACACAAGGCCAGGGAACTCACCGAGGTCAACAACGCCCTCAGCCTCCTCCTGCATCAGAGCGCCGAAGCCAGTGCCGAACATGAACGCAGAATCCACGACAATCTGCAGCGCCTGGTTTTACCCTATCTGGAAAAAATACAGGAACGCTGCAAAGACCCGGAATTAGAGCTCTACCTGCGGGTGGCCTCGGCCAATCTTGAAAAAATCACCTCGACCTTCAGCTTGACCCTCTCCACCAGACTGGGCGGGCTCACCCCCCGCGAGTTGGAGGTGGCGGAACTGATCAAACAGGGCAGATCCACCAAGCAAATTGCCACCATCCTTGATCTTTCCAGCCGGACCGTGGAGTTTTACCGCGACAAACTCCGGGTCAAGCTCGGCATCAAAAGCAAAAAAACCAACCTGCGTTCCTACCTTTCCTCCCTTGCCTGACAAGCATCCAGCCAAGCCCCGTATTTTTTCCGTATTGCTATTGTCGCCCAACTCCATTAATTGTGGTCTGGCACCAACCGGGGGGAACGGTGCCAGAAAAAAAAACCGCCCCGTCGACCATCGGCTTGAGACAGTCAGCCCAAAGTCGCCGTGTTTGAGTTTCCCGCCGCGAAGTCTACGGCAAGCAAAAAAACAATAGGACCCTATCCTTGGACACCCCCAATGCCCTTCCCCTACACCTTCTCCCCCAACTTTTCACCCCGTTCGCTGACGCCCTCTGTTGCGGCCTTTTGGTCGTCGAACTCCGCCGGGACAGCGCCGGAAATCCCTTGAAATTTGTGGGCCGGGTCGCCAACCAGCTCTTTTGCGAACTGCTTTCGATACACCAAGACGATATCCTAAAAAAAGAGCTGCCGGAATCCCTCAGCCAGACCCTGACCCTACCCGCCCTGCTGCGAGAACTCGCGGTCTCCGGGGCAACACGGACAGACAGAGATCTTTTCCTGGGCCCAGGCCGAACCTGCACCCTCCAGGCGCACCTCCCCTGCCCGGAACTGTTGACCATAACCATCCAGAATCCCCAGCCCGACCAGACAACGGTCAGCTCCCAGGCCGAAGTGATTCTTGCCAGCATAGGGGATCCATGCATCATCATCGACAGGAATTTTTTCGTTATCTACGAAAACGAAACCGCCAAAGAGCTCTGGGGCTCCAACTGCGGAAAAAACTGCTACGCCATCTACCATGGCCTGCAGAGCCGTTGCGAATCGTGTCATGCCGACGAGGTCTTTGCTGATGGCAAGATCCACAAAAACGAAAAAATGAGCCGCATCAATGGAAGCGAGCGCCACCTGGAAATCACCTCCGCGCCGCTCAAGGATGCTACGGGCACAATCACCGCCGTGGTAAATATCACTCACGATGTAACCATCCGCAAGATGACGGAAAAGGGTAAGGAGCACCTTCTCCGGGAGTTGCAAGCCTCCCTGGCCAAGACAAAACGGCTCAGTGGCCTGCTTTTCATCTGTTCCCACTGCAAAAAAATCAAAGAGGATAACGGAGACTGGCAACAGCTGGAGAGCTATCTTCGCTGTCACGCCGAGGTGGAGTTTAGCCACGGCATCTGCCCGGAATGCTGCGAAAAACACCACCCACAGCTCCTATGCAAAAAAAATAATCGCTCCTGACTCCTGGTTCACTCCTCTTTTTTTATATTTTGTTTTACACTTCCCTGGCATACAGAGTAAATTTAATAGATAGGCAAGGGCCAGGACCTCCCCGACCCGGAGCACCCAGACCACCACACCGCCCCGAATACCACAGGTGCTATGAGCCCAAACACAACCTTAGGTGACATATTCAGCAAGGTCAACATGAGCGAACTGCCCGCCATGTCCGACCATGTCCAGGAACTGCTGCGCCTCTTAAACAGCGACGAATCAAGCGCCGAGGAAATCGCCGGGGTTATCCTCAAGGATGCCTCCCTGACCACCAAACTGCTACAGGTGGTCAATTCGGCCTTTTACAGCCGGGGAACCCCCATCTCCAACGTCAGCCGGGCCATCACCACCCTTGGCCTCACCACCGTGAAGGAGCTGGCCCTCAGCCTGGCCCTGTTTGAAGATTTCCTCAGGGCCGGGGTCGAGAAGGAAGAAATCAGCAAGCTCCTGGCCCTATGTTTTGTCAGTGCCTCCCAGGCAAAAATCCTCTGCAAGGCCAAAAAGATCAATGTGCCGGAAGAGGATGTCTTCATCTGCACTCTACTGCACCAACTGGGCAAGCTCATCATTCTGGTCTATCTGCCGGAGCTGTACCGCAAGGCCCAAGAACTCATCGACCGGGGCTACTCCGATGAATTTGCCGCCAAAACCGTACTGAGCGACCTCACCTTTTCCACAGTGGGCATGGAAATCGCCCGCTTCTGGAATTTTTCCGAAAAAATCGTCCTGAGCATGGGGGATAACCCACCCCAGCCGACCAGCAAACTCGACTCCCAGCTCTACCTCCTCAATGTGGCAGCCTTCTGCAACCGCCTGACCTGGACCCTTTGCTACGGCTCGAGCCTGGAACTTGGCGAACTGGTCCTGCACTATGGGCCCATGATGGGTCTCAGCAGACGGGAGGCCTTTGGCCTAGCCAACAGAAGCCTGGATGTCGCCGAAGCGATGCCGGACAACATCATCCGGTTCGGCCTTGCCAAGCTCAAAATCCGCACCAAAATCGCTCAGAAGGAAAGGGCGAGCCAATAAATTCCCGCTTTCAAGCTCGGGGAACAACACGCGACAAGACTGGGAAAGTTGCGAAGGACTATATGTCGAAAGGCCGTCCGGCAAGGCCACGCATCCCGATCTTCGGCGGCGCGACCTGCCTTTACCCCCCACGAATCAGATGGTTTCCCCGGTGGCGATGGTAAGCGAAAGGAAATCCCCGGCTTTGCGGGAGGGCGCCACCACGCAGTTGCGTCCGATGACGGCCTGGGCCGGCACCTCCGCCTCCTTGCCGATCATGGTAATCCCGGTGTAGAGATGCTTAGGGCAGGCCTTGTTGGGCGTACCCTTGTCCTCGCCCTGCCCCACCACCGCTCCCTGTCCGACCCAGACCCTTTTATCGAGAATGGCCAGGTCCACCACAGCCCCTTCCTCTAAAATGCAGTCGTGCAAAATGATGGAGTCTTTAACCCGGACATTTTTTCCCACCCGCACCCCAGGCGAAAGCACCGAATTGATCACCTCGCCCTCAATGACGCAGCCGGCAGAGATCATGGAGCCCTCCACCTTGCAGCCGCTGGTAAAACGCGCAGGGCACCGGTCCACCAGCAACCGATCCGCATAGGGATTTGGTCGGATACCCCAGGCCTGCGGAGAGATTTCAGAATCGACTTTGAGCAGATCCATGTTCGCCTGCCAGTAGGCCTGAACCGTGCCCACATCCCGCCAATATCCGTGGAATGGGTAGGCAAAAACATTGTCCCGCTCGATGGCCTTGGGGATGAGATGCATGCCGAAATCCACCTCATCGCGGTCTTCCTCCAGAAGCCGGAGCAAATATTCGGTGTCAAAGACGTAGATCCCCATGGAGGCCAAATCGGTGCGGGGCACCCTTGGTTTTTCCTCCCATTCGATGATGCGACCTTCACCGTTGGTGATGCCCGCGCCGAACTGGTGGATCTCGGAGAGCGGCACCACCATCATGGCGATGGTCACCTGGGCCTGCTTCCGGCGGTGGAAACGGAGCATGTCGTCGAGATCCATGCGATAGATGTGATCCCCGGAGAGGATGACCGTCTCCTTGGCCGGGTGTTCCCTGATAAAATCGATGTTCTGCCGCACCGCGTCGGCGGTGCCCTTGTACCAGTCGGAATCGTGGGCCCCGGTGCGGGGGGGCAGGATTTTGATCCCCCTGGTGCGACCGGTGAAATCCCAGGCCTCGCCGGTGCCGAGATGGCGCATCAGGGAAAGGGGCTTGTACTGGGTGAGCACCCCGACTTGACTGAGCCCCGAGTTCATCACGTTGCTCAAGGAAAAATCGATGATCCGGTAGACCCCGGCAAAGGGCACGGCCGGCTTGGCCCTGGTCTGCACCAAAACATTGAGGCGGCTGCCGACCCCGCCGGCCAACAGGAGCACCAGGGTATTGTCGCCTTGGATCATCGAACCACCTCGTTATTGCCGATTTTCCCAACCATCTGCTCCGAGCGCAGATTCGGGTGCAGGGTGCAACCGGAGCCGATCACCATCCCATCGAGCACATGGTTGTTCCAGCCGACTACTGTTACCTTGTCGGCCTGCGGCACCCCTGGCTCGCCGATCCGCACCCTGGCCCCGAAGGTCACATTAACATCGCTCACCACCGTGTCGAGAATGGCGCCATGCCCCACCACATTATCGTAAAAGAGCACCGAATTTTTCACCTCCGCCCCTGACTTGACATGGACCCCGGGAAAGAGGATGGAGTTTTCCACCCTGCCCTCCACGACACAGCCGTTATAGACCAGACTGTTCTCGATGCTGGCCCCAGGACCCACCTTGAGTGGCTGGCAGTCCCGGACCGCCCGGTGTTCCAGGTTCGTACGGATACCCCAGTCCGCAAGCTGAATCTTCGGTTCCGGCCCCAACAGGTCCATGTTGGTCTGCCAGTATTCGGCAACGGTCCGGGTGTATCCCCAGTAACCGTGAAACTTAAAGCCGTACACCTTGCGTTGACCCGCCATAATCCGGGGCAGGATATCCCGGCCGAACTCAAAGGAATCATCCTCCCGGGAGTTGATCTCCAGCACCTCATAGAGCACGGAAGGCTTGAAGCAGTAAACTGTGAGCGAAGCCCAGTTGAACTTTGGGTTGGCCGGTTTCTCCTGGTACTGATGGATGCGACCGCCACGTTCCCCGTCCTCATCGTCGATTTCCGCAACTCCGAACCGGCTGGCCTCTGCCATGGGTACCTGTATGCAGGCGATGGTCAGGTCAGCATCCTTGTCCCTATGGTACTGAAGAATCTCCCGGTAATCCATCTGGTAGACATGGTCCCCGGAGAGCACCAGGATGGTTTCCGGCTCGTGGTACTGGACAAAATCGAGATTTTGATGGATGGCATCGGCCGATCCTCGATACCAGCTGCTCTGGCCGGAGCCCTGAGAGGGAGGAAGAATAAAAGCCCCGCGGTGACGACCAGTCATGTCCCAGGCCGCACCAATCCCGATATGGCTGATCAGGGAAAAGCTCCGGTACTGACTAAGGATGGCGACCCGCTCCAGACCGGAGTGCATGAGATTGCTCAAGGCGAAATCGATCATCCTGACAAAGCCGCCAAAAGGGACGGCCGACTTGGGCCGGTAGGCAGTGAGCACGTTCAGTTCGTCAACGCGGCCTCCGGCAAGGATCATAGCCAGAACCTTCGGTTTTAGTTTCATGGAATTCCTAAAGGGAAAGGGAAAGCCGTTGCAACAGCTCCTAATTTCTGCTTCGTTTCCTGATTGCAAATCCATTATGGAAAGCCTTGCGCCAAAAAGCAAGCACAGGAACGTGGCAGGGAAAAGATTTTCTGAAGTTTATTGAAACAGAATTCTGCGGTACGCGACCAATGGGTGGTGCAGGTGCGACGAAGAGGCATGTCAGCCATTCCAGCGGAGCTGGATAAAAGCCCCGAAGGCCCGATTCCCAGGCTGCGGATGCGCCGCCCGGTGATCGCTTACCATTTACTGCAGGTGTTTGGTGGTGAGACGCATCAGAGTCTTGGTTGAAAAATCCTGCTTTTCCGTCGGCAGATTCCGAAGCGGCACCTCGGCCCTGGCCGCTTCCCGGTGTCCACCCGCCGAGCCGATCGCCTGAAACATCTTCTCTGCCAGCCGTCCGGCATTTTTCTTATAACCGTCGCACCGGAAGATAACCACCAGCTTGTCGTTATGCAGTCCGGAAACAAAAACCCAGGCGACATCATGGACCTGGTTCAGAAAATCAGCGATGAGCACCAGCATGTCGGGGCTGGGAACTCTACCCAAATGGGCATACAGCCGCTGCTTGCTCACCTTCATCTCGTTGAGGGCGGTCTTGAAATAATTCAGCTCGGAACGGCGGAAGGAGGATTGCTCTATCTTGCGGACCAGATTCGGGTTGGCAATATTGAAAAGATAGCGGAAAGAAATGGCGTCCGCCAGGGTGGCTTTTTTTTCAAAATTCCGGGTGTCCACCTTGATCGCGTAAAAAAGGGCGGTGGCCAAAGCCACCGAGGGCTTCAGACTGGCGGCGCGCAAATACTCGACGAGCATGGAGGCGGTGGCGCCAAAGTCCTTGCGGATATCAACAAAGGGGGCGATCCAACCCTTGGTGGCTGGATGGTGGTCAATGACCACATCAAAGGTAATATTCTCGAAACAGGGCAAGTGGCTGGGCTGGGAATCCAGCATCACCCTCTTGGTGAAATCCCCTATTTTAACCGTATGCAGACGCTCCATGGGGATCTTCAGCAGATCCACCATGACCACATTGTTGAGTCGCCTGATTTCGTTGGGGTAGGCGATGGTGACGCTTTTCACCCGGTAGCGGAGCAGACGCTTCACCGCCATGGCGCTGGCAATCGCGTCCGGATCGGCGTTGATGACCACCAGAACCTGGTCCTCCTTGCCAAAAATCCCGCAGAACTCAAGCAGGCGTTCCCTGGCGGTCTTCTTTTTGTTGGACACCGGTTTTTTGGGAACTTCAAGACTTCCGTTCACGCTCACGCCCTCATCCCCGTCGTCCATTAAAACAAGGCCAAAAATCGGCCCCCTTGATCCCTAATTCGCCCGACAACCGATGCCCTATACCACAAGCCGAGATAAATTTCAAAGATTTGCCCTTGCCGATTTATTCTCCGTCAAAGAACGGGACCGAGGGAAACAACGCATGGTCGGTATGGGGAATAAAGCGGGAGCCGGAAAAACGGAGCATGAACTCTTGGTTGACGTTCAATTCGATATAGGTGATCTTTCTCACCAGCTCCAGGCTGCGTTCCCGCGCCTGACTTTCGAGCAGAATCCGCTGTGCGCCGACCAAGGAGCTGTTGCCCACGGGCTCATAGGTGGCAAGGGGCAGGTCGGGCAGCATCCCCAAAACAATGGCCTGCCGGGGCGAGATATGCCGCCCGAAGGCGCCGGCCACATAGATGCGATGCAGATCACCAAAGGCGACCCCCACCTGGTTGGTCAGGGTGGTGAGAATGGCGTACATGGCCGCCTTGGACCGCATGAGTGCGTCCAAATCCACCTGGCCTAAAACCACGGGCTGACCATCAGCCGAATCCTCACCCGGCACCACCACGAACTGCCAGCCCTCACTTCCCTGGATCAGGCGGTCGCCGGCAGCTTTGGGCCTAAACTTGCCCCGGATATCGATCTGCCTGGTTAGGTAGAGCTCGGCCACCAGATCAATAAGACCGGAACCGCAGAGCCCCTTGGGTTTACCCTTGCCGATGGTTTCATAGCGGATCTCACCGCTGTCCGGATCGATCTGCACATGCTCAATGGCCCCAGGGCCTGCCCGCATCCCCATCCGGGCCACGCCGCCTTCCAGAGCCGGACCTGCCGCGCCGGCGCAGGCAATGAGCCACTCCCGATTGCCGACAATCACTTCGGCATTGGTGCCCACGTCAATGAGCATACAGGTCTCCGGTTGCTGATCAAGGCCGCTGGCCAGGACGCCTGAAATCAGGTCGCCACCAAAATAGCTGCCCACGCTGGGCAGAAGCCAGACCGGCGCGGCCGGGTGGATGACCAGCTTCAGTTCCCCGGCCAGACAGGGGTCAGGGGCATTGACCATGGGAATATATGGTTCACGGCAGAGATGGTAGGGATTGATATTGAGAAAAAAATGCACCATACTGGTGTTGCCGGACACAGAAAGCGCCCGGATCTCGGCCACCGGCAGGCCGGAAATCCTGGCCAACTCCACAGCCAACGCATTGACCGAACCGATTACTGCCCGATGCAACTCTGTCAGCCCCTCTTCCTTGCCGGCATGGTGGATTCGGGTGAGGATATCGGCACCAAAGCGGATCTGGCCGTTTTCCAGGTCGGCTCGGGCCAAGGTTGCACCGGTGGCCAGATCAAGCAAGGTCGCTTCGAGATGGGTGGTCCCCAGATCAAGGGCCATCCCGGCAAGAACCGGCTGCGGCTGAGGGAGAAAATCAACCAAAACCGGGGCGCCCACCATATTATTGACAATGGCGACGCCGGTAAAGCCTGCGGCGCGGAACCGTTCGGCCACCTTGCTCAGGCGATGATAGGGCACCACCGGCATAGCCCCGGCCAACTGCGGGGCAAGAGCCTTTTTCAACCGGTCGAGATCGCCGGTATTGTCGCCAAGACTGGGAGGGGGCGCGGCAACCGCAAGGGCGCGCACCAAGGGGATCAGCATAATCGGGCAACTCCAAAAAAAATCTCCATGGGCAACTGCAACCTGCCCGACATACTATGTCGCCTAGGGGGAAAAGTCCCTAAAAAAATGTGCCGTCCCCGCTCTGACAGCGGCGAACTTGACGTTGAGGGTGACCAATGGTAAAGAGCCATAAAGGCGTTACGCCGTAACAAGGAATACTAAAAGAAACATGCCCTTATTGCTCTACACCTATATCGCCACCGAGATTTTGGCCCCGTTCTTCGCCAGCTTTCTCATCATCAACGCCATCCTCTTTCTGGGCAGGCTTGTTCCCCTGCTCAACGTGATCTTCGACTTCGGCGTCTCCACCGGTGATTTTCTCCGTCTCTGCGCCTATATGCTACCCAAGTTAATGATGTTTTCCATTCCCATGGCCAGTATGACCGCAGTCATTGTAGCAATAACCAGGATGGTGAACGACAACGAAATCATGGCCTTGAAGGCCACCGGCATCGGCTTGGTCCGCCTGCTGCCCCCGGTGATCGTCATCGCTCTGTCCACTTCCCTGCTCACCTATTTTTCCGCAGCCACCCTGATTCCCCAGGGTACACTTGCCATGAAAACGCTTTTTATGCAGATGGCCACGGAAAAAATCGACAAGGGCATCCAGGCCGGGCAGTTCAGCGAAGGACTCAGTAATGTTGTGCTGTATATCGATGCGGTGGATCCGCAAACCCGACAATGGCAAGGCGTGTATGTCTCTGACATGCGGCACGGCGACACGCCTCTTACCATTGTCGCCAAAACCGGCAGCCTTGCCGCCCACCCCGAAAACATGCTGATCACCCTCACCCTGGCGGACGGCACCTTGCACCGCGCCAGCGACAATATCACCCAGACCATTCGCTTTGACCGCTACCAGATCAACCTGCCCATCAAGGCGCCCACGGAAGTCGCCGGCACCTCCGTTACCGAGGTCGGGAAAAACGGCTTAAACCAGAAGCAACTGTTGGAACAGGTGGCCGCCCATGGCCAGAAAAGCCCCACCGGACTGAGCCTGCTCATCGAGTACCATACCCGCATGGCCCTGCCGATGGGCGGCTTCATCCTGACCATCCTGGGGTTGCCACTGGCCATGCTGGCCCGACCTGGCAGCCGACCGCTGGGTGTCCCGCTGGGTCTGCTGCTTTTTGTTTTCTACTATGTCCTATTTACCGCAGGTCGGGCCAGCGCTGAAAGTGGCCATCTGCCGGTGGCAATCGGCATCTGGCTGCCCAATATCCTGCTTGCCCTTTTCACCTTCATGCTCACCCGGCAGGTGGCAAAGGAGACCACCCCGCTCTTTTTTACCCGCCTGAGCGGACCGGTCCTGGCCCTGATGGCCAGACTGCCGGGAATCATAACCGGAGAAAAACAGCGATGAAGCTGCTGGATCGCTATCTCATGGCCCAATTCGCCAAGAACCTGGCGCTGGTCATCTGCTCCCTGATCGCCATCTATCTGCTGGTTGATTTTTTCGAACGGTTGGACAACTTCCTAGAAGCCAAAAAAACCATCGGCCTGGCAGTTAAATACCTGTTGCTCAAGCTGCCTTTCATGTACGTCCAGCTGATCCCGGTCTGTATCCTCCTGGCCGGGATCATCACCCTGGGCGTCCTCAACCACCACTTTGAATTCATGGCCCTCATGGCCAGCGGGATCAGCGTTATCCGCATCATCCGTCCCCTGCTCGTCGCGGCAGCCCTCTTTACCCTGCTCACTGTGGCCATTGGCGAATGGGTGCTTCCCGCCACCACTGCGGAGACTAACAGGATCTGGCACGAGGACGTCAAACTCGAGGTCCCCAAGGGGATCATTCGAGACGGCCGCACCTATTTTCGGGGCACAGAGGGAATCTATTCCTTTATCCGCCCCAATTCTAAACAAAACGAATTCAACAATTTCTCTTTTGCCGCCTATGACGCAGAGCACGGCCTAATAACCCTGCTCACCGCCGAAAGCGCCACCTGGGAAAACGGAAACTGGCTGCTCAAAAACGGGCAACAAAAAGAACGCACCGACACAGGCTCCTTTTCGGTCACGATCTTCAAGACGCTTTCCCATGCCTTTGCCGAACAGCCGGAAGAGTTCTTTGTCCCGCCATACAAAATTGAGGAACTCTCATACAGCAAACTTCTGAGGCAGGCCATGGACAGCAAAGTTTCCAACCATGATTCGCTGTTGGAATTCCACCGCCGTTTCTCCTATGTCTTTCTCGGTATTCCCCTGCTCCTGCTCGGGATTCCGGTGCTGCTCTCCGTACACAAGAACAAAGGCCGTGATCTGGCCCTGGCCATCCCGGTGAGCTGCGGCATGGCCTTTGCCGCCTGGGGCGCATGGAGCGCCAGCCAGTCCCTGGCTAAAACCGCTATCCTGCCACCCGGCATCGCCTCCTGGTCCATCCATCTCCTGACCATTGCCCTTGGCTGCTTTCTCCTAAAAAAACACAACCAATAGCGCCCTGAATATGGCCCTCGAACCCGCACCTTTAACCGCCACACTCAGCCGCTTCCGCAAGATCGGCATCATCGGCATTCCGCCCCTGGGCGTGATCCGGTGTGCCAACGAACACGACCTGATCATCCATGATTTGGACGAGCCCCTGGTCCGGGAGGATCTCGAAACAGCCAGCCCCTATCTGCCCAGGGTCTACTGCGCCATCCTCCGCACCGCCGTGGTCAACGCCCTGCACCTTGAGCTGGACGCCATCTATGCTGATACCGGCCCGGGCAAGTGCGACTGCGCCCTGCACACGGCCACGATCCTGGCCGAGGCTCTGCCCATTCCGGTGATCTGCACCAAAAATACCGACACCGCAGCCTTTGGCACCCCTCTCTGTCAGGCCCGGCTGCCCCTCATCGATCGGATGCAGGCCATCACCGCCGGGGTCAAATCGGCAGCGCCCTACCACAACCCGCCGGAGCCCTGCACGCCCACCGCCGGTTTCTGGGGGGTGCCGCCCAGGGATTTCTCCATCCTCGAACTGTTCCCGGATACCACCCATATCTACGGCTGGGCCCGCTGCATGGAAAACAAGACCCCGGCGGATCACGACCTGGAGGCCCAGTTCAACCCCGAGGTCCCCACGGTGTTCTTTGCCCAGTCCTTTTGCGCAAAGACCGCCCTGGCCCGCTACCTGGCAAAAAAGCATCCCCACGCCCTCTACCTGGATGTGGATGTGCACACCACCAGCAGCGCCCGCGCCAAGGTCCAGGCCTTTCTTGAGCTTTCCGGGGTGCGGCCATGATCCTGGGCGACTTCGGCACCTCCTACTGCAAATTCCTCGACCTCGACGCGCCTGGGGCCAAGCCAAGCATCATAGCCACCAAGGAGCTGCCCAGGGAGACGCGGGTGGATCTCGCCACCGGCCACAATGGCAAGCGGTTTGCCGAGCGCTACGTCAACGAACTCATCGCCCTGGCCAGGGGCGGCGAGGCCATGATCGAGGAAGAGGTGTATGTACTGCTGGACTGCGGCAGCCGGGACATCAAGTTCATCAAGTACCAAAACGGCAAGCTGGCGGACATGGGCTGGAACGCGGAATGCGGGGCCTCGATGGGCTTCACCATCGAGCTATTGGAGCGGTATTACGAGCTGGACTATGTCCACCTACGGGTGCCAGAGCAGACCTTTTCCGTGACCTGCGGGGTGCTGGGGATGAGCGACATCTTCGATGCGGTGATCTCCGGGGTGCCTGTGGCCGAGGCGGTGGCCCGCTTTGTCAAGGGGATCGCCATCAACGCCTACCGCTTTGCCGGTTCACCTGCCAAGCTCTACCTCTCCGGCGGACTCTGCGACAACCCTCTGTTCGTGGGCAGCTTTCCCTGCCAGGTAACGCCGCTGGGCCGCTTCGTTCTGCTGCGCGGCCTTGAAGCGGAGGCGCGGCAACCCCGGCCCCCGGCCATTGTCTGAGGCAAAACCAATGCCCTCCCCAACCACAGAGCGGCCAAACTGCCTGGCCTGCCTCCACTTCTACATCACCCACGAACCACAGCATCCTTACGGCTGTAGGGCCTTGGGTTTCAAATCCCTCCAGTATCCGTCCATGGTGGTCTTTGCCAGTTCCGGCATCCATTGTCAGGCCTTCGCCGCCAAGAAACCCCAGGACTCCGACCGCGCATAGGTAAAATGAACCTATTGACGTGATGCCCGCTTCCCCGAAATTCCTGGATGCATCCTTCTGCTGTTGCTTCCTTTCTTCTTTTGCGTGCCCAAAAGAAGAAACAAGAAAACGGCACCCCAGCCAGTCCTGGCCCTGCGGGCTTCCCTTACTTCTCGCCGAGGGCGGGACGCGGAAAAACTCGGGCTTCGCCCTCAAACAGTTCCCGCGTCTTTTCCGCCCCCGTCTGCGAGGCGCGGCAGGACAAATGGGGGGGAAGAGGAAAAATCCCATTGGCACGCCGCCGAGCACCGGAGAGGCTGCCGAAAAGGGGATTTGCACTGTTTGAGCGCAGCGAGTTTGCAAAGCCCCGGCAGCATCGAGGAGCGCAGGGCATCCCGC
>JBAZCG010000026.1:0-35959 GCA_041671085.1 Desulfurivibrionaceae bacterium | reverse complement strand
GTTGTCTGGGGCTCCGGTCTGCCCGGGCATGAGTCGTTGGATATTGTTGACCTCAAGGGCTGGCTTGCTCAGTTGGGCGTTGAGTTTTGGAAAAGCGAAAATGGCGTTGAATACGGTGGGAAAGCCGGCCAGCGCTTCTTTGGGCTCCGGGCCGAAGAGCATGGGGGTGATCTCCGTCACCAGCTTCTGGATCGCCGCCGGCTTGACCCGGTTTATCGCCGCCAGCAGCGTGAGGTTGGGGTTGGGGAGATTGTACTCGTCTAAGACGATGAACGGCGATTTGGCTGGCTGGCTGGCTTCCCGGTAATACTGGGCCAAGGCGTGCAGGGAGGCCAGGAGATTCGCCTTGTCGTCCTCGTTGCCAATCTTGCTGTCCAGATGGAGGTGATTGATGCCTTGGGCGCTGAACCCCTTGAACGCCGCAAGCAATTGGCCGGGCAAGGCAGAGCCTGGTTGGCCCGCCATCCGCTTGGCCATGGTCTCCGCGACTTGGAGGTCCAGCAGGAGGTTGCCGGAGGAGACCTCGTAATCGCATTGTTCCTGTACCGCGTCCTGGCCGGGAAAGCCGCAGCCCCGGTAGCGGATCGAGATGGTTCCGTCAAAGTGTGGGCAGCCGGAGAGTTGTTTTACGGCCGCCCATAGGGTCTTGTCCTGGTTATTGCTGTGACCGGGGGAGGGCAAGCGGGTCTTGTGCAGGATGTCCGCGAGTAACCAGCAGATTTCGGTCAGGATGAGGCGGTTGCGGTCGAGCCATTGTTCTTCCGCGCCAAGCAGATCAAGGAGAGAGGATTCTTGCGGAGGCGGGTCGAGAATTCTCCGGGTTGTGTCAATGCCGGAGAGCTGGGCATAGAGTTCGCTGGCCGAGGCGTCCAGGGAGAAATTGGTTTTTTTTGTTTGCACGGGGTTGCCTGTTTTGATGTTGCCGGGGAACGGTCCCGGATTTAGTTCTGTGTCCGCAAGTCAACCTGATTAGGGCCATGGTCTTTGGCTACGGAGAGTATCGTGAGTATCGCATACCCAGACCGGGTTGTAAATATTAGGCTGCACGATTACGGGCGCCGCTGCAGGAAAAGAGCACCAAACGTGGGTGCAGAGGGGCGCCTTGCCTGTGGCGCTTTTGGGCTTTCCGGTGTACGATTGGTGGATCGGTTGACCGGATGGCCTACGCCTCCTCGTTATAAATAACTCTCTGTTTTGTGAGGTCACGGAGTGGAATCCTTTGTCTATCAGAAGAACAACAGCTACTTCGCCCAGGTCGCGGAGAATGTCGAGTCCCTTGCCGAGCGCGAGCTTGCGGCCTTAGGTGCGACCCAGATCAACCCGGTGTACCGGGGCGTCTATTTCACCGCCACTCCCGAGGCGTTGTACCGGATCGTCTATCAGACCCGGCTCTGCACCCGCGTGCTGGCCCCGCTCCTCCATTTCGACTGCCACAGCACCAAATATCTCTACAAGACCGCACTGACCATCCCCTGGTACGAGATCTTCGGCCTGGAGCAGACCTTTGTCATCACCGCCACGGTGAGCGACAGCCTGATCACCCATTCCCAGTACGCCTCGCTCTGTCTCAAGGACGCCATCGTCGATCAGTTTCAGGAGAAATTCGGCTCCCGGCCCAACGTGGACAAGCGCAACCCCGATCTGGTTTTCAACCTCCATATCCATAAAAACACGGCGGTGATCAGCCTCGACGCCTCGGGCGCCTCCCTGCACCGGCGGGGCTACCGGCAGGAGTCGGTGGAAGCGCCCATCCAGGAATCCCTGGCTGCATCGATCATCGACCTGACGGAGTGGGACGGCGAGCGCACGCTGATCGATCCGATGTGCGGCTCCGGCACCTTGCTCTGTGAGGCCCTGATGCGGTATTGCCGGATTCCCGCTTCGTATCTGCGGGAGAGCTTCGGCTTCATGCGCTTTCCCGACTTTGCGCCCGAGACCTGGCAACAGGTGAAAGCCGAGGCGGATGCGCAGATCCGCAGTTTGCCCGAGGGGTTGATTATGGGCAGTGATGCCGCAAAACTGGCGGTAAAAGCAGCGCGGATCAACCTTGGCCAGTTGCCTTACGGCAAAGAGGTGGAGGTGTACTCCAGCCGTTTCCAGGAACTTGAGCCGATCAGCAATGCGGTCATTGTTTCCAACCCGCCGTATGGGGTTCGCTTGGGCGCCCAGGAAGAGGCTGCCGCCCTGGTTGGGGAGCTGGGCAGTTTTCTCAAGCATAAATGCACCGGCTCCACGGCGTATCTCTATTTCGGCGACCGGGAGCTGGTGAAGAAGATCGGTCTCAAGCCTGCCTGGAAGAAACCGCTGAGTAACGGCGGGCTGGACGGGGTTTTGGCCAAGTACGAGATGTATTGATTGTAAACGTCCAGCAGCACTGCATCTGCTTCGCAGTCTCGCGAGATGCTCGCTTAGCTGTCATCGGTCTGTTCGCATACTGGAGTATGGCGAACAGGCCTCTTTCGCGCATCTGCGGCAGCAGCGAAGCGGCGCTGCTGAACGTTTACGTTTCTACAGAATAAATAAATCTGTCCCATTTTTACTGGGCGTCTTGTTGCCCCAGCGAGTTGCAAATCCGTATCGATACGTGTATTGTAATACCATAAATCTATCGATGGGGTGTATCATGCAAACAGTGACAGTCTCACCAAAGTTCCAAGTAGTTATTCCCCGCGAGGTGCGAGAATCATTGCATCTTCGCCCTGGGCAAAAAATGCAAGTTGTTGAATATGCAGGGAGAATCGAACTTATTCCAGAGCGGGACATTGCAGACCTTCGAGGATTCCTCAAAGGGATCAATACTGATTTTGAGCGAGAGAATGACAGGGTATGAACATTGTTGATTCTTCAGGTTGGCTGGCATATTTCGCCGACGAGCCTTCAGCAAAACATTTTCAAATTCCCCTACAGGATGTTGAGTCACTTGTTGTCCCCTCCATCACTATTTACGAAGTATCGAAGGTGGTTCTACGAGAATCTGGAGAGAACGAAGCACTGCAAGCTGTCGCGGCAATGCAAAAAGGTTCTGTTGTTGCGCTTACAACAAAACTGGCAATTGCCGCATCCAGAATAAGCCTGCAATACAAGCTGCCAATGGCTGATAGTATCATCCTTGCCACCGCCATGGACGGCAATGCAACAATTTGGACCCAAGATATACATTTCGAGAATATTCCTGGCGTTAACTATTTTCAGAAATAAGAACGGATTGGTCATGGATGTCACCGGAATTCCAGACAATTAAGTAAGGTGTCCCTGGAATTCCCCCCACGCCCCATTGGCATCAGCGGACGGCTCCCGTAGTAAAAATGGTGTCAAAGTTTCACCTTCCCCCCTGAGAATATGCAGCGCAGTGAGGGGAATCTGCTTTTTGCCTTAAGTCTCAATGTGTTGTATCTCAACCGCACCGTCTCCTTATAATATTCCCAAGCCTAACATATTTTTCGCTTGACCTAGCACAGGCATTCCTCTACCGTGGCCATTTGAAATGGGGGTGTGGACCAATAAGGCTTGCGACAAAGAACCGCCCCCATCTCCCATCAACACACCAACCCTTGCCCCCGGCAGGCAGGAATGCAACGGTCAGGGGTTATTAGTTGAAGCGCAAAGTAGGAACGGTTAACGATGTTACCTGTATATCAACGTACAGCTTGCCCTCGGATTTTTGAGAGCTGGATTTTTACTGTTTTGAGAGGAGGGGAAATGAAAAAGGCTGGACGAGGGTGGTGGTTGGCTATAGGTTTGGGGGCTTTGGTGCTGGGTAGTGCTTTCCCCTCCGGGGCGCTTGCTGCAACCTGCGAAGTTGGAGATTTGAGTAAGGGATACTGGAAGAGGATCGCCAATCCGGCAGGCTGCACAATACCAGGGCCACCTGCTGCTGACAGCCCTTGGCCAGACAGCACCTCTTCTTCACAAGGTTATCCCTATCGTGTTGAGGGGAAATACAAACTCACCGTAGCTATGAGTGCCGATGGGTTCAGTTGGACAATACCCCCACCTCGGCCTGAGTGCATTACTGGATATGCCGAAGCGTATACAGCATTTGCATGCGCCAGATACCAGAGCCAGGCTCCTGAATCCCAGCAGCCCGCATGTTGTCATACAACATTTACTGCGGCAGGGACTATTTGCACTATGCACTATACAGATTCCAGAAATGGTGGCTCCGAAATCTATAACTATGCAAGATATTTTGAGTTTAACTTGCAGCTCGAAGAATGGGTGTGGACTAACAAAGACTGCGCCAGCGAGCCTCCCCCAGCCCCCACCAACACCCCCAACCCCGACCCCGGCAAGCCGGACTGCCCCCAAACTCCCCTGAACTAAAAAATACAGAGAGCAAAACCATGCAACCCATCCGCAAAATCGCATTGTTTTTGATTGTCGCCATCCTGGGCTTTACCCCGCCGCTGCTTGCCGCTTCGCTGAACGTTGCCAACGGCAACCTCTACGAGGAGCAGAGCGTTTCGCCGCTGCCCAAGCTGCCCATCACCATTGCCTACAACTCCCGCTCCACTCGGGAGGGCATGTTTGGTTACGGCTGGAGCGCAAATATCGATATTCGGCTGCTGATCAACACCAGCGGCTCCGTGGTCCTGGTCGAAGGCGATGGCAAGGAGCGGCTGTTCACCCCCAGCGGCACCACCGAATTTTCTTCTGCCCCGGATGTGCATGATACCCTAGCCTTGAGCAACGGCATCTACCGGCTTGCCCGCAAGGGTGGCGGTTATGTGGGATTTTCCTCCACCGGCCAGCCCTTGGAGATTGTGGATAAAAACGGCAAGGCCCTCACCTTCACCTATGCGAACAAGATCCTTGTCGAGCTGACCGGGCCAACCGGAGAAAAAATCCAGGTCTCGGCCACGGCCAACGGCAAAATCACCCAGCTTGCCGCCACCGGTAAAACCACCGGTTTCTCCTACGACACGGCAGGTAACCTCGCCACCATCATCGACGCCGCAGGCCAGAACCAGCAATTCACCTACGACGCCAACCATAATCTGACCGCCAAAACCAACCCGGCCGGCCAGACCACCAGCTACCGCTATGACAGCAATGACCGGGTCTCCTCCTCGGTTGATGCGGCAGGCCTTGTCCGCACTGTCGCCTTTTCCGGCGCGGTGACGCAATTTATTGATCCTGTGGGCTCGGCCACCGAATACACCACTGACACCAACCAGCACATTACCAGCAAAAAAGACAGCCTGGGCAGGGTCAGCGCCATCACCTGGGACGAGCAGGGCAACAAGACCTCCATCACCGATGCCACGGGCACCGTGCGTATGGCCTACGACGCATCAGGTAACCTGCTCTGCCGCACCGACCAATTGGGCAAAACCACCAACTATGCCTATGATGACCAGAATAACCTTCTCTCAATTACCAGCTCGACAGGGGATACCACCAGCTTCACCTACGACGCTCTCGGCAACCGGCTCACCAGCAAGGACTCCATGGGCAACATCACCTTCTATGCTTACGACAGCCTGGGGCAAATCGTTGCCATCACCAACGCCCAAGGCCGCACCACCTCGCTGTCTTACGACTCCGCCGGAAACCTCGCCCGGATTGTCGAGCCCAACGGCGCGGCAACCAGCCTGGCCTATGACGCCTCCGGCAATGTGGTCACCCTCACCGATGCAGCAGGCAATACCCGCACCTTTACCTACGACCTCCTGAACCGTCTGGTGTCGGCAAAAGACCCCCTGGGCCACACCACCAACCATGCCTACGATGCCCTGGGCAACCGGACCGCAACCACCGACGCCAACGGCCACCAAAACGAAGCGGCGTATGACCAGCGCAACCGGGTCATCCAGCTCGTCGACGCCCTGGGCCAGGTCAGCGAACTTTACTACAACGAGGGAGGCGGAGACCGGGGCGACAACAAACCCACTGCGGTCACCGACGCCGCCGGACATACCACCTGGTTCAGCTATGACTCCCTGGGGCGGGTGGTCCGAGAAACAGACCATCTTGGCAAGCAGACTAACCTGCAATACGATGCGGCAGGCAATCTCGCCTCCCGTACCGATGCCATGGGCAGAACCATGACCTACAGCTATGACGCCCTGGGCAGATTGCTGCAAAAGAGCGGCTCTGACGGCTCGGTCGCCACCTTCCAGTACGACGCCAGGGGCAGACTCAGTTATGCGTCCAACCGGAATATCGCCTACGGCCTGACCTACGATATTCTGGGCCGCCTCACCGGGGTCACCGACTCCAACAAACAGACCATCAACTACCAGTACGACGCCTTGGGCAACCGGACCAAGATGACCATGCCGGACGGCGGCGCAGTGAGCTATGCCTACAACTCGGCTAACCGGTTGAGCCGCCTCGCCTCGTTTCTGGGGGATTTTACTTTTGGCTACGATGCTCTGGGCAACCGCATCAAGCTTACTTACCCCAACGGGGTGGCAACCAGCTATGGCTACGACCCGGCGGGCAGACTCACGGCCATTCTGGCCCAAGGCGGCCGTGCCAGCATCAACTCTTTCAGTTATACCCATGACCCGGTTGGCAACCGGCTCTCCAAAACCGAGCAGCAGATCGCGTACGCCACCAGACACGATTATGCCTACGATGCGGGCTACCAGCTGACCCAGGCGCTGCCGGTGACGATTCTGCATGAGCGGGAATACGAGCAAGACCAGCGGGCGGAGAACTTTGTTTACGGTACGGTGGGCAACCGGTTGCGTGGTCCTGGCAGCGGTGATGCCTCGGTCTACAACGAGCTCAACCAACTGCTGGCCAGCAGAACCGAGGAGTTCCGGTACGACGCCAACGGCAACCTGATCTACCGGGCCGGGCTCACGGATGATGATGAGGACGCCTACGAGCAACAGGGCTGGAGCTACGAGTACGACCAGGAGAACCGCTTGGTCAGGGCCAGCAAGGTTGGGGACTACGGAAGCCGGAGCATCTCTTTCAAGTACGATCCTTTTGGCCGGAGGATCGAGAAAAAGGTGGAAGAGACGGTGTTTGGCAGAACAGAGACCAGTACCACCACCTACGTCTACGACAACGAGGATATCATCCTTGAGACCAGCGGCAAGAACATCAGCCGCTATGTGCACGGCCCCGGCATTGACGAGCCGTTGGCTGTGGAGCAGAAAAGAAATACTTATTTCTTCCACGCCGACGGGTTGGGCTCCATCGTCAACTTGACCGATCAGCGAGGCCGCGTGGTGCAATCCTACGAGTACTCATCCTTTGGCCGGATGAAAGAGCAGGGCGGCGAGGTGAAGCAGCCCTATGGCTATACCGGTAGGGAGTGGGATAAGGAGCTTGGTTTGTATTACTACCGGGCGAGGTATTATGACCCCAAGGGTGGGAGGTTTATCTCAAAGGACCCTATTGGGTTTGCGGGTGGGGATGTGAATTTGTATCGGTATGTCCAAAATAATCCGGTGAATTGGATTGATCCGGAGGGATTGAGCTCATCTGGTGGATTTTCCGGAGGTGTTGATGATTTCTTGTATTATTATAACGAGATGCAGAAAAGAAATATTGCAAAGGCGGACAATTTCTTTCACTGTATGGCAAATTGCCAGACGTCAAAGCGTGGAAATGCAGGGAGAAATGCCGCTTTGTTAATTAGTGGTGGACGAGAACTCACTGATATTCCCAAAAACCGATGGAAGAAAAATATGCCGTGGAGAAAAATCCAAGAAGATTTAGGAGAAGACATGGAAGCCAATAAGCATGGCAGGACATGCCCTGATTACCAATCTTGTTATGATAGGTGTATTGGGCTGGCTCCGGCAAGCTCAATACCATTCCTTAATAACTATAAAACGAATTAGATATGAAGTTGCACTTTTTCATTAGTATGCGACTCATCGCAACAACGATTGCCGCTTTGGCTATATTGGGAATTCTGCTATCATGCAGTGATCGTGTAGATTTGTTTTACAAAACATACAATGATGTAAGACGTGACAATGCTATTGAGAGGGGTTTAATTCCTAGTGTTATGCCATCATCTGCAACAAATATTTTACAATCCCACTGTGTTGACGCTGGTATTGTGTATATAAGATTTCATTATGACGCAAACTCCAAGAAGGAGCTTGAGCAAAATGCTGAAAAAATTAATAGCAATGACATTGCATCGTTGTACACGAACATTGGATGCTCTCCAAAATGGTGGCCTGATGACTTAATGGCAATCGGTGCTCATGGTATCCCAACAGTGCTTAATTACGATGTTTATCGCCACAGCTACACTACAAAGTATGGGGATGGCCATGAGAAGGTTGGGATAGGCTTCTTTTTTTTAGGAAAAGATGGCGAGGTGGCGTACTATTGTAACGGAGGTTAACAGCCGGTAGGTTGCGTTAGCCGCCCACGGGAGTAATTCTGACAGTAATTCCTTGGTAGAATCAACTTCAAAGTGCACCACCTAAGCTAACAGCAGGACATGCCGAATTCACCGCTATCCTGCATCAAGCTTGGATCACACCCGGAGAAGAAAGCTCTGGGGCGCGTGGAAGTCGGGTCTGTCTTTCGGGTGGGCCAGGGACCAGTAACTCAGCCGGGAATCCCGGTGCTTGAGAACACCGCTGACCCCAACCCGGAGAGGGGCCGGACCCGCATGGAGCTTACCAATCTCTAGTTCGGCGGTTAGGGAGAAGCTGCCCGGTGTGCGGGTTGTTTCGATATGCGGCTCGGCAACCCGGTCTTCCTGGCGCATACATGTCCGGTAATCGGTAAAGGCGTAAACATTCCAGGCCCCGGTCGGGGCAAGGTTCAATTCCCAGTAGTTTTTTTCTCCTTCTTCAGCCCAGAACATCTCTAGGCAGGTGGTTTGCCAGAGGTTGTCGCGCCGTGTCCGTTCCGTTGTGCTCGGCAGGACGAGATCGTCCAGATTCCCTTGCAGGACAAAGGATAGCGCAAGGGTCTTGGGTGTACGCTCGATGGTGCCCTGGATGCTCACCCCGCCGGAATCCTGGCCGGGAAAAGGGTGTAGACTGAAGGCGGTCATGTCTTTTGAAAATCTCGGACGATGTTTTTGATTTCCGTCTCCTGTGCTTCGATGCTCCGGCAGAGGGCGAATTGAACCATGGCCCGGTGCTGGTTCTGCCCCGGTCTTCTGATGCGGAAATAGACATCCCCGGCCAGATGGTCGGAAAAGAAACGCAACCCAAGCTCAAAGGCGATGAGCCGGACGGCGTCGTAGATGTAGCGATAATCGGCAGCGGAAAAAAACGGTGCGACCTGGGGCAGGTATCCGCGCAGGATGGCACTACAGTAGGCAAGGTTGAACGAGACCTCGGCCAGGTCCACGTCTTCTCCTGCCGGATTGCAGCAGGAGCGGAGGCAGTCGCCGATGTCGTAGTGGAGCAGGCCGGGCTTGACGGTGTCCAGATCGATGAGGCTGATGGCCTGGCCGGTATCGCGGCTAAAGAGGATGTTGGCCAGCTTGGGATCGCCGTGGATGGGGCAGGAGTGCAACTCTCCCCGCAGGCGTGCAGCTTCGAGCACCTCGGCCGTCGCTTTCCGCTCGGCAATGAAGCGGTGGCAAAAAAGTGTCTGCTCCGATTGGTCCGGCCGTGGAGGAGAGGCGGCCAACGCCTCGTATGCCGCCAGATAGCCGGGGGTGACATGGAAGCCGGGCAGGGTGTCGTGCAGCAGATGGGCGGGCAGATCGTGGATCAGGGCATGGAAGAATCCCAGAGCCCGGCCTGCCTCTTCGGCCTGTGGCTCACTCTTGATGGTGTCGAAAGTCTCGGTGTCGGTGATAAAGCTCTGAGCCCGCCAAAGAGCCCCGTCCTCATCCCGGCAATAATCAGCACCGTTCCGGCTGGGGATGATGGTCGGCAGTTCCCAGCGCTGGTTCGGTTGTGCCGACAGTTTGGGGCGAACATGGCCATCGAGAACCCGCAGGTTGCGCATGATCTGTTCGGGCTTCGGAAACACTGCGGGATTGAGGCGTTGCAGGATAAAGTCCAGCAGGCTTTGGCCACCTGCGACCCGGACCAGATAGGTGTCGTTGACATTGCCGCTCCCGTACTCGTCCACGGAAAGTACCTCGCCGGGAAAGGCGAACTGGCGGGCGATGGCGGCAGGATCGGTCACAGGGGAATCCGGGAAGGCAGCGTTAGCGGAACAGATAATGCTTGCGCACCGCACTATGCACCTGCCACTGGCAATCCAATCCCTTGGGGAAGGTCACGTAATCGCCGGGCACGATGTGCACGGTTTGCTCCGCAGTGGAAACAGTAATCTCGCCATCGAGAATATAGCAGGATTCTTCCTGGTCGTAATGCCAGGGAAAGGCCGAGGGCTCGCACTGCCAGATCGGCCATTCGTCGAGGCGCAGGGCTTCGCGTTTTTTGGGGGAGAGCTTTTCAATGGTGATGGGCATGGAGAATCCTTTGTCAATGTTTACAGGATATTTATTGTTAACTGATAGCCGTGGGCATGGTATTTGTCAATTCTTAAGACCATGGGCTGCGAGGTAAGGCTTGCCAAAAAAAATATCCCCAGATATACAAATACATGCAGGGGGATAATTCGGTAATTACAGTCAGGGGTTGGCAGAGGGATGCCTGCTTTGGCTATAAGGGGGAAGATGATGACTGGCGGCATTCAAGAGCAAAGAAAAGAAGCGCGGGTGTATTTTTCTCCCGGAGAAAATATTTGCGGGGTCTTCGTTTTCCCTGATTTCGAGCATTTTTCTTTTTCCGCCCTGCTTCTTGATCTGAGCCTGGGGGGGGTGCAGTTCTCCTTGAAACGGGAGGAGTGGAATGCCATCAAGCTTGGGAGTCAGCTTGTTCTTGCCCGCTTCAGCGAGGGGGAGAAGGTTTTGTGCGATAGGGCCATCCCGCTTACGGTGCGTTGGGTGCTCGACCACCCGATGGTGAGCAATGTCAGCGTTGGCTGCGAGTTTGACGGGTTGCCGGAAGATGACAGGAAGATGCTGCAGTCTTTTCTGGCCGGGAAACTGGCCGCTTGCCAGGGCCGCGATTGCGGCAGGTCTTGCTGATCGCAATTTTTTGCTGGCTCGCAGGCCGGGTAAACAAGCTGCGGAAATCATCTTCGTTTGGGAAGATATCGTCCGGTACCATTTGTTGGCCCATATTGAGCGCCGCTCTGTAACGTGCGCAATCGTTAAAATTCCCCGCGCAATAGAGTCCTGTGAAATATTCCTGCATCTCCTTCCCCTCGTCGCGGACAGTGAAGAAAACGCACTGCTTGGCAAGATTACAACGGGTCATATGAGTTTCCTTTTTTTCTCATGCCAGGTGTGGCGCGTTGGTACAAATCTCTGGCACTGTACCCGAGCGGGGCAGGGAAATATATGGGGGGGAGTCGGTAAAATGGGGTGGGGAAAGGTCGGTATTCCGCCGGGAAATCAGGTGATGCCGAGAACCTTGAGGGGGTTGATCCGCCAGCGTTTGGCTGACTCATAGCAGATGATCCGATCCTCGCCGCCCTTGCCTGTGGACTTGGAGAGATCGATGTCCTTCTGGTTGACTGCCCAGTCGTGTCTGGTGTCATAAATGGGGCGAACCACGGGGCGCAGTAGGTTGTCGGTCGATTCCACCACCACTCCAAGTAGGCCGCTTTCCAGTTGAACCAGGGTGCCGGCTGGATAGACGCCGATGCACCGGATAAAGCGGTGGACCAGGCCTTCGTTGAAATGGCTGCGGCTCCAGCCGTAGAGCTTGCGCAACACCTCGACCTGGTCGATGCCGTTGCGGTAGCAGCGGTCCGAGGTCAGGGCGTCAAACACATCGGCAATAGCGGCCATCTGCCCGCCCAGGCTGATGGCCTCGGCGGCAAGGCCGTGGGGATAGCCGGTGCCGTCGAACCGTTCATGGTGCTCCATGGCGATCTGGGCCACGGGTAGGGAAATATTGTGGGTGGTGGCCAAGATTTCCTTACAATAGATGACATGCTGCTGGATTTTTTTAAACTCATCCTCGTTGAGAGCGCTGGGTTTATTGAGGATGGCCAGGGGTACCGCCATCTTGCCCACATCATGCAAGAGCCCGCCCAGGCCAATGGTTTGGGTGGTTTCTTGGTCAAAACCCATGGCTCGGCAGAAAGCTAGGAGCAGAACGCCCACGCTCACTGAATGATCGAAGGTGTATTCATCCTTCTTGCGCAGCCGCATGAGCAGGAAAAGTGCGTCCTTGTTGTGGCAGATGGAATTGTCCAGCTCACCCACTGCCGCTTTGGCCTCCCTGGTCTGAATTTTTTTCCCAGCCCGCACGTCGGCAAGGATATTCTTTGCGGCCTGGCTTGCCCGGTGCCGTATTTTTTGGGCCCGGATAATTTCATGGCGGATCGGGATATGTCTGAGTTCGCGGTCAACCCGCGCTGTCTGCGGGGTGACAATGTGCTCGAATGCCACGGGCTTGGGGGGGCTTTTCTGCTCGATTCTGGGCGGGTCCGGCTCTGGGTTCTGGCCGTCCTCGATATAGACCTGGGTGATGCCCCAAGTTTTGAGGCGTTCTATCTCGTCCTGGGTTTTGATCCTTTTGCTGTTGAAGAGAAAGGGGTGGTCCAGCCAACTGCAATCAAACCGCTCGATATGCATACCGGGCTGGAGTTCTTCGATGGGAACCTTCTTGATCATGGCAGGCTCGGGCTGACCTTTGGCGTTATGGTTTTAGGGCAGATTGTGGAATCCACTCCGACCAGTATACGCCAAGGTCCAGTGTCGAGCAAGAATGTTGCGTCCATGCCCCAGGTTCAGGGCAAAAGGACAGAGGCCGAGGGCCTCTGTCCCATTTTTTATAGGGCCAGGGTTTTTCCTTGCCGGATAAAGGTGGGGATGGCGAGATATCTTTCCCTGGCAAGGTTTCTCGGCGTCTTCTGGGTCGGATCGGAGACAGGGCGATTTTTCTCGGTTTGTCCTGTAGGCTGTGTCACGGTGAAGAAGGAGGTCGCGACACACCGGTTGAGTGCGGTGAAAAATCCCTGTTTGAAGCCATGAATTTTGTAAGGCATTGTTTTCCTCCAGATGAAAAGTTGGGTTGTATTTTCTTCTGCACTGAGACTATCATGACAGGTAGGACAAATGGTGTCCTACCTGTGCAATTTTTTTGAAAAAGATATGGCAAAAGACAAGACCCAACTTTTACGATTGCTGTTCATCGACCGCAAGATCCGCGAGGGGATGCGGAGTGGGATTATGCCAAACTGCAGCTCCATGGCCGCCGAATACGAGGTGAGCGCCAAGAGTATCTTGCGTGATATCGATTATCTGCGGAATCAGCGTGATGCACCTATTGCTTACGAGGGCAAAAGTCGGGGCTATTATTACACCGAAGAAAATTATGCCCTGCCCGCCATTTCCCTGAATGAGAGCGATTTGTTCGCCATCTGCATCGCGGAAAAAGCCTTGCGTTTACACGAGGATACGCCCATCTACCGCAAGCTGCAGAAGGTGTTCCGGAAAATAGAGGATTCCCTTCCCGAGAAGGTCTCCATTCATTCCACCTGGGTGGAAGATAAGCTGTCGGTGATTCCGGAGCGGCAAACCAGGCTTGAGCCGGAGGTGTGGGAGGCTGTGTCGGCGGGCTTAAGCAAAAACCAAACGTTGGTCATTTCCTACCGCAAACCCGGCGGGCAGGAGAGTACGGAACGGCGGGTTGATCCCTACCATCTCGTGCGTTATCAGGGAGAGTGGTACCTTATAGGCCATTGCCATCGGCGTGACGCAATTGTGACCTTCGCCATGTCCAGGATCGAAACGGCCCTGTTGCTTAAAAAACGGTTTACCGTGCCCGAGGATTTTGATCACGCGCGCTATGCCGGGACCCAGTTCGGTATTTTTAGCGGGGAGCGCGAGGTCTTGGTGAAGGTTTTATTTTCCGGGGAGCATGCCCCATATGTTTTGGAGCGGGAATGGCATCCCCAGCAGACTGTGGTCCGGAAAAAAGATGGGAGTGTGGTCCTTGGTTTCCCGGCTCGGCACCTCTATGAGGTCAAGCGCTGGGTTCTTTCCTGGGGGAGCGGGGCAAAGGCCCTTGCCCCAAAGGAGCTGGTCGATTCGGTGCAAAAGGAGCTTGCTTCTGCGTTGGCCGATTATGGCAGGACCACGGGGAGGGTGAAGTCGTGAGCATGGCAGGGCAAGTATTTTTCTTGGCCAGGTGGTTGCTGCTGGTGGTTGTCCTTGGGAGTCTTTCGGGCTGTAGTGGACTCCGGCAGGGAGATGGAGCCTTGCCCAAGGTAGCCTCGGAAAAAAAATTGGCCATGCTGGGGCATACCATCCAGGTCGGCGCCTTTGCTAAGCTGGACAATGCGGTTCAGCTCATGCGAAAACTTGATGCCCTGGGGCTTGATGCCTATTATTATCGCCATGCCAACGGGTTGTACAAGGTTCGGTTCGGAGATTATCCGTCGAGAAAGGAGGCGGAGGCCAGGGCCGTGCAGTTACGAAAAGTCGGGGTGATTGAAGCGTTTTATGTGGTTGCGCCGGGGGAGTTTGCTGCGGCCCGCTTCCGGCACTATCAGGACGGGGTCTTGCGGAAGATGCTGGTGAGCACTGCAGAGGGGTTTCTCGGGATTTCCTATGAATGGGGCGGGGAGTCGGCGGAGACGGGTTTTGATTGCAGCGGCCTGGCCATGACCATTTACAAGCTCAACGGCCTCAATCTGCCGCGTAATTCCATGGCGCAGTTTCAAGCGGGGAGTCCGGTGCGCCGTGAAGATCTCGCTCCGGGGGACCTGGTTTTTTTTGCCACCAACGGGGATTCGGCGGTGTCCCATGTCGGGATTTATACCGGAAACGGCAACTTCATCCATGCGCCCAAAAAGGGTGACACCATTCGGCAGAGCTCGTTGCGTAACGGTTTTTTTTACGGGTGTTACATGGGGGCGCGGACCTATCTCGGCAAGGACGGGTGACCGGCCCCCTATAAACCGGCAGGGATTTCAGGCGGCCATCATGCTCCCTCGTTGCTGGCTCAGGAAAGCCGGCAGCCCAAGCATGGTTATGGGATCGTTGAAATACAGGCCTCCGAATTGTTCGGCGCAATGTGGGCAGCCTCGCAGCCAAAGGATGTGATGCCGGTAGCGGTTTTTGGAAAACGCTCTGGCTACCCATTGGCAGCTGCAACATTCAAAGCAGTAGAGCAGGGTCCATTCTTCGCCAGCCAAGGCGGCGGCGCATTCCCGGCAAACCGGGATGACCATTTCGCGGACCGAGACCTCGGCGATCTCGGTTTCCTGATAGCCAAAGGGCATGACAATGTAGTCCACCGCCGGAAAGTTTTCCAGGCGGGTGCCGGGACCATGGTTTAATTCACAGCATTCGTTGGTGAGCTCCGCAAGGAGCCGGAGCCGGTCTGTCTCGTACATGGTCCCTCCTTCAGCCGCGTCTGGCGGCTCTGTGGCATTGATGCCGAAACATGCCCTCTTGCAATTCGTATCGGTTTGCACGGCAAAGAGGATGAGGGGCTTTTGCGAGAGAATAAAGTCCATGGTGCGTTGTGGAAACGTTAAAGAAAAAAAGTTAAGATACCGATACTTGTGGTGTTGGTATTGTTGCGGAAATGAAGGCAAACGATCGGGGATGAAGAGAGAATTTACTATGCAGAAGTGGCAGATAAACGGAACCGTTCAGTGGCTGTGCGAGGAATGCGCCAAGGCCAATTCCCATGTATTTTTGGTGTATCAGCATCAATGGCTCGGTGAGGAAAAAGATCTCGCCGCGTCCTGTGATTGCTGTCGGTGCAAGGATATAACTGTTGCCCGTCTGGGCAAGATGCGCTGGCTACTCTATCCTTTTCTCTGTTTGGCGCCACGGCAGTGGCCCGCCATGACCAGGGCTGTACGGCGGAGCAAGTGAGAAGGCCGGAGCCGAACCTGTGTCAGGATCGGCTCCGGCAAATATTCGGTGGTTTATTAGCGGATGGCTTTTTTTAGGTCAAGACCGATGGCGCCATTGATTATGGCGCCACGGAGGTTGGCCTGTTCGAGATTGGCCCCGGTCAGGTCGGCCCGATCAAGATTGGCTCCGGAAAGATCGGCCCCGGCCAGATTGGCCCCGGAGAGGTCCGCACTCGTTAGATTGGCGCCTTTCAGGTTTGCCCATTTGAGGTTGGCCTTGAGGAGATTGGCGTTGGTCAGATTGGCCCCGGCCAGGTTGGCCCGCATCAGGCTGGCTTCGGCCAGGTTGGCCCCCTGTAGATTGCAGCCTGGGCAGTTCTGGCTCATGCCGCGGTAGATCATGCCCAGATCCCGGTTGGCTGTCTGCGGGTTTGAGGTTTGTTTTGTCTCCTGGATTGTAGGGGCGGATACCGGAGGTGCGGCGGCCTGTTTTTCGACCATCACATCGGGAGAGGCGGTGGCAATGGCCTGTTTGCTTGTTTGTTTCTGGGTGCTTGCCGTACCTTTGCCTGCCTGCCCTCGTTTGACACCTTTTGATATGGTGAAATAGCTCGATTTTATGCCGTTGGATGTGTACAGGCTATATTCTTCGCCCTTGCGAAACACAGTGTAGCAGATCTCATCGCCAAAGCCCCAGCGCTTGAATTGGAGGCAGAGTTTGTCGTTTTCCGCTGACCACTTCCCCTCATTTTTTTCATTCTTACTTTTTGCGGCGTACATTTTGCCATTGCCGTACATTTCGATGATTGCGGTCTCACCGTATTCATAAATGGTAATAGTGTTGTCGGAGAGAAGCTCGGTTAGTTCCGCAGCGGTGATTCTGGTCCCCTCCCCTGCAGGCTTTTCCAAGGCGTCTTTTGTTTCTTTTGTGCCGCAACCGGCTACGAGAAAAAGAAGCAGGGTCAAGAGCAAGAAAGAATAACGGAATTGGGTGTTCAATGGTCTCTCCTCGTGTTGCATATCATCATGTTGGAAACAGCTGCGGATTGGCCGATAAAATTTGTCCCTCTGCCCAAAACACGGACACATGTCGACCTGGAAAAGGGGGGAGCGGCATGGTTCGGACGATACGCCGGCGTCAGTGGCGTGTTCGGTTCTCCTGGGAAGATCGTTAATTATTACCTGAAAAAAAAATAAAACGCCATGCCCATTGTTGTGAAAACACTTCGTCTATCGAGGCGGATAATTGTTTTTCAACTGGAAATTCCGTTCTTGAGTTGATATATTAAAAATCTGCGCCATTGCTGGGACTCGTGAGCGGGAATTTTTTTCCCGAAGGCAGCGCGGGGTATTACAGTGTAACCGGTTATGATGAGAGGTTTCTGATGGTGAAAAACCTGGTAGCGACAGATAGCAGCCCTGTTCAATTTTTGATCCGTCTGGCTTTGGGGGTGGTGATCTTTCCCCACGGTGTGCAAAAGGTTTTCGGCTGGTTCGGCGGACCAGGATATGTAGCAACGGTCACGGCTTTTTCCGCCATGGGTTTTCCTTTCTGGGCCATCATTCTCTTGATGGTCTCCGAGGTTTTTGGCTCGTTGTTGCTGGTGCTTGGCCTTTTTACGAGGGTCTGGGCGTTGGCTATTGGCACGGCCATCGCAATCTGCCTGAAGATGAATCATCTGCAACATGGTTTTTTTATGAACTGGTTCGGGCAGCAACAGGGTGAGGGGTATGAGTACCATATCCTGGTGCTGGGAATTGCCCTGGCTCTTGTTTGCCGGGGTGGGGGCATGCTTTCTTTGGATAGGGTTCTCGCTCGGGACAGGCGACGGGGCGGGTTTCTCCTCTGAATTTGAGCTTATTGTATTTTATGTGTCTCCGGAGCGTCATAAAGACTCTGGATATCGTGTTCCTCTTCCAGCTCCGCCATCTTGGCCACGGCTTCCTCTTCGCTCATCCCTAGGCTCTCCGCAAGTTTTTTTATGTCGTACAGGGGTTCTCCCTGATCGGTATACCCGATGGGGGACAGTTCCGGGAAAAATTCGCCGGTTGCCATGCTTGAAGCCTGGCTGATCATCTCTCGGATTGCCGGGGGGCCAAAGAGAAACAGCCATTTCACCGCCTCGGCCCAGACTTTGCCATCCACGTTTTCGCTGTGCAGAACCTGTAGGGCCATGCTCAGGTCCCATTCATTTCGGAATGTTGTCATTGCTGTCCTTTGCTCCTCATTTTTTTCTTCCTGCCAGGATATGCTTCAGGGATTCGATCACCTTGCCGGCCTCTTTTTTGGAAAGTGTCCCTATCTCTGCGGCCTTGTAGTATTTCTTGAGAAAGTTCGTGCAATGCTCCGTATTCCAGGCAAGATCTTCTAAAAGATGCTTGATGTACATCTTCTGCCGGAAAGTAATGCCGTCCCGGTTGGCGCGATAATGCCCGCTTCGGGCGAAATAGCGCATGAGCCTTTGAAAGCCGGCGTCGTCCAGATCCTTGGCCGAGCGGACCCCTGCCACCATTTCCAGGGTGTCGCGGTATTCCTCGTCGCTGACCCCCAGTTCCTTTGTGACAATATGAATGACGGCGAGTTTTTTATGATCCAGCACGGCGTCCTTCTCTTCTGGTCAGATGTTTCTCCGGTTGGCTTCAGGCAAGGCCGCGCCGGGCAAGGTCTGTGAAAAACAGTTCCTCACTCTGGAACAGATGGGTTTTAAGGCCAAGGGCTGCCGCCCGTTCAATATGGCCCGGGTTGTCATCCACAAAAAGGGTGTGTCGGGCTTCGATTTTGAGGGTTGCGAGGATGTCGGTGAACAGGCTTGGTTCGCGTTTGCTTTTCCCGAGATGATAGCTGTTGAAGACCCGGCTGAATTCCTGAAAAAAGGGCTGCCGTTTATTGAGACGGTCAAGCCAGTCGGTCTGGTCGCTGAGAATGACCGAATTCACCCCCTGCTCCCTGAGAGCGCGGACCGCCCCAAGCATCCTGGGGCGCAGGGTAAAGCGGCTGAGGATGGTCTCGGTCAGCGCCCGGTCTTCGCCCTTGATGCCGGTTTGGCGGCGGAGCAGCTGCCAGTAGGCGTGCTCCGTGGACTTGCCGGTCACATAGCCGCAACCGTAAATGGCTTCGGCGGCGGTATGAAAAAAAGAAGCCTGGTCAAGACCGTTTTCCCTGGCAATGGCCGCAAGCCCCAGGGTGAAACCCTCTTCGGCCAGGACTCCGCCATAGTCGAAGAGGATGGTGGTGATGGCGGAGGCGCGGGGCATGGCTCAACCGGCGGCGAGAAGCCGCCGGATCCGTTCCTGCATGGGCGGATGGGTGCTGAACAGGTTGGCCATGCCCCCGGCGGAGAGCGGGTTGACGATGTACATCTGGGCCGTGGCCGGGTTGACCTCCATGGGGCGTTGATGGTTCGCGCCTTCCAGGCGCTTCAGGGCGCTGGCCAGGGAGGCCGGGTGGCCGCAGATTTGGGCGCCGGTGGCGTCGGCCAGGTATTCGCGGCTCCGGGAGATGGCCATCTGGATCAGGGCCGCAGCAATGGGGGCGATGATCATCATCAGGATGGCGCCGATCATCCCACCGCCGCTGTCCTCGTCATCGGAGCTTCTGCCCATCCCGAAGAGCATGGCCCATTGGGTCATGGTGGCAAGGGAGCTGATGGCCCCGGCCATAACCGCAGCCATGGAGCTGATCAGGATGTCCCGGTTCTTGATATGGGCCAGTTCATGGGCCAGCACGCCTTCCAACTCATCGCGGCTGAGAATGGCCATCAACCCTCGCGTAACGGCCACCGCCGCATGGGCGGGGTTTCTCCCCGTGGCAAAGGCGTTGGGGGTTTCGCTGTCAATGATATAGATACGGGGCTTGGGCAGTCCGGCCCGCGTGGCAAGCCCGGCAACCAGGGCATGCAGCACCGGCGCTTCGCTCTGCTCCACCTCCCGGGCCCCGCCCATTTTCAGGGCCAGCTTGTCGCTGAACCAGTAGGCGAAAAAATTCATGGCCAGGGCCAGGAGCAGGGCCACGGTCATCCCGCTCTGGCCGCCCATGGCCTGGCCGGCCACCATGAAGAGGGCGGTCAAGGCAGCCATCAGCATCCCTGTTTTTACTGTGTTTCCCATGTGGCGATCCTCGGTGCGCATTGTGGGGATGTTCAGCCGGGCCTGAGGCCCGGAGGTTGTCAGGGAATATAATTCGAGTTGCATCCAAGTCAAGGGTCTCTGGCTTAGAAAATCTCAGCGCGGCAGGGGCCATTCCTGTTCGCGGACCTCGGCAAGATAACAGAACCGGTCCCACTCCACTTCCCGGCCGGAAACCGGGCATCGGAGCTGAACCTTGCGTTCGCTCAGGCCGATCACCTGCCAGTCTCCGCTGCGCGGACCCCCGGCAATGTGAATTCTCTGGCCGATGACAAAGGAAAAGGGGGTGAAAACAGAGACCGAATGGAGGGGCATGGCAAGGGTCCTTTTGGTTGGGGGGTATTAGGGCAGGTAGACGAGCAGTGCCCCGCTTTTTTCCCGGTCCTTTTTTTCCCAGAGATAGGCGAGGATCGTGCCATCGCTTTTCATGATCTTGAGCCGGGCTTCAATGACATCTTTGAGTACCGAGCCTTCCGGCGAGTGGAGGCCCTTGCCGGTTATGATCGTAATGGTTTTCAGGTGATTGCGGAAAGCCCGGGAGAGAAAATTCTTCGTTTTTGTCTCCGCCTCGGCAGCGGTACAGCCATGGAGGTCGATTCGGTCCTGGGGAGGGGGGGAGTTTCTGATCGCGTCCTGCAGCAACTGGGCAGGGGTTGGCAGCTCCTCCTTTTCCGTAAGAATCTCGGCCAGAGTTGTGGCGGAAAGTTCGGTTGCCAGCGCGCTGGTAAAGCTTTGCGGTATCTCGTTGCCCAGGTCAGGGGAGAAGAGGGTGCCCAGGTCGTCGCTGACCGCAAGTTTGCGGATGTGCGGTTTCCCTGTAAGTTTTTCGGTTTTTTTGATGGCCGAGGCTGCTTGCCGAGGGGAGGTGTGCTTTTTGCGCATGAATTTTTGTAAGGAAAATTAGGAGGGGAACGGAAGAATGCTTGCATCATGGAAATATGCATAGCGTCTTTCTTGCGAAGAGACAAGAGGCAAGAGACAGAAAAAGATTTTTTGGTTGCCATGAGGTCGAATGTCCTACTGTAATTGTTTGGTTTGCAGAAAAAAATAATCGGGTCAAAATGCCGGGGGCATAAAGGATTGCAAGCACCTCCCTGAAAGAGGCCAAAAAAAATCTGGTTTGCCTGTCGCATTACTGTTACTCTTTTCAAAATTATTGTGAATTTCCTTTCTTTTTCGAGAAGATAGTTTTCTCGCCCTGATAGGGGTTGGGCGGGTGCAGGTGCTGTTTTATCGCCGGATTGCGAACGGGAGGGGGCTCGCTGCATGGATAAACAAATACATTTTATTATGACCAGTGAACGGGGGGCAATCCGTTCGTTTGTTGTCTCCAGGAAAACCCTGAAGTTTGTGCTCGGGATCACTTGTTTTCTGGTGCTTGGCAGCGGGGTCGGCTGGTTTTTTTCCGGAGAAAATTTCGTCCTGCGCCAGCAGATGGCGGCAATGCAAAAAAATCTGGCGGTCACCGTCGCCTTGAACACCAGCATGCAGGCGCGGACCACACAACAGGAGCAGGAGCAGCAGGCCCTGTTGAATGCGGCCCTCACCGACCTGAAACACAAAAGCCAGGTTATCGAATCCATTCTTGCCTCGGTGGGGGTGAATCTTGAGGTGCATGAGAGCGCGAAAGGCGCGGGCGGACCTTTTACCAGGCTGCCACAGGATTCGTATGAAGGTCTCACCCTGAAGGTGGACCATTATTTGGATACCATCCAGTCCGTGCCTCTTGGGGCACCGGTCCGGGGCGTTATTACCTCTCGCTTTGGGGGGCGGCTTGATCCCATCAACGGGGAACCCGCCTTTCACAGTGGGGTTGATATCAAAAATAGTCCCGGCATCAAGGTCATTGCCCCGGCGGATGGCGTTGTCGTTGCCAATGGTTATGACAACGGCCATGGTAATTTCATCGCCATAGATCATGGCAACAGATTTCAGACCAGTTATTTCCATCTCCAGCAGGATTTTGTCAAGCCGGGCGATACCGTGACCAGGGGGCAGGTCATCGGGTTGGTGGGCAACTCGGGGAGAAGCACCGGCTCCCATCTGCATTACGAAATCAAATATCGGGACAAATTGATCGATCCGGTCAAATTTATTCAGGTGAATACCCGCGCTGCCGTGTTGCCGAGAGAACACGAGGTGGAAATGGCCCGATGATGCAGCTCCGGAGTCCTCGTCCAGAGTATATTTTTTGAAAAATCCGAACTAGGTGATTGGCATGGGTTTTTTTAACAGGCAGGGCATCGGAGAGGCAAAATCAGAGATGATTACCAGCGTAATCGGCACGGATATGCAGCTGGTTGGTGATATCTCGTTTAAGGGTAAGCTGCGGCTTGACGGCAAGGCCGAAGGAAATATCCGCGGTGAGTATCTTATCCTTGGCGAAACCGGGACGATCTCCGGAGACATTGTGGTCAATACCTTTGTCTGTTCGGGCCGGGTTGAGGGCACGGTCAATGTCAAGAAGCTGTATGTGGTAAAAAGCGGCTTTATCGAAGGCAAGGTTGAGACCATGGATCTGGCTGTGGAATCCGGTGCCGTACTCAACGGGGAAATCAAATCCAGGAGTCAGGAGTTGCGGCTGGTGCCAGGATCCGCTCCCTCGGAAGAGGATTGGGAGTTGCGGATGAAAGAGGCCGGCCCCCAAGCCCAGGCCAAAAAGAAGGGCATTGCCCTCAAGTAATCAGCAGGGAAGGGTTCTGTCCTTGCTCGCCGCCATACGAATCTCGGATGGCGGTTTTTTTTATGGTGAATCGTGAGTTTTTTGATTCAGGTCAAGGAAAATAGGGCGTGGCGTTCGTATAATGGGGAGCAAAGAGATGCATTCAATCTACCCACAGGAGGTGCCGCGATGATGGAGAAAAAGAGTCTTGCCGAGACCAGAGTTTTTGACAGTCGGAGCATGAAAAGGATGTTGCTCCATGATTCTCCCTGGTTTCGGATTCTGAATTTCAATCTCAGCGCCGGGCAGGTTTTCCCGGTGCACTCCCATGACACGGAAGGCCAGCTCTCCATTCAGGTGTTGGAGGGAACCGGGGAATTTCTCGGCAAGGATGAGCAGGCTATTCCGGCCCAGGCAGGTGACCTGCTGCTCTGCGACATCAGCGAACCCCACGGCGTTCGAGCGCATACTGATCTGCGGATTCTGGTGACCATTGCTCCGCCGTTTTAACAAGAGGAACAGAGGGTATGGACAAACAGCAGGTGGCGGTACGCGATGAGGTCATTCGGCTTGGTCAGTTTCTTAAACTGGCCGGGGTGGTTGATACCGGTGGTGAGGCGAAGCTCCGTATCCAGGAGGGCGAGGCACAAGTCAACGGTGAGGTGGAAACCCGGCGAGGACGTCAGCTGGTCCCCGGAGATCTGGTGGAGTTTGCCGGGGCGGTCTTGGAGGTTGTTGTGAAGGCGGGCGATTAGGACTCTGCCAAACCCTTCTCATAGGCCAGCCGTGTGGCGCTGTTAAAGCAGACAAAGAGGATGCTGGTCAGGGTTTCGTTTTCCGCCAGGGCCCGCCGCGCTTCCTGGATGGCAATCCGGGCAGCCTCTTCCTTGGGGTAGCCATAGACTCCGGTGCTGATCGCGGGAAAGGCGATGCTTCGGAGGCCATATTCCTGGACCAGGGAAAAACAGCTCCGGTAGCAGCGGGCCAGCAGCTCCGGCTCCCCCTGGGTTCCGCCGCGCCAGACAGGACCCACCGTGTGGATGACCGATGCGGCCGGCAGGTTGTAGCCCTTGGTGATCCGGGCCTCCCCTGTCGGGCAGCCGCCCAGGGTTCGGCATTCCGCGAGCAGCTCCGGGCCGGCGACCCGGTGGATGGCGCCGTCAACCCCGCCGCCGCCCAGGAGGGAATTGTTCGCGGCATTCACTATGGCATCGGCCATGATCCCGGTGATATCCTCTTCCGTAAGCACAATTCCGTTGGTTCCCATGCAGTCCATCCCCCTCACTGAGCGCAACGAAAAAAGGCAGCCCCATCGCCGAGGCTGCCTTGTGTAACACTCGTTTTCCGAAAAGATCAGATACCGGAAGCGGCGCTGGTCATCTGGTCATAGAATTCGGTGACCTGATTCTTTTTGTCGGATTCCATGCAGGCCATGGCCGCCCTGGGATGCTGGTTGAGAACCCCGGAAACCATGTAGGGGATGAAGTACCCCCAGTCGATTTTCTCCCGCCAGGGCAGGATCTGCTCTTCGATCACTTTGATCAGGGGGCGAACCTGGAACTTGGGATTCTTCAGGAAGGAAAGGAGCAGCTCCAACGGACAGTTGCCTGCGCCGCGGCCAATGCCGTACAGGGTGGCATCCAGGTAGTTGATCCCGCAGATGACGGAAGAGATGGTGTTGGCAAAGGCCAGTTGCTGATTGTTGTGGGCATGGATGCCGATGGTTTTTTCAGGCATCCGTTCCATGTACATCTTGGCCAGTACCTCGATGTCTTCCTGGTAGAATGCGCCAAAGCTGTCCACCAGATAGATCACCGGAACCCGGCATTTGGCCAGGTCGTTGAGCCCTTCTGCCAGGTCGCGGGGGCCCACGGTGGAAACCGCCATCAGATTGATCGTGGTTTCGTAGCCTTTGTCCATGCAGTGGTGGGCCAGATCAGCAGCCTTGTCGATCTGGTGGACATAGCAGGCCACACGGATCATGTCGAGAGAGCCTTCCGAGCGCACCGGGATGTCGTCGTAGTCGATCCGGCCAATGTCGGCCATGGCCGAGAGTTTGATCTTCTTTTCCGAATCCCCGATGATGCGCTTCAGGTCTTTTTCCCCGCAAAAGCGCCAGGGGCCGACTTCCTTGCGGTCAAAGGCGTTTTCTGAGCTGAGGTAGCCGATTTCCATGTAATCAACCCCTGCTTCGGCAAGGGCATGGTACACCTGTTTGACAAATGTGTCGTCAAACTGCCATTTGTTCATTAAGCCGCCGTCGCGGACAGTGCAGTCGATAACTTTAATTTCCGGTCTGAACATGGGGGGATTCTCCTTGAAAAAGACGTAAATTTAGCAAGTAAAGGAGGGGATCATACTCGATCTTTTGCGCTGCGGCAATGCTCAATGAAAATTTTAACGTTTTGTCCGATCTGGTCAAGGTTTTTTTCCCGCAGGGCCTTGGTGCCGAATAGGCTGGTGGAGACCCCCACCGTTGCGGCACCTGCGGTAAAATATTCCTGGAGATTGGCAAGGCTCACCCCGCCCACGGCCGCGAGCCGGAGGTGATCGAAAGGACCCAGGAGGTCTTTGATGTACTGGGGCCCGCCCATGGCGCCGCAGGGGAAGACCTTGACCAGATCAGCCCCGGCGGACCAGGCGGCGTAGACCTCGGTGGGGGTCAGCGCCCCGGTGACAATGGGAACGCCTTCCTTCCTGGCATATTCGATTACCCCGGTGTTCGTATTGGGGGTAACGAGAAACATGGCCCCGGCTCCCACCGCCCGCCTCGCTTCTTCGAGATTACGGATGGTGCCCATGCCCAGCAGCCTGCCGGCGGGCACGGCGGGGCGATATTCCCTGACGATTTGTTCGGCGTCCGGGGTGTTCATGGTGACTTCCATGGCTGTTAGCCCGGCGGCAAAGGAGATCTGCATCACCTCGCCGAAGAAATCACCCTCCACCCCCCGCAGTATGCCGATTACCGGAACATCGAAATTCATGACCAACTTCCTCAACTGATTTATCGTAGAAGCGTTTATGCCGTCAGCCAAAAAATGTAAGCTATTCCCTGGTATTACACAGGTAATCGGAGAATTTCTCATATCGGCCAGCAAGCTTGGTATCACCTTCATTGCGGAAACGATTCAATTCGGAAGCAACAAAGTCCCTAGCCTTCATGAGGTAATTCTGATACTCGTCACCGATAATCGTAGCAAGGTGCGGCGACAATAAATCCAGCATTGCATTGTCCTCAGAGTCGAAACAAAGGAGCTTCAGGCATATCTCCGCATGCACCTGGTTCATCCGTTCGCAGTCTGTGTGGCAAGAGCCACCAGCCACCTTAGTCAGGTTATTCGTAGTTGTTTTCCGATCAGGATTCGTGGCCAGTCTGCAATTTTACTTTCAAGTCGATATGCCTCGGATATCCCTGATCCGAAAATTTCCCGATCGTCGAGTTCGGCACCAAGACCGATCTCAATGCCTCCCCTGACCGGTCTCTTCCTCATTTGGCGTGCCAGTAGACCAAGATGGTCGATTCCTTCCTGTGTAACCTCTTGGCATGTAGGCAAGTTACGAAGGTCCCTGCTTACACCTACTAAGTCAAAGAGTCCGACGATAAAGCACTTTGGAGGCCCAAAAGACGGCATTTATGGCACCCATCAAAACTTAGAGAGTTATTGGTATTCTGGAGAATTACCAAGGACTTCCTTAATTGGTCTCCACCATTATGTTAGATTCGGCACTGGCGGAGGTCAATCTTTCACGCCACAAGTTTTTCCGCAGCAAAGTGATTTTATATATATATCAACAAAATTTGCTTCTTGCCAAGAACGAAGCTTTCTGGCTTGGCGTATCCTCTTCTCTACCTGCGGGGTTTGATCCGTCGGGTGGGCTGGGCCTGCCAGGGGTCGTCCGGCCAGTGGTGCTTGGGATAGCGGCCTCGGAGCTCTTTTTTCACCTCATGGTAGGCTCCTTCCCAGAAGCCGCGCAGATCCTGGGTGATTTGCATGGGTCGCTGGGCCGGGGAAAGGAGATGAAGCAGGACCGGCACCGTGTTGTTGCAGACCCTTGGGGTGTCGGCCAAGCCGAACATCTCCTGGAGGCGCACCGCCAGCACCGGTGGCTCGCCAGGGGTGTAGCGCAGCCGGACTTGGGAGCCGCTGGGCACCGTGAGGTGGGTGGGGGCCTCTCGGTCCAGGTGGTTTCGCTGTTGCCAGTCGAGCAGGGCGGAAAGGATGGTGAATAGGTCGAGTTTCTTGAGGTGTTCCGCGCTGCGCATCCCGGTGAGATAGGGGGCCAGCCACTGCTCAAGGGTTTTGAGCAGGTAATCATCGGAGACATCGGGCCAACCCGCTTCCGGCTGCCAAAGGTGCATGCTTATGATCCGTGCTTGCAACTCCTTGGCCTTGTCGCTCCAGGGTAGGGCGGTAAGGCCGAGGCTGCGGAGGCCGAGGAGCAGAGCGGCCAGTACCGCCTCTGCTGGAGGCTTTGCCAGCGGAGCTGCCTCCAGAATAAGCTCACCTAGCCGCAGGAGGCGTTGAGCCTTTACCGTACTGCTCTGTTCTTCCCAGTACACCTTTTCCTCCCGTTCGAGCTGAGGGGCGAACAGGGCCAGCATGGCTTGCCTGGCAAGGGGAGCGGCAAGGAAGATCCTTCCTTCGATTTTGCCCGCGTCCAGTTCGGCTACGGCAAGATACTCATGAGCCGCGAGGCGGTCATGGGCAGGGAGCACCGCTCCGCGTCCGGAGGTCAGCTTGTATTGGCCCTGTCCCGCAGTTCTCCGTTGTCCGATCCGGTCCGGAAAGGCCAGGGCCAGGAGTTCGCCCGGACTCGCCGTTGGCGCTGCGCGGTTATCACCCTTGCTCTTGGTGGTTTTTGGCAGATGCTCCCGAAGCTGTTTGCTGGTTTGGATCACCCTGCGGCAACCATCGGTGTCCACATCAAGGGATTTGGCTGCAGCCGGGCCATCGTTGCGGAAGGCTACCAGAGCGTGGAGGCGGTCCTCGATATCCGCCGAACGGTCCCGACCTTTAATGATATCCCGCTCCGAGAGCAGGGCGGCCAGGTCGCAGGCCAATTCGGTTGCGCCATGCTTGGCAGACCCAAGCAGCATGTGGCCAAGGCGCGGGTGGGTCGGGAGCTCGGCCATCTTTTTGCCAAGGGGGGTGATGCGGTCTTGTTGGTCCAGGGCTCCGAGGGCTCGAAGCATGGATTGAGCCTGGGCGAAATGCCCGGATGGCGGGGGATCGAGCCAGCGTAAGGCCTTTGGCTCATGCACTCCCCAGCGGGCCAGATCCAGGACCAGTTGGCTCAAATCGGCAGCCATGATCTCCGGCGGGTCGAAGGGCTTGAGGCCGTGATCTTCGCTCAGGCTCCATAGCCGGTAACAATGGCCCGGACCAAGGCGTCCGGCCCGTCCGGTGCGCTGGGTGGCCGAGGCGTGCGAGATGCGCTGGGTGGTCAGGCGGCTTAAGCCGCTGTTGGGGTCGAATTGCGGGGTTCGTTCCCAGCCGCTGTCCACCACGGTATGGATGCCCTCGATGGTGATGCTGGTTTCGGCAATGGGCGTGGCCAGGATGATGCGCCGACGGCCCTTTGGGTCCGGCTGTACTGCGGCGGTCTGGGCGGCAAGGCTCAAGTCGCCGTACAGGGGATGGATGGCGATTTCGGCGGGCGGCAGGGCAGCGCTCAGTAACGCCTGGGTATGCCGGATCTCGGCGGCGCCGGGGAGAAATGCAAGAATATCGCCCGGTTGTTCGGCCAATCCTCTGTGGATGGTGGTGGCTACTTGTTTGGCGATTTCCCGGGGGTGGACCAATTGTCCTCCTCGGCCATATTCCACGCCCACGGGATAGCTCTGGCCCTTGCCCATGACCACCGGGGCATTGTCCAGCTGTCGGCTTACTGCCCCGGTGTCCAGGGTGGCGGACATGATCAGGAGCTTGAGATCGTCCCGCAACCCGCTCATCACATCCAGGCAGAGGGCCAGGGCCAGATCGGCCTGCAGGCTGCGCTCATGGAACTCGTCAAAGATGATCAACCCCACCCCGGTCAGCTCAGGATCGTCCTGCATCCGGCGGGTGAACACCCCTTCGGTAACCACCTCCACCCTGGTTGCGCCCGAGACCTTTGATTCAAAACGGACCCGGTAGCCCACGGTCTGGCCGACCTCCTCGCCCAGTTTCCGGGCCATGAAAGCGGCGGCCAGTCGGGCTGCAAGCCTGCGCGGTTCGAGCATGAGAATGGTCCGCCCTGCCAGCCAAGGTTCGGCGAGTAGCGCCAAGGGCGCAACCGTGGTCTTGCCTGAGCCGGGTGGGGCGGAAAGCACCACCGCCTCGCGGGTGGCCAGTTGCGTCCGCAATTCCGGCAGGACTTCATGGATGGGGAGGGTTATAATGGAGGGCGCCTTTGTGGGTGTTATTTCTAAAAAAGACCCCGTCCGGAGAGGGGAATCTGGTCAAACAGTATCTTTAAGTCTCGGTTAGGGAGCCATGAGGTGTCCGGCATCCTTCACGCCTTGCCCAGGGTATTTTTTTGAAATAATACAGGGTGATGCCCTTTGTGTCGACCAGGAAACTGTTAACCCCTTCCTTCTGCGAGATCTTGCCCGCATGATGATCGGCCAGAGCGACTGTTGCGGTCAGCAATAGCCAGCAAGGAAAGCCACGGTGAACACGCTTGCGATGATCTTCGTTCTCTTCCCCCTTGCTTCATGCTATGCTGTCGTATCTTTTTGGTTTTTCCTTGAATGGAGGCAGTTATGCGCGATTTTCTCGAGTCGCTTGCCGGAACCTCAGATTTCATGCCACACGGGTATTGTCTCGTTTGGGACCCGGAGTTGTTGTGGTTGCATGTCGGCTCGGATGTCCTTACCGGGTTAGCCTACTATTTTATCGCCGCTGTGCTGTTTTATCTGGTCGCCAAACGTCGCGACCTGCCATTTTTCTGGATGTTCCTCTTGTTCGGGGCCTTTATTCTTGCTTGCGGCACCACACATTTCATGGCCGCCTGGATTATTTATGTCCCTTCCTACTGGCTTGAAGGCGTCATCAAAACAGGTACTGCCGCAATCTCCGTTGTCACCGCCTTTTTGCTTGTTCCGCTTCTTCCTAAAATGCTCAACCTTCCCAATCTGAGCAGAGCCCTGGAAGACAATCGTCAACTGAACCAGAAGTTGAACCTCCAGGTCAATAGTCTGATGGGTGAAGTACAGAAACGAACAAGAGCGGAAGATCAGCTCAAAAATAATAATGCACTGCTCGTCAGCCTTATGGATGCGATTCCGGATCTTATTTTCTACAAAGACACCAACAGCACCTACCTGGGTTGCAACAAGGGATTTACCCTGTTTTTAGGGCATAGTAAGGACGAAATTATCGGTCAGACCGACCTGGATTTATTCCCCAAGGAACTGGCGGAATTCTTTCGGGAAAAGGATCAGCAGATGCTCGGCGGCGGGGTGCCAAGGCGGAACGAAGAATGGGTGGACTATCCAGATGGTCGGCGGGTGCTTCTTGATACCTTGAAGACCCCTTTCTTTGATGCTGATCACAATCTTCTCGGTTTGATCGGGATCAGTCGGGATATCACCGAGCGTAAACGGTCCGAGGAGGCCTTGCATGAGGCCAATGCCACTCTTCAGGCCGCCATGGACCAGAGTCCGGTGGGTATCGCCATTGCTGATGCCCCGGATGGTGCTCTGCGTTATATGAACAAGGCGGGCTTGCTCATCTGCGGTGGCGACCACCAGGCGATTATCCATGGAGCTGAGATCAATCAATATGTGGCCAATTGGCATCTTTTTGATTTTGATGGCAGGCCGTTAAGCACGGAGGAAGTGCCGCTGGTCCGGGCAATTTTGTTCGGTGAAACTTGCAGTCGGGAGTTTATTATACGAAGAACAAATGGTGACGACCGTATTGTCCTGGCAAATGCCGCGCCTATTAGGGATGTAGCTGGCAAGATTGTGGCGGGGATCGTGGTTTTTATCGACAACACAGAGAGCAAGGGGGCAGAGGAGGAGAAGGACAGGCTACAGGCTCAATTACAACAGGCGCAGAAGATGGAATCAGTTGGTCGCTTGGCCGGCGGCGTGGCCCACGATTTCAACAATATGCTTGGCGTGATTATCGGGCGTGCGGAGATGGCTCTCGAGCAGGAGGCTCCGGCGCAATCGGTCCATGCCGATCTTACGGAAATTCTTAAGGCGGCCAAGCGCTCTGCAGATATTACCCGACAGCTGTTGGCCTTTGCTCGCAAGCAGACGGTTATGCCCAAGGTGTTGGATTTGAACGAGATCGTGGCGGGTATGCTCAAAATGCTGCAGCGGCTTATCGGTGAAGATATCCATCTCACCTGGCAGCCGAAGGCGAATTTGTGGCCAGTCATGATGGATTCCTCCCAGGTAGATCAAATCCTGGCTAACCTGTGCGTTAATGGCCGGGACGCCATCGCCGACGTGGGCAGGATAACCATCGAGACGAACAATCATGTGTTCGATGAGGAATATAGCGCCACGCATGCTGGATTTCTGCCCGGGGAGTATGTGCAGCTTGTTGTGAGTGACGATGGCTGTGGCATGGACAGGGAAACGCAGGCCCACATCTTCGAACCTTTTTTTACGACCAAAGGTATCGGCGAGGGCACCGGCCTCGGCTTGGCCACGGTATATGGCATCGTCAAGCAGAACAACGGATTTATAAATGTTTACAGTGAGCCGGGTAAGGGGACGATGTTCACCATTTATCTGCCCCGGTATGTGGGGCAGATAGAGCAGGAGCAGACGGAAAGAGCTGCAGAATCGGCCAAGCGAGGTTGTGAGACCATTCTGCTGGTGGAGGATGAGCGGGCAATCCTGGAAATGACCAAGAAGATGCTTGAGAAGCAGGGTTATACCGTGTTGGCAGCAAGCACTTCGGGGGAAGCCATGCGCCTGGCCAGAGAGCACGCCAGTGAGATCAACCTGCTCATCACTGATGTGGTCATGCCCGAGATAAACGGCCTGGATTTGGCCAATAACCTATTGGCCCTCTCGCCGCATTTCAAGCGTCTGTTCATGTCGGGATATACGGCCGACGTCATTGGTCAGCATGGTTTAGTGGCAGAAGGGGTCGCTTTCATCCAAAAGCCGTTTTCAAGGCAAGATTTGGCCGCCAAGGTTCGGGAAGTGCTGGAGGGTGAATAGGTAGAGGTGTTGTGTGCCGCTGTCATCTTCCCAGCCTTGGGCCAGGAAACAAGAAACTGCCGGATGGAGGTGGCCAAATCGTGGACCAGCCGATGGTTTCATGATGATCTTGCCGATCCCGAGGGGCTCAGCACTTTTCGGCTGTTTTCTCGGTGTTCGGCTGCATGGCAAGTGAAAACCGCAGGGAATTTTTTCCTGTTTGTTTAGGGGTTGCTCCATTGGCCCAAGCGGGTCGGGCTGGTCATCGCCTGGGCCAGCCGGGTGGAAAATTCCACTCCGGAAATCTCCTTTGCCCCAAGCCGTTGTAAATGCCCGGTACCTACCTGGCAATCGATCAGTTCAAAATTCCAGGCCACCAGGTACTTAACCAGCGTGGCCAGAGCCACCTTTGAGCTATCGGGCGCCAGGCTGAACATGGACTCTCCGAAAAATATCGCGCCCAACGCCACCCCATAAAGTCCGCCTACCAGTTCCTTATCCTGCCAGCATTCCACCGAATGGGCATAGCCTAGGTCATGCAGTTGGCAGTATGCCAGGATCATGGCCTCGTCCAGCCAGGTGCCTCGGCCTTCCTTGCGGCGGGTTTCGCCGCACGCTCTGATAACCCGCTCAAAATTCGTATCAAAGGTGATGCTGAAAATCTTTTGCCGGATGGTGCGGGCCAACCGCTTTGCCAGATGGAACTCTTGGGGAAACAGAACAAGGCGTGGGTCCGGCGACCACCAGAGAATCGGCTCGCCAGGCGAGGACCAGGGGAAGATGCCATGCTGGTAAGCCAGCAGCAGGCGCGGCACGGAGAGGTCGCCACCCACCGCCAGCAGGCCGTCTTCTCTGGCCAGGGCCGGAGGCGGGAAAAACAGGCTGTCGCTTAATTGGAAAACAGGCATGGGGGAAGGCTTTGAGTCAGCAACGAAAAGTGAAAGGGGAAGAAGCCCCCGGAAGGTTACTCAGGCGATGCGCTGCACCAGGGGAATGTCTTGGATGCCGGTGGTGCAGACGTTGAGATCCCTGAGGATGCCGTCGCTCACCCGGTAGATCCAACCGTGCACCGCCAGCGCCTGCCCTGATTTCCAGGCGTTCTGCACCATGGTCGTATGGCAGACGTTGGCCACCTGTTCAACCACGTTCAATTCGCAGAGCAGGTCGAGCCTTTCTTTTTCGCTGGGCTGGGCGTCGATTTCGTCCTGGTGAAACCGGTACACATCTTTGATATGCCGCAGCCAGTTGTCGATCAGGCCATGCTCGCTGTTTTCCAGGGCAGCGGTAATGCCGCCGCAATCGTAGTGGCCGCAGACAATGATGTGCTTGACCTTGAGCACGTCCACTGCGTACTGGATCACCGAAAGGCAGTTGAGGTCGGTATGGACCACCACGTTGGCGATGTTGCGGTGCACGAAGATCTCGCCGGGCAGCATGTTGACGATCTCGTTGGCAGGCACCCGGCTGTCGGCGCAGCCGATCCAGAGGTACTCGGGGCGCTGCTGGTTGGCGAGTTTGGTGAAAAAATTAGGGTCACCCTCTTTGATCGTGGTCGCCCAGTTTTTGTTGTTGTCGAAAAGATGCTTGAGAATCTGCATGGGTTCCTTGATGATTGTCCGCCAGAGGGGGTCAATCCCGGTTGGCGGACATGGCGAAGTCCGTCAGTTCGATCAGGAACTGGTTTACATTCTGAATGTCGTTGTGTCGGAGTCCCATCTTGATATCGGCCAGCACCACCTTGCTTCGTTCCGAGTGCAGGGCCGAGATGAAGGCGATGATCATCTCGCGATCAAATAGGGTATCGATGCCGTCACACAGCGTCTGGAGGGCCTCTTCCACCGGCAAGGCCTCCCGGTAGGGGCGTTTGGAGGTAAGTGCGTCAAAGACATCCGCCACCGCGATGATCCGCCCGAACTTTGAGATGTTTGTGCCCACCAGGCCGGAGGGATAACCGGTGCCGTCCATCCGTTCGTGGTGTTGGGTCGCCCCTTCGAGGATGTGGATCGGCAGTTTGATGGGCTGGAGAATCTTGTCGGTGAAGACCGGGTGCTTCTGGATAAGGCAGAACTCTTCGTGGGTGAGCTTGCCGGGTTTGCCCAGGATCAATTCCGAGATGCCGATCTTGCCAAGGTCATGCATGTACCCGGCGATCTCCAAGTCGTTGAGCTGTTGGTCGTCGATCCCCAGCTCTTCGCCGATGGCCAGGGCATACTTGGCCACCCTGAAGGAGTGGCCGTGGGTGTACTCGTCCTTGGCGTCAATGGCCGCGGCCAGGGCCTTGACCGTGTTCAGGTAAAGATCCTGGAGGCTGTCGTACAACCGCAGGGTTTCAAAGGTAGGCGATATGATGTTTTCGATGATGCCGACCAGCTGTTTTTCGGAGGCGGAAAAAGGCCGGTGGCTGAGGGCGCGGACAAAGACCATCTGGCCGATCAGGCAGTCTTTTCCCTTGATCGGCGAGTAGAGCAGCGAGGCCCCGTCTTCGCGGGTGCAGATGATGGTGCTGCCGGCTGCCATGTGCCGTAGGCCGATGCTGTCTCGGGTTGAGTCCGCGTCCTCGTTGGTTATCCGGTGGGTGACGCGGATTTCCTCTTCCCAGCGCCCTTTGGTCTGGATAAATCCCTGGTCCGCCTTGATCGTCTTGGAAATTTCATCCAGGATGATCTGGTAGCATTTTTTAAGGTCATCAATGCCGACGATTTTTTTGGCCACCTTGAACAGGAAGTTGAGTTGACTGGAAAGTTGCAGCATTTCCTCGGTGGTTTCCTGAAGTTCCGTCTCTCGCAGGAGTTGGTTGTTCAGCGAGGCCAGGCAATAGAGAATGTGCGGTTCGGCCTGGGAAAGGAGGGCATGGTTTGGCGCGGCGCAGACAATGGAGCCGATGTCGGAGGAAAAACGAAAAGGGTAGGCGCGGCTGACGGGGGTGTCGTACCCCTTGCTCCCGCGGCTGGCAATGGTAATTCCATCGCTGTCGATCACCGTGATTGCGAGATGAAGCGCCTCGGCTAGATAGTCGATTGATTGGTCCAAAAAAGTCGTGTCGAACAGGAAGTCCCGGATAGAGGTCATGGCTGGTTAGTTCGTCCCGAAAATGTCGCGGATGGCCTGGCCGAGTTCTTCTTTGCAGATTGGCTTGTTCAGAAAGCCGATGCCGCCGGCGTCCCTGGCCTGCTGGATATTTTCTTCGCTGCCGAGAGCGGTGAAGAACATTACCGGAATATGGGCGATGCGCTGGTTCGCCTTGATCCGGAGGGTTGCCTCAAAGCCATCCATTATTGGCATTTCGATGTCCATGATAATCATGTCCGGCCGGACCTCGGCGGCCATCTCATATCCCTGGAGGCCGTTTTCCGCAGTGATGGGCTGGTGCCCTAGTCGGAGGACAAGCTGGCTGACGATACGCCTTATCATGGCGGAATCATCGACTATGAGAATGATTTTTAGCATGGGCCTGATTCGTAACGTATAAAAAAAACTGTAGTATGTGAATGGTAAGAAGGAACTATACTCCGAAAGCCGGGGGGAAGGCAAAAAAAATATCGGTTCGCCTTTCCCGGACGGCTATGCGTTAGGGGCCCCTTGGCAAGCCCGTGGGGGTGATGCCTATTTTTTTGCGGTCCGGATGGCCACGGAATTGGCATGGGCGGTGAGGCCTTCCAGTTTGGCGAGCAGCTGGATATGCTCGCTGTCCGCCCGCAGGGCTTCTTCGGAATAGGCGATCAGGCTGGATTTCTTGATGAAGGTTTCCACCCCCAGGGCCGAGGAAAAGCGGGCCGTGCCCATGGTCGGCAGCACATGGTTGGGACCGGCCAGGTAATCTCCGGCCGATTCCGGGGTGTGGCGGCCGAGGAAGATCGCCCCGGCATGGCGGACGCGGGTCAGCCAGAGAAAGGGCTCGTGGACCATCAGCTCCAGATGCTCGGCGGCAATCTGGTTGGCCAAAAGGATCGCTTCCTCCAGATCCTTGGCCACCAAAATCACCCCCCGCTCGCTCAAGGATTTTTTGGCGATCTCGGCGCGGGAGAGCTTGGCCAGCTGTGCTTTGAGTTCCACCACGATCTGTCCGGCCAGCTTTTCGCTGGTGGTGATGCACATGGCTTGGGCCTGCGGGTCGTGCTCAGCCTGGGCCAGCATGTCGGCGGCAATGTAGGAGGGCTCCCCGGTTTCATCGGTGATGATCAGCACCTCGATGGGTCCGGCGATCATGTCGATGCGCACCCGGCCGGAAACCTGGC